>JBBSBK010000100.1:0-13473 GCA_038251315.1 Rhodobacterales bacterium | reverse complement strand
TTTGTCCGCAGTTCTGTTGACCGTGCGGGTCAGGCAAATATCAGCAGACCGGGGCCCCAGATGATCCGCAAGTTTTCCGCCATGAGCGCGTTAGTCCTTCTTGTCGGATGCGGCGACGGGCAGCCGTTCACCTTCGGCGGCCCGCCGACGACGCCGACGGACCCCAACACCCCCGCGACACCGGTCGCGATTCCCACAAGTCTGAGCAATGACCTGACCGCCATTGCCTACAATCCGGCGACCGGCCTGCTGCTGGTCGACATGAAGGCACTTGACCGCACAAATACCGATTATCCGCTTGTCGAATACATCCGCAATGCGGCGCTCGACGTGCCGGGATACACCGCCTACAGCTATCAGGACGACCCGCTGGACCGGATGTTCGTGGCGATCGTCGCCGAGACGCCTGACGGCACGGTCAAGGCCGGAGCCATCATCGACGGCGGACAGTTCACCAAGTTTTTCGGCGGCAGCTACTATGGGCGCAATGAAGCGTTTTCGGCGACTCCGGCGACCGGACTGGTCAGTTATGCCGGCACCTATGCCGGGCTCAGCAACCTTGATGCTGACGGCGCACAGCTGCTGCCTGTCCCCGGATCGCCCAACCCCGCCTTGCTGCCGGATCAGCCGGCGCAGGTGACCGGCAACGTCTTCATCAATGCCGACTTTGGCGATAACAGTGTCAACGGCGCCATCACCGACCGGGTGTTTACCAACCTCGATCCGGCGACGGCTGCAGTGATCGGCACATCATTGCCGAACGTCTTTCTGCTCCCGACGACGATTGCGGCGAACGGTACCTTTGACGGCACGGCAGCAAAAGCTGATCAGACCGCCGTCGGCACATTTGGCGGGATATTTGGAGGCACCGACGCAACGGGTCTGGCGGGGTCGATCCACCTCGACGGCGACTTCATCGACGACATCGACCTGGAACAGGAATACGGCATCTTCGTTCTGACCAAATGCGGCGAGCCGGGAAGCGCGCCGATCTGCTCAATTGTCAATCCTTAGGGCGCTTTGCACCGGATTCCTTCTGCTGGCAACTGCCGCAACGGCGCAGACCACAGTCGAGATGACCCGCGATCAGGCGCGCGCAGCGGCGCAGGCTGCGGTGTTGACGGGCGAGTTCGATATTGCCCGCCAGCTTGCCGCCGGGTTGCTGCAAGCCGACCCGGCCGACCGCGCCGCGCTGATCGTTCTGGCGGCGGTCGAACCCCGACTGGGCCGCCCCGCACAAGGCCGCATGGCAGGCGCGCGCGCCTATGCGGCATCCTCGACGTCGCGGCAGAAGTACGAGGCTGCCCGCCTGACTGCCCTGGCGGCAGCCAACGAGGACCGATTCACACTGTCGCAGTTCTGGCTGCGACGCGCGGCCACGGTCGCGCCGACGCCGCAGGACTATGAACAAAATCAAGCGGATTATCGCGGATTGCGGGCGTTGAACCCCTGGCAGACCGACGTGCAATTGTCCTTCGCGCCCTCCAACAACGTCAACGGCGGCAGCGCCGATCTTTACAACATCATCGACGGCCTGCCCTTTGTCGGAATTCTAAGCGGCAGTGCGCAGGCCCTGCCGGGATTGACGGCCAGTGCCGATCTGCGGGTCAGCTATCAGTTGGACAGAACTGCGGTCAGTCAGACAACATTGACCGGGCGACTTTATGACAGGGGTGTCTGGTTGTCGTCCGAAGCGCGAGCGTTGTCCCCGACCAGCACCAATGGCGATTTCGCGTCCGCGCTGGCGGAGGGCGAAGTGCGCCATGTGCGCGCCCTGAAGAATGGCCAGATCGCCGGAGCCTTTGCCCTTGGCCGAAGTTGGTATGGTGGCGAGGTCAATTACACTTATGTGCGCGCTTCGGTTGATCGCAATCTGGCGCTGAGCGACACCCTGCGCGCCCGGTTCGGCTCTCAGATCGAACAACGCTTCGACTTGAACCAACCGGCCGATATGGCGCGGGCCCTTGATGCAAGCCTGGCTTGGACGCTGCCCGGCGGGGCGCAAATGTCGGGATCGCTCGGCTGGGACGGAACGCAAAGTGCGAACGCAAATGCCCGGTCCGACATCTATACGGCGCAGATCAGCTTTGCCCCCGCACAACCTATGGGCCCGGCACAGGTTCGGGCGACGTTGGGGGCGAGTTTCGCCGACTATCCCGACTATGCCTTCCCCTTTGCGGTGCCCGGCGGCAGGCAGGACCGATCCGTTTTCGGGTCGTTCGAAATGGCATTTCCCGATTACGGCTATGCCGGGTTCGCTCCTGTCGTGACACTGGGGGCGCTGCGGGCAGACAGTAACGTCAGCCGGTTTAACCGCAGCGAAGTCTCGTTGCGCTTTGGCCTTCGGTCGACCTTCTGACGCAAGCGTCACTGGTCTTGGCCCCTATCCGTGCTAGGCTTTTCGGCGATGCCACAGAATGGAGCCTGCCAATGCCGACCAAATACCTGCACACGATGATCCGGGTAAAAGACCTAGATGCCACCCGCGCGTTCTTTGAACTGCTGGGTCTGCGCGAAACCCGGCGGATCGACAACGACGGCGGGCGGTTCAGCCTTATTTTCATGGCAGCCCCCGGCGACGAGGACTGCCCCGTCGAACTGACTTACAACTGGGATGGCGACGCAGGTCTGCCATCAGACGGTCGCCATTTCGGGCATCTGGCCTACCGGGTCGATGATATCTACGCCACCTGTCAGCACCTGATGGACAACGGCGTGACCATCAACCGCCCGCCCCGCGATGGCCACATGGCCTTTGTGCGCTCGCCCGACAACATCTCGATCGAACTGCTGCAGAAGGGCGATGCCCTGCCCAAGGCCGAACCCTGGACCAGCATGCAAAACACCGGCCATTGGTAAGGGCCGCAGCCCTTGCCCTGATGTTGCTGCCCGCTCCGGCGTCAGCCTGTCGGCTGGCGCTGGGACTGGCAATCGACGTGTCGTCGTCGGTCGATGCGACCGAGGATCGGTTGCAGCGTCTGGGTCTTGCCGCCGCCCTGACCGATCCTGAGGTGGTCGCGGCCTTTCTGGCCAGCGACGATCCCGTGGCGTTGGCCGTTTTCGAATGGAGCGGGCGGTTTTCGCAGGTCGATATTCTGCCACTTGCGCCGGTGATGTCCGCCGACCATCTGGCCCGCGCCGCGGCCATCATCGCCCAAAGCCCGCGCAGCCGCACCGACATGCCGACCGCTGCCGGATACGCGCTTGGCCATGCGGCGACGCTTCTAGCGCGCGGTCCTGATTGCCTCACCCGCACCGTCGATATGGCGGGCGACGGCGTGAACAACGAAGGTTTCGGCCCCGCCGACGCCTATGCCGCCTTTGATTTCAGCGGTGTGGTCGTCAATGGCCTGATGATTGCCGGGGGCGATTACATCGCCAGCGGCAACCTCTTGGCGTTTTATCAGGGCGAGGTTCGGCACGGCCCCGGCGCGTTCATCGAGGTCGCCGACGGTTTCGACGACTATGCGGCGGCGATGCGGCGCAAGCTGTTGCGCGAACTGATGCTCGTCAGCGTCAGCGGTGAACCGATGGCCACGGGGCCACGCGGATGATCCGGTTGGCGGTTGCGCTGGCGCTGCTGGCGCCGTCGGTCCAGGCCGACTGTCGACAGGCATTGGCGCTGGGACTGGATGTTTCGGGATCGGTCGACGTCGCCGAATACCGCCAGCAACGCGACGGGCTGGCAAGTGCGCTGAACGCGCCCGAAGTCCGCGCCGCCCTGCTGAGCGAACCCGCCGCGCCCGTAGCCTTGGCCGTCTTTGAATGGAGTGCCCCTGCCGCGCAAACCCTGATCCAGCCTTGGATCGATATCACGGACGCGGCCAGCCTTGACGCTGTCATCGCCGGTTTGCTGGCCGGACAACGCGGCCCCGCCGATCCCAGCACCGCCGTCGGCAACGCGATGATCTACGGCGGCGCACTGCTCGCGCAGCGGCCCGATTGTGCCCGCCTGACGCTGGACCTGTCCGGCGATGGCCCGTCGAACACCGGGCCGCGGCCGCAGGACGTGACGGACCTGCCTGCGGGGATCACCATCAACGGGCTGACGGTCGGGGCCGCCGGGGCCCATTCGACCGACCGGCGGCAAGAGGACATCAAGGAACTGTCGTCTTATTACCGCGCCTATGTGATCCGGGGCGCCGACGCCTTTGTCGAAACTTCCATCGGGTTCGACAGCTATCAGGCGGCGATGCGGCGCAAGCTGATGCGCGAATTGCAGGTGATCGTCGTGGGCAGCGCCGATCCGGCCCCCGGGGGTTGGTCAGTAGATATAGCGGATCTGATCCGCCCAATAGCGTTCGATCCGGCGCAGGGCGGTCGCGATCTCGTCCATCCCGTCCATATCGACAAATCCCCGGCTTTGCAGTCCGTCGGCGTGGGCGGCGAAGAGTTTGGCCACCGTGTCGCGCACCCGCCTCCCCTTTTCGGTCAGGCGCACGCGGACTGATCGGCGGTCGATTTCGCACCGCTGGTGGTGCATGTAATTCATATCGACCAGTTTCTTGAGATTGTAGCTGACGTTGCTGCCTTGATAGTAGCCGCGCGTTTTCAATTCGCCTGCCGTCACCTCGTTTTCGCCGACGTTGAACAGCAGCAGCGCCTGCACCGGGTTGATTTCCAGCACCCCGACCCGTTCGAATTCGTCCTTGATGACGTCCAGCAACAAACGGTGCAGCCGTTCGACCAGTGTCAGGGATTCAAGATAGGACGCCATGAAGGCGCTGTTGCGGATCTGCGGGCCGGGGCCGCCCGGCGCGGTGCCGATCTCTGGATGAACGCTCATTGCAAATGGTCCCTTCTTCGCTGCTGAGGGCAGGAATGGGCCAAATTGCCGAACAATCGGTTAAACCAAGCGTTGAATTGTGGGAGGTAGTTCGGGACGAAATGCGGCCAATTTGGCGAAATTTCAAACGGATCGCGTCAACCCCTGCGCCCCTTGGCGAATATCGACGATCAGCGGCGCAAATTCGGGTGGCACCGCGATCTGGCCTGTGATCCAGCCCAGTACGTCGTGATCGTTTTCGTCCAGCAGCGCCTCGAACTCGTCCAGACCCGCGCTGTCCATCGTCGCCAGCCTGCGCCCGGCAAAATCAGACAGGATCAGATCCATCTCCTTGATCCCGCGCCGCATCGCCCGCATCGCCAGCCGTTTGCGCCGCACGTCGTCCATTGATCAGGCGACAGTCAGTTGCTTGCGCAGCCGCTTTTCCAGCACGGCCAGCCGGTCGCCCGACTGCCCGATGGTCTGGCGCAGGGCGCGCATTTCGCCAAGGATCGCGGCGACATCCGCTGTGATCGGGGTGGTGTCCTCTGGCGCATCAGGCCCGTCGCCGGCACCCGTCATCAGCCAGGTCAGCGACACGCCTAGCAATCCGGCCAGCATTTGCAGCCGGTTGGCGCGGGGTTCTTTCGCGTCAGCCTCCCACGCGTCGATAACCTTGCTGGCGACGCCGATCTGCCCGGCCAACTCTGCGACCGAAAGTCCCGCGTTTTCGCGCGCCCCGGCCAGTCGGTCGCCGAATGTCGCCGTCGCTTCACTGAACCAGCCTTGAGTTTCTGTGTCCGTCGTCATGTCCGCGGTATCCTTGTCGCTTGATTGGTCGATTGGGGAACCCTATGACACGAACGGGCCGTTTTGGCCACCCGGAGCCCTGCCATGCCGTTCTTGTCCGACACTTTGTCGCGCGTCAAACCATCCCCCACCATCGCCGTCACCACCAAGGCGGCCGAACTAAAGGCCGCAGGCCGTGATATCATCGGCCTTGGCGCGGGCGAGCCGGATTTCGACACGCCGCAGAATATCAAGGATGCCGCCAAGGCCGCGATTGATGCGGGCAAGACGAAATATACCGCCGTCGATGGTATTCCTGAATTGAAGGCGGCGATCTGCGCCAAGTTCGCCCGCGATAATGGTCTGACCTATACACCAGCCCAAGTCACAGTCGGCACCGGCGGCAAACAGGTGTTGTTTAACGCATTCATGGCGACGCTGAATCCGGGTGACGAAGTCATCATTCCCGCCCCCTATTGGGTCAGTTATCCCGACATGGTCTTGCTGGGCGGCGGCACACCCGTTTTCATCGAAGGGCCGACGCAGACCGGGTACAAGATCACGCCTGACCAGCTAGAGGCGGCGATCACCCCCAAAACCAAGTGGTTCCTGTTCAATTCACCCAGCAACCCGACCGGGGCGGGCTATTCGTGGAATGAATTGAAAGGGTTGACCGATGTGTTGCTGCGTCATCCCCATGTCTGGGTGATGACGGACGACATGTATGAACATCTGGTGTTCGACGATTTCGTATTCTGCACACCCGCGCAGGTCGAACCGCGCCTTTATGACCGCACTTTGACGGTCAACGGCGTGTCCAAGGCCTATGCGATGACCGGTTGGCGGATCGGCTATGCCGCCGGGCCGGTGGAGTTGATCAAAGCGATGGGCAAAGTGCAGTCACAATCAACGTCCAACCCCAGTTCGGTCAGCCAATGGGCGGCAGTCGAGGCGCTGAACGGCGACCAGTCGTTTCTGGCCCCCAATCGCGCTCTGTTCCAGCGCCGTCGCGATCTTGTGGTCGCACTGCTGAACGCTGCGCCCGGTGTGGTCTGCCCGAACCCCGAAGGCGCATTTTATGTCTATCCGTCGATTGCCGGATGTATCGGGAAAACGTCGGGCGGGGGAACGCTCATCGCGGATGACGAGGCATTCGCGACGGCTTTGCTGGACGAAACCGGGGTGGCGGTGGTATTCGGCGCGGCCTTCGGCCTGTCGCCCAATTTCCGCGTCAGCTATGCAACGTCAGACGCGGCCCTGACCGAGGCCTGCAACCGGATCGTGGGATTCTGCGCAGGCCTGCATTAATAAAGCGGCGATCCGTCAATCATCAGCGCCGCTGCAAGCGGCTGATAGGCGGCCCCCAGCGCCCCGGCAACGGGGCCAAGCCGCCCGGCCTGAATATGCGGTTTGGCGATTCCGCGGGTGTCGATCAACGCCAGTTGGGCCGCGATCCGGGCTGTCAGGCGCGCCCGCACGGCATTGGGAAAGTTGCCGTCGATTACCACGACCGGAATATCGACAACCGCCGCGACCGCAATGATCGCGTGACACAATTCGTCCGCCGTGGTGTGCAACCACGCGGTTAGATCCGGTTCGAACGCGTCCCAGTCTTGCGAGCGGTCCCACATCGAGCGCGCATCGATTCCGGCCTTTTCCAATGACCGTTCCAGCACATGCAATGATGCGGTTTGCAGCAGTTGATGCACGGGTTCGCGCACGTCGCGCACCGGGATCGACCCGAAAGCACCGGCATTTCCGCCTGCCCCCCAAATGACGCGGCCCCCCAGTACCAGCCCCCCACCGATGAAAGAGCCGATAAAGAAATAAGCGAAGTCGCGCAGGGCTTGGTCAAGCCCGAACACGTGTTCGCCACAACAGGCCAGTGTCGCATCGTTGCCTACGGTCACGGGCAGGTCGATCAATCCGGCAAAGACGGAAGCGATCTCGAACGCCTTCCACGCCTCCATCTGATCGGCGGGGGCGTTGACCCATTCCAGCCAGTCCCAGATGGCGTAGGGCACAGCGATGCCGACACCCATGATCCGGTCGCGCTGCGGCGGTGTCAGACTGTCGGTCAGCCCCTTGGTGGCCTCGCGCACAAAGGCGGTCAGGCTGTCGGGGGTTGGATAGGGATAGAACACATTGCGCCATGCCCGCACCTGCCCGACCAGATCGACCAGCACCAGATCAGCGCTGCGTCGCCCAACCCGCAGACCCAGCGAAAACGCGCCGTCGCCGTCCAGTTGCATCGGGGTCAGCGGTTTGCCAACCTTGCCGCGCTGCGGATCGCCCTTGCGCAGTAATCCGTCGGATTCCAGCGACCGGGTGATGACCGATGCGGTCTGCGCCGAAAATCCGGTGAACCGGGCGATGTCGGCGCTGGCCATCGGGCCGTTCTGCTGGATTGTCGACAGGACCAGCCGTTCGTTATGGTTGCGCATCCCGCCGGGCGCGGCACCGCCGGGCAGATACCGCCGATCCGGCAGATCGTCGCGGATCATGGTCATCGACGCGCCCCCCTTTGTCGGCGGACTGAACGACGGTTCGAATAATAAATCAAGTTTATTTATTGATTGACGCGGCGTCGCGAATCGCGGATTGGTTGGCCTATCGACACGGCCCCGAAAGGGGTCTGGAGAAGCAGCGACCGGGAGGGTCGGCTGATCATACTTTTGGGAGGATACCATGAAGAAACTGCTTGCCGGGTCAGCATTGGCTCTTGTTGCCATGACCGCATCCGCATCGGCCGCCGATCTGGCGTGTCTTATCACCAAAAACAACACCAACCCGTTCTTCGTAAAGATGAAAGAAGGCGCCGAGGCCGCCGCGACCGCTGCCGGGCTTGATTTTCAGGCCTATGCCGGTGTCACCGATGGCGACGCCGCACCGCAGATCACCGCGATCGAAAACTGCGTCGCTGCCGGTGCCAAAGGGATCCTGATCACCCCGTCCAACGATTCTGTCGGGCCAGCCCTGATCGATGCACGCGCTGCGGGGATCCTTGTCATCGCTTTGGATACGCCACTGGCCGATTCCGAAGCGCAGGACATGACATTCGCCACCGACAACTATGAGGCCGGACTGCTGATCGGCCGCTGGGCCGCTGCGACGCTGGGTGACGAAGCGGCCAACGCCAAGATCGCGATGCTGGACATCAACACCGACAACATCTCGGTCGATGTGCAGCGTGACACCGGGTTCCTTGTCGGGTTCGGCATCGAAGTGCCCGATCTGTCGGTCATGGGGTCCGAAACCGACCCCCGCGTGATTGGCCACCAGTCCAGCCAAGCCTCGGTCGAGGGTGGGGTGACGGCGATGGAAAATCTGCTGGCAATCGATCCCGACATCAACGTCGTCTACACGATCAACGAACCCGCTGCCGAGGGTGCCTTTCAGGCGCTTCAGAACGCCGGCAAGACGGACGTTCTGATTGTGTCGGTCGATGGCGGTTGCCCCGGTGTTGCCGCAGTCGCCTCTGGCGATCTGGGGGCAACATCGCAGCAATATCCGCTGCTGATGGCATCCAAGGGAATCGAGGCGATCGTCGCCTTTGCCGCCGATGGCACCAAACCCGCCGCGTCTGATGATCTGACGTTCTTTAATACCGGCGTGAACCTTGTGACCGATGCGCCTGTCGACGGGGTGCCGTCGATCACCAGCGCCGAAGGCACGGACCTTTGCTGGGGCTGATTGCCTGACCACATGATTGACAGACCAAGGGGCGGCATTACTGTCGCCCCTTGTACGACCGCGTCACGCAAGGGCAGCAAGAAAGGTCGACTTCCGGGGGGACACCGATGACCGACACGGACAAACCGACCAAGACCGTTTCCGATTACGAGTCCTCACTGAACAAGGCCGACGCTGCCATCGCCAGTTTCGCCCGCGATGACAAGACATTCACCCACAAGGTGCGCGCCTTTCTGCGCGACTATCCCACCGCCATTCCCGCCCTTGTGCTGATTGTCAGCGTGCTGGCCTTTGGCGCCATCGACGCCTATCTGCACGACCCGATCCGGTTCCTGACCCCGCGCACCCTGTCGACCGTCCTGCAACAGGTGACGGTCGTTGGCATTGTCGCCATCGCCCAGACGATCATCATCCTGACCGCAGGCATCGACCTGTCGGTTGCCGCGATCCTTGTGCTGTCGTCGGTCATCATGGGCAAGCTGTCGGTCGATAACGGGTTGCCGCCGGGGCTGGCGATCCTGATCGGCCTGTTCTTTGGCGGGCTGATGGGCTGGGTCAACGGGATGCTGGTCACCCGGGTCAAACTGCCTCCGTTCATCGTGACGCTGGGCACGGTCAGCATCTTTACCGCGCTGAAACTCTGGTATTCCGGGTCGCAATCCATCCGTGGTGCCGACATCAAGGAACAGGCCCCCTCGCTGCTGTGGTTCGGCGAGGCGCTGAACTATGGCGGCGCCAAGATCACTTATGGCGGCATCGCCCTGATCGTGCTGGCCTTTATCGTCTGGTACATCCTGACCAAGACCGCATGGGGCCGCCACGTTCACGCCATCGGCGACGACCCCGAAGCGGCGATGTTGGCGGGCATCCAGACCAACCGCGTGCTGGTCAGTGTCTACACATTCGCCGGCGTCATCTGCGCCTTTGGTGGCTGGGTCGCAGTTGGGCGGGTCGGGTCGATTTCGCCTATCGGGTTCGATACTGCCAACCTTGATTCGATTACAGCCGTTGTGATCGGCGGCACATCGCTGTTTGGCGGGCGCGGGTCGATACCCGGATCGGTGATTGGCGCGATGATCGTCGGCGTGTTCAGCACGGGGCTGGCCGTCGCCGCCGGGGTTGACGATTATTGGCAAACATTTGCGGCGGGCTGTCTGGTACTGATCGCCGTCGCCCTTGATCAATGGCTGCGAAGGGCGACGCAATGACCGATATCCAGCCGATCCTGTCCTGTCGCGGCCTGATGAAACGTTATGGCACCGTGGTCGCCATGAACGGCGCGGATTTCGACTTGTATCCGGGCGAAATCACCGCCGTCATTGGCGATAACGGGGCAGGCAAATCGACGCTGGTCAAGGCAATCGCCGGGGCGGTCACGCCCGATCACGGCGAAATCCGGCTTGACGGCAAACTGCTGAACTTCAAGGGGCCGCAGGACGCGCAAAAGGCAGGCATTGAAACCGTCTATCAGAACCTCGCCCTGTCCCCAGCCCTTACCATTGCCAACAACATGTTTCTGGGGCGCGAGTTGCGCAAACCGGGGATCATGGGGTCGCTATTCCGGATGATGGACCAGAAGCGGATGCAGGATTTCGCCCGCGACAAGCTGTCGGAGCTGGGGCTGATGACGATCCAGAACATCAACGTGCCGGTGGAAAGCCTGTCGGGCGGTCAGCGTCAGGGCGTTGCGGTGGCCCGCGCCGCTGCTTTCGGGTCAAAGGTCATCATTCTGGACGAACCGACCGCCGCACTAGGGGTCAAGGAAAGCCGCAAGGTGCTGGAACTGATCCAGGACGTGCGGTCACGCGGTATCCCGATCATCCTCATCAGCCACAACATGCCGCATGTGTTCGAGGTGGCCGACCGGATTCACGTGCATCGGCTGGGCCGCCGCCTGTGTGTGATCGACCCCAAGGCGCATTCGATGTCCGACGCGGTGGCTTACATGACCGGGGCCAAGGTGCCCGATCACGACATGGAAGTGGCCTGAGCTTCAGGTGATTTCACCTTTGGCCACAGCGGCCTGCACGGCGGCGACATCGGCGGGCGTCAGTCCGTAATCCGCCATCGCCGTTTCGCCGGATATATACCCGCGTGCCAAATCGCGCCGCACAAGTGCCGGATCGCGATCTGCCGCCGCGCCGTAGCCCGCGCCCCCCGGAAACGCCAGCATCACCCGCCGCCCATGCGGCACGAACTGCTTGCCCTTGCCCTGCATCGCGGTGCCGTCATCCTGCCCGATGGTCGTGCAGGCTCCCGGCCCGCCGCCGCGCCGCCCGCGTGCGGGGTGGTTCACCCTGTCGAACATTGCCTGTATATCGAACTCGTGGCCTTCACACGCCCCGACCTCCATGAATTGCCCCAAACCACCGCGCTGCTGGCCGGCACCGCCACTATCGGGGCGCAATTCCTTGCGCCAGATGATGACCGGCCCGGCGTGTTCCGTCGCCTCGACCGGCATGGTCATCACGCCGGACGGGAACGCCGTGGCGTTCAGCCCGTCCAGACCGGGGCGCGCGCCTGCGCCGCCGGAATTGAACGTCAACACCTCCGACCGCACCGCATCGGCGGGCGCGGGCGCGTCGGTGCGCGGGCGCAGACTGACCTGAAAGTTGCACAGGCACCCTGCACCCTCCGCCGGAACCACCCCCGGCAGGATCTGGTCAAGTGCAGCATAGACCGTATCGGGGACGAAATGCCCGATGATATGTCGCAGCGCAACGGGTGCCGGATGCACCGCGTTGACGATGGAATTGACGGGTGCTGTAATCTCGAAGGGCGCCAAGGACGCCGCATTGTTGGGGATTTCGGGCGCGATGGCGCATTTCAAGGCATAGCAGGCATAGGCCTTGGTATAGACCAGCGGGACGTTGATGCCCTTTTTGTCCAACCCCGAGGTGCCGGTGAAATCCGACACGATCCGGTCGGCGTGAATGGTCAATTTGACCCGCAGTTTGATCGGGGTCGCAAACCCGTCGATCGTCATTTCGCCGGTCGCGGTTTCACGGGGCAATTCGGCAATCCGTTCGATGGTCGCCCGGCGCGAGTTATCCAAAATGAACCCGCCGATCCCATCCAGATCGTCGAGCCCGAACTCGGTCATCATCTCGACCAGACGGCGATGGCCGATCTCGTTGGACGTTGCCAGCGCGTAGATATCTCCGATCAACTGATCGGGTTCACGCACATTGCCGCGCACGATCCTCACAAGGGTTTCATCGACCGTGCCGCGTTCGGCAAATTTCATGATCGGGATGTACAGACCTTCTTCATAGACGCTCGCCGCATCCGCCCCGAACCCACGCCCGCCGATGTCGACGACATGCGCGGTGCAAGCAAAGAACCCGACCAGATGGCCGTTGAAAAAAGACGGCGTGACCATCGTGATGTCGTGCAGGTGGCCGGTGCCTTCCCAAGGGTCGTTGGTGATATAGACGTCGCCTTCGTAGATGCTTTGCCGCCCGATCCGGCGGATAAAATGCGCCACCGCATCGGCCATTGCGTTGACGTGGCCGGGGGTGCCGGTGACAGCTTGGGCCAGCATCAGCCCTTGGGCGTTGTAAACCCCAGCGGACAGATCGCCCGCTTCGCGCACCGACGTCGAAAAGGCAGTGCGAATCAGCGCCTGCGCCTGTTCCTCGACGATAGAAATCAGACGGTTCCACATGACCTGATAGGCGACGGTCGACGGGGTGGTCATGGGCGTTACCCTTTCACGGTGATGTCGATGCAGCCGTCTGGCTGGCACAGCGCAGTGCGGCTGGTGGGGACGATGATCGTCGTCTCGTCCTCGGTGATGGCGGCAGGGCCAACGACGGTACTGCCGGGCGTCATGGCGTCGCGCAAAACCACGGCGGCATCCGTGAACGCGGCCTTGGCCGGATCGAAAATCTGCCGCGAGCCAGTCGTCGGGGCCGCCTTGCCCGGCAGGGCCTCGGTGATCCGGGCCACGGGTTCGGGCCGCGTCGTCGCGTTGACCGACCAGACGGTGATTTCGACATCCATTCCCGCGACGGTGCGCCCGAACAGCTTGATATACTCAGCCGCGAACAGCGCCTCGAAGGTGTCCGCTTCCGGGTTCATCGCCTGATCGGCGGTCAGTACGATGGGGATTTCCCAGCCTTGGCCAGTGTAACGCATATAGACTTTGAACTCGGACAGAATTTCGGCATCGGCGTTGCAGGTGCGCACGAAAGCCGTCGCCTCAACCTGCAGATCGGCCAGTA
>JBBSBK010000099.1:0-14161 GCA_038251315.1 Rhodobacterales bacterium | reverse complement strand
TTCGCGGTCAAGGACAGCCCGCGCGATCAGATCATGAACTTTGCCGCCGCCCGCAAGGGCCAGTCGGGCATCGTCTATTGCGGTACGCGGGCCAAGACCGAGACGCTGGCGCAGGCGCTGAACAGCGGCGGCCACACCGCCTGCGCCTACCACGCGGGTATGGACCCAGACGGGCGGCGCGAGGTTGAACGCCGGTTTCAGCAGGACGACGGGCTGATTGTCGTCGCGACGGTCGCCTTTGGCATGGGCGTCGACAAACCCGATATCCGCTGGGTCGCCCACGCCGATCTGCCGAAATCCATCGAAAGCTATTATCAGGAAATCGGCCGCTCGGGCCGCGACGGTGCGCCCGCCGAAACCCTGACCCTGTTCGGCCCCGACGATATCCGCTATCGCCGCCAGCAGATCGACGAAAGCCCGGCCCCCCCCGAACGCCGCGCCGCCGATCATGGGCGGCTGAACGCGCTGCTGGGTCTGGCCGAGGCGCTGGGGTGCCGCCGTCAGCACCTGCTGCGCTATTTCGGCGAAGACCCAGGCCCCTGCGGCTATTGCGACCTTTGCGACAAACCGCCCGAAACCTTTGACGCGACGACCCCGGTGCGCATGGCGCTGTCGGCGGCATTGCGCACCGACGAGTGGTTCGGCGCGGGCCATCTGATCGACATTTTGCTGGGCGCGAACACTGACAAGATCCGCGAACGTGGCCACGCCAGCCTGCCAACCTATGGGGTGGGCAAGGAATACGACAAACGCCAGTGGCAGGCGATTTTCCGGCAGATGATGGGCCACGACCTGATGCGGCCCGACCCCGAACGCTACGGCGCACTGCGGATGACCGACAAGGCGCGGCCCATTTTGCGTGGCGAGGCGACGATCACCCTGCGCCGCGACCTGATCCGCGCCGCCAAGGGGTCAGGGCCCAAGGTGCATGTATTGGTCAGCGACGAAGACGCGCCGCTGCTGTCCGCGCTCAAGGCCAAACGGCGTGCCTTGGCTGAGGCGGCAAATGTCCCCGCATACATCGTTTTTAACGACAAGACCCTGATCGAGATGGCGGAAACCAAACCGCAGACGCTGGACGACATGGCGCGGATCGGTGGTGTCGGTGCCAAGAAACTGGAAAGCTACGGGCGCATGTTTCTGACCGTGATCGCCGGGGCGCAACCAGACATCCATCCGCAACGGCGCAAACTGGCCGGGCGTGACGCCGGCAGCGTCTATGACCGCCTGCTGGCCGCGCAGGCCGATCTGACACGGGGGCCGGATGGCACGGGCAAATCGATGACCTGCACCGCATCGCAACTGGCCAAGGTGGCGCAACTGCGCGCGGCCGACGCGGGCGCGATTGCGCGTGTCATCGGTGATCTGCATGCCGAACGGTTCGCCGACGCGTTTCTGGACGTGTTGCAATCGCGCGATACATCCCCCGCATGCTGACCGTCATCTCACCCGCCAAATCCCTCGACTTTGCGCCGACCGCCGCCGTCGCCACGCAGCCTGCGTTTCAGGCCGACGCCGTGCGGCTGGCGAAAACCATGCGCGGCCAGACCCTTGGCGATCTGCGTCGGCTGATGGATATTTCCGACGATCTGGCGCGGCTGAATCGGGATCGGTTCCGGGCGTTTCAGGACGCGCCCGACGACAGCATGACGAAACCCGCCGCACTGGCGTTCAACGGCGACACCTATCAGGGGCTCGACGCCAAATCGCTGGACGCTGACGATCTTGATTATGCCCAAGACCACCTGCGTATCCTGTCGGGTCTGTATGGCCTGCTGCGCCCGATGGACGCGATCCAGCCTTATCGGCTGGAAATGGGCAGCCGTCTGAAAACCCGGCGCGGGGCGACGCTATATGACTATTGGGGCGATACGATCGCCAAGGCGCTGACCATGCAAGCCGCCGATATCCACACCGACACCCTGATAAACTGCGCCAGTCAGGAATATTTCGGCGCCGCCAGCCGCAACGCGCTGAAACTGCGTGTCGTCATCCCGCAGTTCATGGAGATCAAAGACGACCGCCCCCGCATGGTCAGCTTTTTCGCCAAACGGGCGCGGGGTGCGATGGCGCGGTTCATCATCGAAAACCGGATCACCGACGCCGGGGGAATCCGGGATTTTACAACCGGCGGCTATGTCTATGACGCCGCGCTGTCGACCGACGATGCCCCGGTATTCACCCGGTACTACCCCGACACATAGCCCGCGCAAAGTAGGACAAACCTGACCCGCTCTGCACACCTGCACGGTTGCCAAATCGGCCCGTGCCGTGCGACGGTCATGCCATTCAGCGCCCCACCGGAGTATTGTCGATGCGTGCTTTTTTCCTGACCTTCGCCCTTTCGGTTCTTGGCATGACGGCACAATCACAAGATTTGGTGCAAGACCTTGTTCCCGACCGACACGTCGCCATTTCGCGCGATGTCGATTTCCCCGGCGGCGATCTGCAAAGCATCTTCGACACCACGCTGGACGCTTGTCAGGACGCCTGCCTTGCCAACACGCAATGCACCGCGTTCACGTTCAACCAACGCTCGAACTCCTGTTTCCCGAAATCGGGTGCCACAGATGTGCAACCCTACGCCGGGGCGATATCGGGGCGTGTCTATCCGACCGATCCCGCCGTACTACAAAACGCCGACCAACGCGCCGCCGATCTGAATTTCCTCGATTCCGGCGACCTTGATTATGCCCGTCAGGTCGCCGCCGACATCGGCCAGACCCATGCCACCGACGAAACCTCGCCCGGCGACCTGCTGCTTGCCGCGAGGGCGCGGCAACTGACGGGCGATGCCATTGGCGCGTTGCGTCTGATCGGGGCGGCGGTCGCGGTGAATGATACCGCCGATCTGTGGCGGCAATATGCAGCGCTGGCCCGCGCTGTGCCGCAGAATTCCGACGAGCAGCGCGAGGCCCGCGACCATGCCTTGCCTGCCGCGATCAACGGCTATCTGCGTGCCAAAGATGACGACACCCGCGCGACGGCGCTGGCCGATATCGCCCGCACGCTCGAGGTCATCGATCGCGGGCCCGACATGATCCCGACGCTGCAATTGGCGCAGGCCGTCCAGTTCCGGCGCGACACCGAGACGCTGCTGGATTCAGCAATTGCCAAATACGGTTTTCAGGTCCGCGACACCCAAATCGAAAGCGACAGCGCGACGCCCCGCATCTGTGCGGTGTTCAATCAGGAACTGGTCAAGGCCGGGGTCGATTATACGCCCTTCGTCCAGCTTCCCGACCCGAAATTGACCGTCACGGTCAACGACGCGCAACTGTGTATCGACGGCGTCGAACATGGCCAGCGGTATCGTATCGTCCTGCGCGAAGGATTGCCCGCCGCGTCGGGTGAAAAGCTGGCACGCCCGGTCGAACTGAACGCCTATGTCCGCGACCGCTCTCCCGCCGTCCGGTTCACCAGCCGCGCCTATGTCCTGCCCCGCTCCGGCGACATCGCCCTGCCGATCGAGACGGTGAACCTTGACGAAGTCACCCTGAAACTGCGCCGCCTGAGCGAGCGCAACATCATCCGCACCATGCAGGAAGGGCTGTTCAACCAGCCGCTGTATCAGTGGAACGAAGATTATTTCGCCGGTCAGATGGCCGAAGATATCTGGGTCGGCACCGCCACCGTGCAGCGCGAACTGAACCGCGACATGCTGACCCGCGTGCCGCTGGCCGAGGCGCTGCAAGGTGCGCCCGCAGGCGTTTACGTCTTGTCCGCCAGCTATCCGGGGGCCGACCCTTACGAAGAACCGGCGGCAACCCAGTGGTTCATCCTGTCCGACCTTGGCGTTGCGACCATGCTGGGCACCGACGGGCTGACCGTCATGGTGCGCGGGCTGGGCGATGCGTCGGTGACGCCTGATGCCAAGGTGACGCTGTTGTCCGAGGCGAATGCGATCCTTGGCACCGCCACGACCGACGCCGACGGTGTCGCGCGGTTCGCGCCCGGTCTGACCCGCGGGCTGGCATCGACCCGCCCGGCGCTGGTGGTTGTGGAAAAGGCCGACGACATGGCATTTTTGTCGCTGACCGATCCGGCGTTCGACCTGTCCGACCGGGGCGTCGAAGGGCGTGAACCCAGCGGCCCCATCGACGTGTTCCTGACCACCGACCGGGGGGCGTACCGCGCCGGTGAAACCATCTATCTGACTGCCCTGATGCGCGACGCCGCCGCCCTTGCCCTGCCCGGCGTGCCGCTGACCGCGATCCTGTCGCGCCCCGATGGTGTCGAATACAGCCGCATCACCGACACCGCCGACAAGGCCGGAGGCCATGTGTTCGCCATTCCGGTCGCCGCAAACGCCCCGCGCGGGACCTGGCAGATCGCAGTCAAGGCCGACACCGATGCGGCCCCGCTGGCGACGAGCGGCGTTCTGGTCGAAGATTTCCTGCCCGAACGCATCGACTTTGCGTTGACCCTGCCGGACGTGATCCGGATGGGCGATGCGCCGACGCTGACCATCGATGCGACCTATCTGTTCGGCCCCAAAGCCGCCGATCTGGCGATCGAGGGCGAGGCGCTGCTGCGCCCGACGGACACCATCGCCGCCTTTCCCGGCTACACATTCGGGCGTTACGATGACCCCGATACGTACGAAATCAGTTATCTGAATGGTGATCGCACCGATCAAAACGGCCAGAGCCTTGTCAGCGTCGATCTGCCGGAAATCACCGCCCCCGGCCATCCGCTGGAACTGCGCGTCACGGCCCGTGTCTCTGAGGGGTCGGGGCGGCCTGTCGAACGTCGCCTGACTGCCGCCGTCCTGCCTGATGGGTCAATGATCGGGATCAAACCGGCATCGTCCGAAATGCTGGGCGAAAACGCCCGCGCTGAATTCAGCCTGATCGGTCTTGCACCCGATTTGTCCCCCGAACCAATGCAGGTGACATGGACGATCAACCGGGTGAACACCCGCTACACCTGGTATTCGCTGAACGGCAACTGGAACTGGGAACCAGTGACGACCCGCGAGCGTGTTTCGACTGGCACCGCCACCTTGGCCGACACGCCCGTCACGGTCAGCGGCAATGTCACCTGGGGGGAATTCGAAATCGTAGTTGAACGCACTGATGGCGAGTACGTCGCTGCCGCAAGAGACTTTTACGCGGGCTGGTATGCCCCCGCCGATGCGTCCGCGACGCCCGATCTTCTCGAGGCATCACTGGACAAATCCGCCTATGCCATCGGCGACACCGCGACCTTCAGGATCGTCCCGCGCGAGGCCGGCATCGCCGTTGTCACCGTCATGTCGAACCACCTGATCCATATGGAATCGGTTCCTGTGATCGTCGGCGAAAACCTGATCCCGCTGACCGTCACCGACGGATGGGGGGCCGGTGCCTATGTCACCGCGACCGTGATCCGACCAATGGATGTGGCCAACAGCCGCAATCCGTCGCGGGCGCTGGGCCTTGGGTATGCGCAGGTCGATCCGGGCGACAAGGCGCTGGATGTGTCCGTGACGTGGAATACCGACGTGCAGCCGCGCGGCCCGCTGGATGCGATCGTGCAGGTCAACGGCGTGGCGGCAGGCGATACCGCCTATGTCACGTTGGCCGCCGTCGATGTCGGCATCCTGAACCTGACAGCTTTCACCAGCCCCGACCCGCAGGATTACTATTTCGGCCAGCGCAAACTGGGGATGGAACTGCGTGACGTTTACGGGCGGCTGATCGACGGGATGAACGGGGCGATGGGCACCGTCCGGTCCGGCGGTGACGCTATGGCGCAGATGGGCCTGCAATCACCGCCTCCGACCGAAGAACTGGTCGCCTATTTCAGCGGCCCGGTCACTGTCGATGCCAACGGGCAGGCCGCGTTCCAATTCGACCTGCCCGCGTTCAACGGAACCGTCCGGCTGATGGCCGTGGCGTGGTCGGGGCAGGGCGTGGGGCAGGCGGCAGAGGACGTGATCGTGCGCGATCCGGTCGTCGTCACTGCCTCGGTCCCGCGGTTTCTTGCACCCGGCGATACCTCGCGGATGCTGCTTGAGGTCGTTCATGCGGATGGACCAGCCGGAGACATGCAACTGGTCGTCAGCGCTGATGGTCTGGCGCTGGACACCGCCGCAATTCCGGCAACGTTTTCTCTTGCCGATGGCGGCAAACAGACATTCCGCCTGCCCTTTGGTGCCCTCGACCCCGGCGTCCACACCATCAGCGTTACGGTGACGACGCCGGATGGCAAGGAACTGACCAAAACCCTGACCGTCCCGGTGCAGGTCAACGACCCTGAAATCAGTCGCCAGTCGCGGTTCACGCTGGCCGCTGGCGACACCTTCAGTTTCGACGATCAGGTCTTTGCCGGGCTAGTCAACGGCACCGGATCGGCGACCATGTCGGTCGGTCCGTTGGCGCGGTTCGACGCACCGGGACTGCTCGCCTCGCTTGATCGCTACCCCTATGGCTGCACCGAACAGATCGCAAGCCGGGCGCTGCCATTGCTGTATTTCAACGATGTGGCCGTGGCGATGGGTCTGGCGACCGACAGTCAACTGTCGCAACGGATTGACGAGGCGATCCAGTCCGTCATCGCCAACCAGTCGTCCAACGGCGCATTCGGCCTATGGTATGCGGATTCGGGCGATCTGTGGCTGGACGCCTATGTCACCGATTTCCTGTCGCAGGCACGTCGCGGCGGGCATCTGGTGCCAGACATCGCATTCGCCAACGCCATCGACAACCTGCGCAATCAGATCAATTACGCCCCCGATTTCGACAGCGGTGGTCAGGAGTTGGCCTATGCGCTGATGGTTCTGGCGCGTGAAGGGGCGGCACAGGTCGGTGATTTGCGCTACTACGCCGATGAAAAGGCAGCCGCCTTCAATACGCCATTAGGTGCGGCCCAACTGGCCGCCGCGCTGGCATTTTACGGCGATCAGACCCGCGCCGACGCAATGTTCGCCCGCGCCAACGATCTGATGCTGGCCCGGCTTGCCACCGAAGAAACTGCCGTCTGGCGTACCGACTATGGCACCAACCGGCGCGACACCGCCGCCGTGCTGACGCTGGCCGTCGAAGCGGGCAGCAATGCCGTCGACCGCGACACGCTGGAACGGCGGTTGGCCAACGTCGGCAGCTATGTCTCGACGCAAGAGGCAACATGGACCCTTCTGGCCGCCAACGCGTTGATCCGCGATCTGCGGGCGACCGGTCTGACCATTGACGGTGCGACGCCCGTCGGGCCGCTGGTGCGCGTGCTTGAGGATCAGACGGCGATTGCGCCGATCCTTGTGGTCAATACCGGACAGTCCGAGGTTGAATTGACGGTCACCACCTTTGGTGTGCCGACCGATCCGGAACCGGCGGGTGGCAATGGCTATGCGATCCAGCGCGACTACTACACGCTTGATGGCGCGCCCGCGGCGCTGGACGATCTGGTTATCGGGGCGCGGTTGGTGACGGTGCTGACCGTGCAACCGTTCGGCAAGCAAGAGGCCCGGTTGATCGTCGCCGACCCACTGCCCGCAGGGTTCGAGATCGACAACCCTAACCTGATCCAGGGCGGCGACATCCGTGCGCTGGACTGGCTGGATCCGGTGCAAGGGCAGAACGCCGAATTCCGCACCGACAGGTTCATCGCCGCTGTCGACTGGCGGTCGGACAAGCCGTTCCAGATTGCCTATATCGTGCGGGCCGTATCGCCGGGGGCGTTCCATCATCCGGCGGCATCGGTCGAAGACATGTATCGCCCGCAGATGCGCGCGCGCACCGATTCCGGTCAGGTGACTGTCGCCGAATGACCCGCGCCGCCCGCATTTTCGGGCTGCTGGCGCTGGCATTTTACGGGGCCGGCGCTGCACGGGACGGGGTGGATCATTGGATCGACGCCACCATCCTGCCGCCGCTCATCGCTGAAACCGGGACCGAGGTGCTGGACCGCAACGGCGACCTGCTGCGCGCCTACACGGTCGGCGACGGACGGTGGCGATTGGCGGTTGGACTCGATGCGGTCGATCCGGCATACGTCGCGATGCTTGTCCGGTTCGAGGATAAACGGTTTTACGACCACGCCGGGGTCGACCCGGTGGCGATGGGTCGGGCGGTCACGCAGGCGCTCTGGAACGGGCAGGTGATTTCGGGTGGTTCGACCCTGACCATGCAGGTTGCGCGATTGTTGGAAGATTCGGGTACCGGGTCATGGCAGGGCAAGTTGCGCCAGATCAGGGTCGCATTGGCGTTGGAACGGCGGTTGACCAAGGAACAAATTCTAACGCTGTATCTGAACCGGACCCCATTTGGCGGCAATATCGAAGGGGTCCGCGCGGCATCCTACGCTTACTTCGGCAAACCGCCGCTGCGTTTGACCCCCGCACAGGCTGCGCTGCTGGTCGCCTTGCCGCAATCCCCCGAATCCCGCCGCCCGGATCGCCATGTCGGCAGCGCGACAACTGCCCGCAATCGGGTGATCGACCGCGCGGCGCGTGACGGGATCGTCAGTGTGGCGACGGCCGTGGCAGCGAAAACCGAGTCTGTTCGAGCCCAGCGCCGTGAATTTCCTGCCCTTGCCGCGCATCTGGCCGACCGCGCCTTGGCCGCCGATCCACTGACTGACCGGCACCTGACAACGCTTGACGCCCGCCTGCAATCGCGGCTCGAGGTGCTTGCGCAGCAAGCCACGGCAGGGCGCAGCGACCGGGTGCAGGTGGCGATGATGGTCGCCGATCACCGGACAGGCGAAATCCTCGCCTCGGTCGGATCGGACGGGTATAGCGCCGACACCAACGCCGGGTTTGTGGACATGACGCAGGCGCTCCGCTCGCCCGGATCGACGCTCAAACCGCTCATCTATGGGCTGGCGTTCGATCAAGGTCTGGTCCACCCCGAAACCCTGATTGCCGACCGCCCGACCAGTTTCAACGGCTACGCGCCGCAGAACTTTGACGGCCAGTTTCGCGGCGACCTGCGGGTGCGCACTGCGTTGCAACTGTCGCTGAACATCCCCGCGGTTGCCTTGACAGATGCGATGGGTCCACAGCACCTGATCGCGGGTCTGCACCGAGCCGGAGCGATGCCCGTGGTGCCGGGTGGCAGGCCGGGGTTGGCGGTGGCGCTGGGCGGTGTCGGGCTGACACTAGAGGATCTGATGCGGCTGTATGCGGCTATCGGAAATCACGGCGAAAGTGTCGATCTGCGTTGGAACAGTGTTGAAACGGCGGGCTTTTCGCCCTCCCCGGTCATGGGCGACGTGGCCGCATGGGAAATCGCCGACATCCTTTTGCAGGTGCCCCGCCCTGCTGGCGTCACCGGCACCGGGATCGCCTACAAGACCGGCACCAGTTACGGCAACCGCGACGCCTGGGCGATTGGTTTCGACGGGCATAATGTAGTCGGCGTCTGGATGGGCCGGGCGGACGGAACGCCAGTGCCGGGCGCATTCGGTGGGGAACTTGCCGCACCCGTCATGTTCGCGGCGTTCGAGCGGGTGAAAACCCGGATCGACCCGATTTCGGCGCCGCCGCCCGCGACACTCCTGCTGCCCACCGCCCAACTGCCCTTGCCGCTGCAACGCTTCCGTCCCCGTGGTGAGGTCATCGCGACCGACGGTCCCCGGATCGCCTTTCCGCCCGATGGCGCCGTGATCGAAGGGGCGGAGCTGATTGCAAAGGTCAGTGACGGCATCGCGCCGTTCACATGGCTGTCCAACGGCGCGGCGGTCGGAACCACCTATGACCGACAGATCGACCTGCCCGACCTTGGCGCGGGGTTTTCCGCGATCACGGTGATCGACGCGCGCGGGCAGACGGCAAATACACGGATCGAGCTGCGTTAGAGCCTTTCAATCGCCAGCGCGATCCCCTGCCCGCCGCCGATGCACATGGTGATCAACGCCCGTTTGCCGCCCGTCCGCTGCAATTCATACATCGCCTTGATGATGATAATCGCCCCCGTCGCGCCGACCGGATGCCCCAGTGCAATCGCGCCGCCGTTTGGGTTCACGCGCGCCGGGTCGAACGCCAGTGCCTGTGACACCGCAAGGGCCTGTGCGGCGAACGCCTCGTTGCTTTCGATGACGTCGAAATCACCGGCCATCAGCCCGGTTCGCGCCAGCAATGCCTGAACGGCCGGGACTGGACCGATGCCCATGACCTCGGGGCGGACTCCGGCGTGGGCATATCCTAGAACGCGAAACATAGGCTCTAACTTGGCTGTTTCAGCCGCCTTCATTGTGGACAACACAACCGCTCCCGCCCCGTCATTGATCCCGCTGGCATTGCCTGCGGTCACGGTCCCGTCCTTTTGGAACACCGGACGCAGGCCCGCGAGGGTCTCGACCGTGGTCGCCTTGGGATGTTCGTCGGTCACGAAATCGACCATGTCGCGTTTGACGCGGACCTGCACCGGGGTGATCTGGCTGGCGAAATAGCCCGCCGCAATCGCCCGCGCCGCGCGTTCCTGACTGGCGACCGCGAATTCATCCTGCATGGCGCGGGTGATCCTGTGTTCCGCCGCGACATTCTCGGCGGTTATCCCCATATGCCCCGTTCCGAACGGACAATTCAGCGCCCCCAGCATCATGTCGCGAGTAGTGATATCGCCCATTTTCGCGCCCCATCGCGCGTCGGAGTTGATGTAGGGTGCGCGGCTCATATTCTCGGCTCCGCCTGCCAGCGCGAAATCGGCGTCGCCCAGTTGCAACGCCTGCACCATCGACACGATTGCCTGCACGCCCGACCCGCACAGGCGATTGACGTTCATCGCCGGGGTCGTGTCGGGCACGTCTGCCTGCATTGCGGCCACGCGGGACAGATACATGTCGCGCGGTTCGGTGTTGATGACATGGCCGAACGCGACATGCCCGATCTGGTCGCCAAGCACGCCCGACCGTTCCAGCGCGGCCTTGGCAACGATGGTTCCAAGGTCGATCGGCGTTACCCCTGCCAGCGATCCGCCAAACGTGCCGATGGCGGTGCGCGCGCCGCCCAAGATGACGATTTCGGTCATGGTAGCCCCCCTGATTTTCTGGCACTAGCTTATCCATCAGATGACGCCGCGCCACCCCGACGTCGCGGCATAGCCGAGGCCCGCCATGTCTGCATTTTTGACCGAGATCGAAACCCGCCTGACCGACATCCGCGCCGAAGGGCTGTGGAAAACCGAACGCGAGATCACCTCGCCGCAGGGTGGCCACATCACGGTCGGCGGGCGCGACATGATCAACCTGTGCGCCAACAATTATCTGGGGCTGGCCGACCATCCCGACCTGATCCGCGCCGCCAAAACTGCACTGGATAACCAAGGTTTCGGAATGGCGTCGGTGCGGTTCATCTGCGGGACGCAGGATTTGCACCGCGCACTGGAACAACGGTTGGCCACGTTTCTGGGGCATGACGACAGCATCCTGTTTGCCGCCTGTTTCGATGCCAATGGAGCCTTGTTCGAGCCTCTTTTAAGCGCTGAGGATGCGGTGATATCTGACTCACTGAACCACGCGTCAATCATCGACGGGATTCGGCTGTGCAAGGCGAAACGGTATCGGTTCGCCAATTCCGACATGGACGATCTTGAGGCCCAGTTGAAAACCGCCCGCGCTGCTGGTGCCCGCCACATCATGATCGCCACCGACGGCGTGTTCAGCATGGACGGCTACCTTGCCAACCTGCCCGTGATCCGTACCTTGGCCGATCAATACGACGCCTTGCTTATGGTCGATGACTGCCATGCGACCGGGTTCATGGGGCCGAAAGGGGCGGGCACCCCGGCGCATTTTGGAATCAAGGCCGATGTCATCACCGGCACGCTCGGCAAGGCGCTGGGCGGGGCCATCGGCGGCTATATCGCCGGGCCACAGGCGGTGATCGACCTGCTGCGCCAACGCGCGCGGCCCTATTTGTTTTCCAACGCCCTGCCGCCTGCCGTCGTCGCCGCCGGGATCGAGGCGATCCGGTTGGTCGAGAAAGGCGACGACCTGCGGGCCAGCCTGTTCGCCAACGCCGCGCATTGGCGCAAGGGGCTGACCGATGCCGGGTTTGACCTGTTGGCGGGCGAACACCCGATTATCCCGGTGATGCTGTATGACGCGCCCAAGGCCCAAGACATGGCGGCGCGGCTGTTCGACCTTGGTGTCTATGTCTCGGGGTTCTTTTTCCCCGTCGTCCCCAGGGGCCGCGCCCGAATCCGCACCCAGATGAACGCCGCCCTGACAACTGCCGATCTAGACACTGCATTGGCTGGGTTCGTCCAAGCGGGCCGCGATACCGGAGTGCTGGAATGAGCAACGAGATGAAGGCGCTTGAGAAATCCAAACCCGAGATTGGCCTTTGGATGACACGCGCACCGGTGCCTGAAATCGGCCCCGAAGATGTGCTGATCCGGGTCAACAAGACCGGTATCTGCGGCACCGATATCCACATCTGGAACTGGGACGAATGGGCGGCGAGAACCGTGCCGGTGCCATTGATAATTGGGCATGAATTTGCTGGCACTATTGTCGAAATAGGCAAAAATGTCGAAGGGCTGGAGATCGGCCAGCGGTGTAGCGGCGAAGGTCATCTGATTGGCAAGAAATCGCGGCAATCGCGTGCGGGCAAGTTTCACCTCGACCCTGGCACGCGGGGTATTGGCGTCAATGAACAAGGCGCGTTCGCCGAATACCTGCGGCTGCCCGCGTTCAACGTTGTCCCCCTGCCCGATGCGATCGACGACGAGATCGGCGCGATCCTCGACCCCCTTGGCAATGCCGTTCACACGGCGCTGAGCTTCGATCTGGTGGGCGAAGATGTGCTGATTACCGGCGCTGGCCCCATCGGCATCATGGCCGCCGCCGTCGCCCGCCATGTTGGGGCGCGGCATGTGGTTATCACGGACGTCAATCAGGATCGTTTGGACCTAGCTGCGCAGGTCGCGGACGTGACCCCCGTGAACGTCGCGACGCAGGATTTGGCCAGCATAGTGTCTGGTTTGAAGATGAAAGAAGGGTTCGATGTGGGCCTTGAGATGTCGGGCAACCAGCGGGCGCTGGACCAGATGGTCGAGAGCCTTGTCATGGGTGGTCGCATCGCCCAGCTTGGGATTCCGCCGGGCAAAAGCCCCGTTGATTGGTCCCGCATCGTGTTCAAGGCGATCACTATCAAGGGCGTCTACGGGCGCGAGATTTTCGAGACATGGTACAAGATGATCGCGATGCTGGAAAACGGGCTGGATGTGCGCCGCGTCATCACCCACCGGTTCAAGGTCGACGATTTCGAGGATGGTTTCGGGGCGATGCTGTCGGGGTCGTCCGGTAAGGTCGTGCTTGACTGGACCTGACGTGACCACTGCCAATCCGCGCCGCCTGTTCATCGCGGGCACCCTCAGCTTTGTGCTGATCGGGGCGCTGCCGGCGCTATACGGCGTGTCGCTGCCTGCCTATCGGCGGCTGTTCGATCTGGCCGACGGGCAGGGCGGTGAACTGCTCAGCGCACACGGCGTTGGCGCGTTCGTATTCGTGTTTGCGGGCATATTTGGCTTGCGCTGGCTGACCACGCGGTTCGCGCTGGCAGCGTTGACCGTCGGCGGCGGGTTGGTCGCGGCGCAACCGGGATGGGTTGGCGTGCTGGTCGGCGCGTTTGCGTTGGGGGCGGGCTTTGGACTGATTTCGACGATCCAGAACCGTCGCTTTCTGGCCGAATTCGGTGACAAGGGACCGGGGATGGTGGGCCTGCTGAACGCCGTTTTCGGCATCGGTGCCATCGCTTCGCCGATCCTGTTCGTCTGGGCAGGGGGTGCCCCGGCCCCGGTGTTCGCAGGTATAGCGATTTGTGCCGCGGCGCTGATCCCAGTTTTGCAGCCCAGCGGCAAAGGGCCGGTCACCGTCGGCCTGCCCGCATGGCGCAACCGAAGGTCGCTGATCCTGATCCTGCTGTTCGCCTCGGTCTTGCTTGAAGTCGGGTTGTTCGGGTTCGGCCCGTCGGCCCTGATTGCGTTGGGTACCCCGGAATTGACCGCGGCGCGGTTGGCGTCGGGATTTTTCGTGGTCTTTTTGCTGGCGCGGCTGGGCCTTTACTGGGTGACCCGTCTTTTGCCTGCGCAGGTGCTGTTTCTGTGCGGCTTTGTCGGGATCGCTCTCTGTGCCGTCATCGCCGCTGCAGGGTGGCCTGCGCTGGCCTACGTCTTGGCGGGCGGCTGCACCGGGCTGACGTTTCCGTCGTTTTTTGTCTGGGGCTCGACCCTGT
>JBBSBK010000098.1:0-14189 GCA_038251315.1 Rhodobacterales bacterium | reverse complement strand
GGCCACGTCGCCGGTCAGTTTGCCGTTCGCGATCAGCAGCGTGTTGGCGCGGTTTTCGTCGAACCCCAATGCCGCGGCGATCCGGCTGGTAAATGTGGTGAACCCGCCCGACACCAGCGCCGTATAGGCTCCGTTCGCCTTCATCGTCTGGACCAGTTCGTAGCCGCCGGGCATCAGGGTGATTTGTTTTGCCAGCACGGTGTCGATGACCGTTTCGGGCAACCCTTTCAGCAGCGACACCCGTTCGATCAGTGCCGCCTCGAAATCCAGTTCTCCATTCATCGTGCGCGCAGTTATTGCGGCCACTTGGTCGCCCACACCGGCTTCGGACGCCAGTTCGTCGATACATTCCTGCCGGATCATCGTGCTGTCCATATCGGCCAGCAGCACCTTTTTGCGGCGGTTTTCAGCGGGCAGGACGATCAGGTCGACGGCGCTGTCCTGAAGTGATTGCCAGGTATCCCAACGACTGTCGGGGACCGCGCGCACGGCAAATTCCGCCGCCTCGTCCACCGAAAGCCACGTCACCGCACCACCGCCCCAGGCACCGCACAGGTCATTGACCAGCGATGCAGACAGCGTGCGCTCTGCAGGGTTGGTCAGCAGGGTGACGATTAACATGGGCGCACCTTTGGGGCAAATACTGGCTTTTCAGCTAACCGTTTCGGGGGACAATGGCCAGACGGCGATTGCGGACTATCTTTTTACGCCACACCCGAAAAGGAACCGCAAGATGAGACATCTCGCCCTGATCGCCATGCTATTGGCCGCGCCCGCCGCCGCACAGGGCGAGTTTCCGACCGTCCAGGCGGACGATCTGAACGGGCGGTCTGTCACCCTGCCCGCCGATCTGCCGGGCGACCCGACGGTCGTGTTCATTGCCTACAAGATGAACCAGCAGGCGGCGATCGACGGCTGGGTGCAGGCGTTAGGGCTGGATGCGTCGCAAGGAACCGAGTTTGTCGAGATACCGGTCGTCGGGGTCGGCACCCGGCTGATCAAGGGGTTTCTGGACAACGGCATGCGGTCGGGCATCACCGACCCCGACATGCGGGCGCGCACGATCACCCTGTATGAGGCCCCGGATTTCGTGAACGAACCCTTGGGGTTCGCCGGGCGCGACACGATCCGGGTCTTGGTCGTGCGTCCATCGGGCGAGGTGCTGTTTGCCACCAGCGGAGCCGTCACAGCCGAAGCGGCGGCAGCAGTGCGGGCAGCCTATAACAACCGCTGAAATCAATTTCGCGCTTGCCGCGCTCCGCGACTGCCCGTATTTCCACCAGTGGGACACCCTTCCCCAACGAAGGGCGCTTATCTGGAAGGATAGCAGCAATGGCGACCATGACCGCGGGCAAACGCCCTGCGCTGAAACCAGCAAATCCGCGTTTTTCATCCGGCCCCTGCGCCAAACCCCCCCACTGGACCCTCGAAGCCCTGTCCGACGCAGCCTTGGGCCGGTCGCACCGTGCAGGCATCGGCAAGGCCAAACTGGCTGAGGCGATCGACCTGACGCGCGAGGTGCTGCGCATCCCCGCCGATTATCTGATCGGGATCGTCCCTGCCTCCGATACAGGGGCGGTCGAAATGGCGATGTGGTCGCTTTTGGGCGAACGGCGGGCCGAGATGGTGGCGTGGGAATCGTTCGGCGCGGGCTGGGTCACGGATGTGGTCAAGCAGTTGAAAATCGACGCGGGCGTGCATGAAGCCCCCTATGGCGAAATCGTCGACATGGCCGCGCTGAACTATGACAACGACGTGGTTTTCACATGGAACGGCACGACCAGCGGTGTGCGGATGCCGCATGGCGACATGATCCCCGACACCCGCGCAGGCCTGACGATCTGCGACGCGACCAGTGCGGCCTTTGCGCAGGATTTGCCGTGGGCCAAGCTGGATGTGGTGACGTTCAGTTGGCAAAAGGTGATGGGCGGCGAAGGCGCGCACGGGATGCTGGTGCTGTCGCCCCGCGCCGTGGCCCGGCTGGAAGGCTATACGCCCGCATGGCCGCTGCCCAAGATTTTTCGCCTGACATCCAAAGGCGAATTGATCGACGGGATATTCCGGGGCGAGACGCTCAACACGCCGTCGATGCTGTGTGTCGAGGATTATCTGGTCGCGCTGAAATGGGGCCGGTCCATTGGCGGGCTGGACGGGCTGATCCACCGGGCCAACGCCAACGCGCGGGCGATCTGGAACTTTTGCGCCAGCCGCGACTGGATCGCCA
Source organism: Rhodobacterales bacterium (assembly GCA_038251315.1). Lineage (GTDB taxonomy): Bacteria > Pseudomonadota > Alphaproteobacteria > Rhodobacterales > Rhodobacteraceae > JBBKXP01. The sequence continues at coordinate 11,965 of JBBSBK010000098.1, read as the reverse complement.
ATCTGGCGGTCGATCCGGCGACGCGGTCGAATACGTCGGTCTGCCTGAAGTTCACCGATCTGCGGATCACGGACGGCGCAGCGTTCGCCAAGGGCGTGGCGAAACGGCTCGAAGTCGAAAAGATCGCGTTCGACATCGGCGCCTATCGCGACGCACCGCCGGGCTTGCGTATCTGGTGCGGTGCGACGGTCGAAACCGCGGATATCGAAGCGATGCTGCCGTGGCTGGAATGGGCGTATCACGCTGAAATCGACGCAATCTGACGGGTAGATGGGTCGAGACCCATCTTACCATACCCCTTGTAAGATGGGTCTCGACCCATCCCCCTTTTCAAAGGAGCCGCACATGGCCCCCCGCGTTCTCATCTCTGACGAACTGTCCGACGCCGCCGTGCAAATTTTTCGCGACCGTGGCATCGACGTCGATTTCCAACCCAAACTGGGCAAAGACAAAGACGCGCTTGCCGCGATCATCGGCAACTACGACGGTCTTGCGATCCGGTCCGCGACCAAGGCGACCGAGAAACTGATCGGCCTTGCCACCAACCTCAAGGTCATCGGGCGGGCCGGGATCGGGGTCGACAACGTCGATATCCCTGCCGCGTCGAAAAAGGGGATCATCGTGATGAACACCCCGTTCGGCAATTCGATCACCACCGCCGAGCACGCGATTTCGCTGATGATGGCGGTAGCGCGTCAAATCCCCGAGGCGAACGCATCGACCCATGCAGGCAAATGGGAAAAATCGCGGTTCATGGGCGTCGAACTGACCGCCAAGACGCTGGGCGTGATTGGTGCGGGTAACATCGGGTCGATCGTCATCGACCGCGCCTTGGGGTTGCGGATGAAGGTCATCGCCTATGATCCGTTTCTGTCCGAAGACCGCGCAACCCAGATCGGCGTGGAAAAGGTCGCGCTTGACACGCTGCTCGCGCGGGCTGATTTCATCACGCTGCACGTGCCCCTGACGGACCAGACCCGCAACATTCTGTCGGCCGAAAACATGGCCAAACTGAAACCGGGTGTCAGGATCGTCAACTGCGCCCGCGGCGGGTTGGTGGACGAGGCGGCGCTGGCGGCGGCGCTGAGATCGGGCCACGTCGCCGGCGCGGCGTTCGACGTGTTCGCCGAAGAACCCGCCACCGCCTCGCCCCTGTTCAACCTGCCCAACGTCGTTGTGACTCCGCATTTGGGCGCTGCCACGACCGAGGCGCAGGAAAACGTTGCCTTGCAGGTCGCCGAACAGATGTCGGATTACCTGCTGACGGGTGCGGTGACGAACGCGATCAACATGCCCAGCATCACCGCCGAAGAGGCCAAGGTGATGGGGCCGTGGGTGAAACTCGCTGGCCATCTGGGCAATTTCATCGGCCAGATGACAGACGAACCGATCACCGCGATCAACATCCTGTATGATGGCTCGGTTTCCGAATTCAACCTTGCGGCGCTGAATTGCAGCGTGATCGCGGGCATCATGAAGCGGCTCAACCCCGATGTGAACATGGTCAGTGCCCCGGTGATCGCCAAGGAACGCGGGATTCAGGTATCAACGACCAAACAGGACCAGTCCGGCATGTTCGAGGGGTATATCAAGGCGACCGTCGTCACCGAAAAACGTGAACGGTCCGTCGCCGGAACCGTGTTCAGCGACGGCAAACCGCGATTCATCCAGATCAAGGGTATCAACATCGACGCCGAAATCGGGGCGAACATGCTGTATACCACGAACGAGGATATCCCCGGCATCATCGGCATGCTGGGCAACACAATGGGCGAAAACGGCGTCAACATCGCAAACTTTACCCTCGGACGGAACACGCGGGGCGGCGAGGCGATCGCGATCCTATACGTCGACGATCCGGTGCCTGCGTCGGTCATTGCCAAGCTGGAAAAAACCGGCATGTTCCAGCAGGTCAAACCGCTGGCGTTCGAGGTGGGCTAAGCACATGATTTATGCCATCGGCGATATCCACGGCCAGAAATCCATGCTTGACGGGGCATTGGCGCTGATCGACCGCGACGGCGGTTCAAACGCCCCCGTCGTGTTCGCCGGTGACTATACCGATCGGGGACCGGACAGCCGTGGGGTGCTGGACACCCTGATCGGCGGGGTCGCGGCGGGGCGTAATTGGACCGTATTGCGGGGCAATCACGACCGAATGTTCACTTGGTATATGGGCCATGTCCCGCGCGAGGATCCGCATCTGTTTCTGGGCCTGACGTGGCTGAACCCGCGACTGGGCGGCAACACGACGCTGGCGTCCTACGGCGTCGCTGTGGCGGAAACCCGGCGCATCGGTGATATCCACGCCGATGCCCGTGCCGCTGTGCCGCAAGCGCACATCGACTTTCTGGCCAGTCGCCCGCTGACCCACCGGATCGACGATCTGTACTTTGTCCACGCAGGCATCCGCCCCGGCGTGCCGCTACCAGACCAGACCGAAGACGATCTGATCTGGATCCGGCACGACTTCGTCGACGATACCCGCGACCATGGCCCGTTGATCGTGCACGGGCATACGGCCACAGACTATCCGATCCATTTCGGCAATCGGTTGAACCTTGATGGCGGGGCGGGCTATGGGCGGCCTCTGATCCCTGTGGTGTTCGAAGACGGGCAAAGCTGGCTGCTGACCAAGCGCGGCCGGGTCAAAACCGACGCCCCTTAACCCTGCCCGCGCCTTGGGATACACGCAGGCCCATGCCGATCACATTCGACACTCTGCGCGCCATCCTGACCCACGGGTTCGACACCCTGATCGACGTGCGTTCATCCGCCGAATACGCGACCGATCACATTCCCGGTGCGATAAACCTGCCCGCGCTGTCCAATGCCGAACGGGCCACGGTGGGGACGATCTACAAACAGGTCAGTCCGTTTCGCGCCCGCAAGGTCGGGGCCGCGTTGGTCGCCCGCAACGTCGCGACGCATCTGGAAGGGCCATTGGCCGACATCGACGGCGCGTGGCGGCCGCTGGTGTATTGCTGGCGCGGCGGCCAACGGTCCGGGTCGTTCGCGTCGATCCTGACCCAGATCGGCTGGCGCGGCGATACGGTCGCGGGGGGCTATCAGACGTGGCGGCGGCTGGTGCATGGGGTCTTGTATGACGCGCCCCTGCCGCACCGACTGATCCTGCTGGATGGCTACACCGGCACTGCCAAGACCGACATTCTGCCCCGGTTGGCCACACGCGGCGTGCAAGTGATCGACCTCGAAGGGTTGGCGCATCATCGCGGGTCGCTGCTGGGGGGCATGCCGGGGGGGCAGCCGGACCAGAAGGGGTTTGAAACCGCGCTGGCCGTTGCGTTTGACGGGCTGGATCCGGTTCGCCCCGTGGTGGTCGAGGCGGAAAGCTCCAAAATCGGGCGGATCGTCATTCCGCCGATGGTCTGGGCCGCAATGACCCAAGCGAAACGTCTGGTGATTGACGCGCCCGTGGCCGCGCGTGCCGCCTATTTGACGCAAGCCTATGCCGATGTGATCGCCGACGCCGTTGCGCTTGCGGACAGGCTTAACGCCCTGCGCCAGTTTCGCGGGCATGCTGTGGTCGATGGGTGGATCGCGTTGCTAAAGGCGGGCGATTTCAATGGCCTGTCACGCGCCTTGATCGACCAACACTACGACGCTGCCTATGCGCAATCACGCGCCGCGCATGATCCGACGGTTGCGGGAACGGTGCGTGTCGAAACCCTCGATCCGGCGGGGCAAGAGGCGGCGGCGGATCGGTTGGCGGCGCTTATTTCAGGACTTTGATGGCGGGCGGACCTGCGGTGATCCGGCCGATGATGGCAGCGGGATAGCCGGCGTCGATCAGCTTTTGCAACAGGTCGACGGCCTTGTCCGCAGCGACCGCCGCCAGCAATCCGCCCGCCGTCTGAGGATCGAACAGCAGGTCGGCGCGGGGGCCATCAGCCCCGAACACCGGCCCGGCGCCGCTGCGGTTATCGGCGTAAATCGTCGATCTGGTGCCGGTTTCGGCCAGCGCCAACGCACCTTGCATCAGCGGCACCGCGCCCAGATCAATCTCGGCCCCGACCCCGGACGCATCGCAAATCCCGCCCAGATGCCCGGCCAGCCCGAACCCGGTCACATCCGTCATCGCATGTACGTCGGCCAAAATCGCCGCAGCCGCGCCTTGCCCCTGCACCATGATGGCGTAGGCCGCCGCCACATCCCCGCCCCGCGCCCGCCCGGCCATTTCGGCGGCCATGACAACGCCCGATCCCAGCGGTTTGGTCAGGATCAGCGCATCACCTGCGCGTGCGCCGGCAAGTGTAATCGGGGCCTTGTCGCACTGCCCCGTCAGCGTAAACCCGATGGTCAGTTCATCCCCCAACGACGAATGGCCACCGACGATGGCGGCACCGGCGTCACCCATCACCTCGGTCGCCACGGCCATGATCTCACTCAGCGTTCGTCGTTGCAGATCGGCGGACATGCGCGGCAGGATGATGCTGGCCGTCGCCGCCTGCGGGCTTGCCCCCATTCCCCAGATATCGCCCAACGCGTGAATGGCGGCGATCCGGGTCATCAGCACCGGGTCGGCCATCAAGGCCCGCAGATGATCGGTCGTCATCACCTGCCGCGCCCCGCCCACCATGACAATCGCCGCGTCATCCCCCGCGACCGACAGCACATCGGCCCGGTCCAACGGCGGCAAGCCGGCCAGCACATCGCGCAGCGCCCCGCGCCCCACCTTGGCACCGCAGCCGCCGCACATCGGTTTATCGCCCAACGCGTCACGCACTCCGATTGCCGTGGTCAGCGGTACATCGGGCGCGTCCATCGGCGGCAAATCAGTGAACTGGCGCATGAATTTGCGGTCGATCCGGTCCTTCCAGCGCCACAACAAACTGCCCGCCCGCGCCGTCCCCCACTTTTCGGCCAAGGCGCGTTTGCTGCCCAATGACACCAGTTTCAGATAGTCCTTTTGCGGCTGATAGGGGCGCATGTCCCCGCCCGACAGCGCGGCGCGCAGGTTGTCGAACAGAACCGGGGCTTGGCGCACGGCGAACACTCCTGCCTTTGGGCGCGGCGCGTGGGTCAGGTGGGCGCAGTCACCGGCGGCAAAGATCGCCGGGTCGCTGGATTGCAGCGTCGGGCCGACCGCAATGAACCCCGCGTTGAGGTCCACCCCGGTATCGGCCAGCCAGTCATAGGGGCGCGCACCTGCCGCGCCGACGGTGAAATCCGACGTGAACTGTCGCCCGTCGGTCAGGGCAACCTGGTCAGCATGAACCTGCGCAATGTCCGCATTTTCCACCACCGCGATGCCCTGCGCCGACAGCGTATCCATCAAAATCCGCCGCCCGGTCGGGTTGGTCTGCGCCAACACTTTTCCACGGTCGATCACGCTGATTCGCGCCGTGCCACCCAGCGCATGCCCCATCGCCATCGCCAGTTCGACCCCGGCGACCCCGCCACCGATCACGGCAATGGCCGGGTCAGTCGCGCCGTCACGAAACGCCGCCCAGCGAGTCGCAAAGCCGCCCAACGGCTTGGCCGCGATCCCATGTTCGGTAAACCCCGGCAAGCCGGGCATGTTCGACGTGATCCCGATATCGACCGACACGACATCATAGGCAATCGGTGGCCGCCCCGGCACGGTGACCACCCGCGCCACCGGATCAATCGCCGTCACCGCCCCAAGGATCAGCCGCGCCCCGGCGAACCGGGCCAACCGCACCAGATCGATCTCAAGGTCATCGCGCCGGTAGTGCCCCGCCACGAACCCCGGTAGCATGCCCGTATAGGGCGCGGTCGGGCCGGGGTTGATCAGGGTCACACGCGCCCCCGCCAGTGCCTTCATCCCCCACATCCGCAGGACCAGCGCATGCGTATGCCCGCCGCCGATCAGGACAAGGTCGCGGGTTTGCGGCAGGCTATTCATAGCCCGTCATCTCCAGATAGCCGCGCCCGCTGTGACTACCCGCGATCCGCACCGGACCTTCCCAATAGGGGATGCTGGTGGCCATCCACGCGTCAGGATTGATCGCCGTCACAGTCACATCGACCCCCCGCGCAGGCAGTTCCACGCGCCATTCTATCGGCACCTTTGCCCCCGGCGATTGATGCGTTTCTAGCGGCGTCGCAGTCAACGCGCCATCCGGCAACGCCGCGGTCATCCCATCTGCGCCAATCCATGTGGCCGAGGTATAGCTGGCCCCGTCCAACTGACGCAGAACGAAACCCATCATCTTGTCGCCCGTGTCGAACGACAGCGAGAACCAGTCCCACCCGGTCTGGTTGTCGGCCAGTGGTTGCGACGACCATTCGCGGTCAAGCCATGCCTGCCCGGTGACGGAAATGTCGCCGTCGGGGGTCGTGATGGTGCCGGAAACGCCGAAACGCGGCTGTGAATAATAATAGCTTGCCTGCCCCGCCGCTGATTTCACCGAATAGCCGTTGTCGCCGTGGAATACCAACGGCCCTTGGGCGCTAAGCGTCAGGTCATAGGCAAAATCCGGCCCGGCCGCACGCATCTGCATGGCGTTGTCCGGCCCGGCCAGCGTCCATTCGTCGATCCATGCGGCGAATGGCGCGGCGGTGACACCCGCCTGCCCGATCCCGCCCCGCGCCAACCTTTCGGTGACGTAATGCGCCGTGGGCGTGGTCAGCGCGGCGTGGCCCATCCACAGTTGCGGACTGGACCAGCCGTCGCCTGCCTCTGGTGCCAATGCGGTGCGAAACAGGGTCCATTGCACGCCGTAATCGGTGCCATCCGGCCCGGTCAGGTTGGCGGTGACATACCACCACTCGATCCGGTAATCGGGGTGCGGCCCGGCGTCGGCGGGGAAATCAAACGCATAGCCGGGGGTCGGCACGGCAAAGCCTGCCGCGTTGGTGCCAAGGCCCCCAAACCCCTGCGCGGCGGCGGCAAGAGGCAGGCAGATCGCCAGCAGGATGGCCTTAACGTTCATGGGAAAACACCTGCAACAACGCGGCGGGCGGGGTTCGCGCAAGTTTGCGCGCTGGCCACAGGGCGGCAAGCGCGGCGGCCAGCATCGCCAACCCGCCAAGGCGCAGATAATCCAGCGGAAAAAAATACATCGGCAACCGCCAGCCGAACGCGGCGACGTTGACCACCGCCAACAGCGCCCATGCCAGCGCAAGGCCCAAAGGCAACGCCAGCGCGGTCGTCAGCAGCGCCAGCAGCACCGCCCGCAACAGTTCCAGCCAACCCAGCCGCCCCCGCGTCATTCCCAGCGCCCAGACTGGGGCAAGCTGCGGCAGGCGCATCGCGGCCAAGGTCAGCAGGCTCATCAGAATGGCGAAACCGGCGACCGACAGGGTCAGGATGTTCAGGGCGTCGGTGACGGTAAAGGTGCGTTCGAACACGTTCAGGGAAAACGCCTTGATCCCGGCCTGATCGACCATCTGATCGCGGGGCAGGCCGAAATCCTGGCTCAGCGTTTCGGTCAGGCCAGCCACTTGGTCAGGTGCAATGCGCAGGCCGAACCGCAAGGCGACGGCCTCGGGGAACAGGCGTGCAAACGGCACTTCGTTCAAAATCGCCTGCCCGATCGGGTTCCCGTAGTCGCCATAGATGCCAAGGATCGGAAACACGGTGCCGCCGATGTCGAGCGGATCGCCCACTGCCAGACTGGCGCGGCGCGACAGTTGTTCGTTGACCAGCACGCCGTCTCCCGCTGCCAGCCTGCCCCACGCATCCGGGGCGGCATCCAGAAACTGCCAGTTGGTGCGATAGGTTGCGTCATCGCGGGCCCCGAACACTTCGGCCGGGTATCCCGCCAACGTCTGTTCGGCCGACTGGATCGGCAGGATCGCGTCGGTGCGCGGGGTCAGGAATGCGACCAGCGCGGCGGCCTGTTCAGGGCTGTCAGCGGTGACATACAACTCGGATGATAGCACCTGGTCAAGAAACGCGGTGAACGTCAGGCGAAACGACGACACCATCGTCGACACCCCCACGTTGGCCGCCATCGCCAGCAGCAGCGCCATCAGCGCCAGCGACAGCCCCGGCAGCTGCTGGCGGGTGTCGGCCCAGAACCATTGGGCCACGGGACCGCGTGCGCGCGCGGCGCAGACCCGCAGGATCGCGCCCAAGACGACGGGCAAGGCCAGCGCCGCGCCGATCAGCAGTGTCGCAAGCAGGGCAAAACCGGCGACAAGACCAGTGGCAGCAAACGCAAGCACACCCGCCACAACCAGCAACCCCAGCGCCAAAAACCCCTGCCAGCGTGCGCCGGCCCCCGCCGCCATCGCCCATGCACGGGGCTGCGCGGCGGCCAGCAAGGGCATCCGCGCCAGCCGCCACAGCGCCCCGGCCCCGGCCACCGCCGTACCGCCAACGGCAATGCCAAGTCCTGACAGCCACCAGGCCGGACGCAGTTGCAACGTCCCCGACACGTCCGCCCCGTAAAGGCCCCGCAGCGTGGCGGCGACATCGGGCAGCAGGGTGGCGGCGATCAGATAGCCGAGGGCGACGCCGATCACCCCCGCGATCAGCGCCATCGCCATCAGTTCGGCGGCGATCAGTACGATCAGGCGGTTCAGCGGCATCCCCAGCGCCCGCAGCGTACGCACCACCGGACGGCGCTGTTCGAATGCCAGCCCGATCGCGCCGTGAACGATGAAGATGCCGACAGCAAAGGCAAGCAGGCCAAAGGCGGTCAGATTCAGATGGAAACTGTCGGTCAACCTGCCCAGATCGCTGCCTGACTGCGCCGCTTGCAGGCGCAAGTCAGGACCGATGTCCGATAGCGGCGGGCGGCCCAGCGGCTGCGCGGGCGCGACGATCAGGCGCGTAATCTCGTCGTGCATGTCCAGCAGCGACTGCGCGAACCCGATATCGGTGATCGCCGTGCCGGGGGCCATGTCGGGGGTGACGATCAGGTCGGCATTGGCCACCGCACCCAGCCGATCCAGCGTTTCGGCGGTGGCGTAAATCTGCCCCCGCCCTGACAGAAACGCGCCGATGTCGCCATCAACCACTTGCACCGGCCCCAACCCCCCCGGCGCCGTCAACGGGTCCAGCCCGACGATCCGCACGCCGTTCATCCGCCCCTCGGTCACAGGCGATACGAGCCACCCGGCGCGGCGCAAGGCGATGTAAGTGTCTTGTGGGATCGTCTGCCCTTCTGGCGGCAAGATCTGGTCGAACTGCCCCTCGCCCAATGTCGCGGCGGCAGCGTCATAACTCGCCCGCGCCTCGGCATTGACGGCCTGCACGCCGGACCACAGCGCGGTGGCCAATGCCAGACCCGCCAAAAGGGTGAACAGCTGCAACGGGTTACGCCGCCAGTGTGACAGCAAAGCTGCAAACCCGGCGCGGGTCATGCGACCAACCCCTGATGCAAGTGCAACCGGCGGCCCATGCGGGCGGCAAGGGTCGGGGAATGGGTGACCATCATCAGCGCCGCACCGGTTTCGGCCACAAGCTCAAGCATCAGGTCAAGCACGGTCGCCGCCGTCGCCTCGTCCAGATTGCCGGTGGGTTCGTCAGCCAGCACCAGCTTGGGGCGGGCGGCCAAGGTGCGGGCAATGGCCACGCGTTGCTGTTGGCCACCCGACAGTTGTTCGGGATACTTGGCCAGATGGGCAGCCAGCCCCATCCGGTCGGCCAGCATCGCGGCCCATGCCACATCGTGCCGCCCGGCCAACCGGGCCTGAAACGCGATATTGTCAGCCACACGCAGCGACGGGATCAGGTTGAACTGCTGGAACACGACGCCAACTGTGCCACGGCGCAGCGCCGCGCGCCCGGCGTCGTCCAGCACCGTGACATCGACACCGTCCAGCAGGATCTGGCCGCCGTCCGGTGCATCCAGCCCGCCGATCAGATGCAGCAGCGTGCTTTTGCCACTGCCGGATTCACCTGTCAGCGCCAGCGACTGCCCCGCGTCCAGCGTCAGATCGACGCCGCGCAACACCGGCACGGGCGCATCGGCCCCCGGATATGTCTTGGTGATATTACGCACATCCAGCAGCATCACGCCCCCTGCCAGCGGACCTAGGGCGCCGGGTGGCGGATGGAAAGAAAATTCAGGCGCGGGTCAGGGCGAACAGGGCAGATATGGCGAACAGAACGGCTGTCAGCACGGCGAAGGCGTTCCGCTGCCCACGGGCTGCGGGATCAGCAAGCCAGTCGCTGGTAACGTCGATGAACGTCAGGGGGCCCGGGAACTGACTGCCGGTTTTATTGACGCCGCGGCGGCGCAGTTGGAACAGGATGACGAATGCCCAGATCGCCCAGACCGCAAACAGAATACCCTGCAAGGCCAGTATGGCAATCTGTATGGTCGGCATGCGGCGTTCCCCCCGAAACACCGCCATAACGTCCTTCAAAGGGTGACCTCGGGTCAAGCCGTGGGCGGGTCGCGGTCGGGCATCAGCCCCCAAAGTTGCAAAATTGTCAGGCCCAGCGCCAAAGCCGCGGTCGCCGCAATGATCCCGAGCAAAATAAACAGGCTGCGGATGCCGAACTGCGCCAGCAGCAACCCCAGGATCAGCGGCCCGATCGCCACCGCAAACAGCGCCGACGCTAGTGTTCCCCACCTGACACAGGATTCCCATTGATGGCCTGACGTGCCATATTCGGGGCATGAGACGCAATGACATCTGCCTTTACCTTGGCCCCGCCGACCGTGCTGAGCTTCAAGCTCTGATCACCAACCGCAACACGGCGCGCAAGCTCGTCTGGCGGGCCGAGATCGTGCTGGCGACGGTGGACGGTCATGGCACCTTCGAAATCATGCGGCGCGCCCGCACATCAAAGCCCACCGTCTGGCGCTGGCAGCAGCGGTATCTCGATGAAGGAGTGATTGGCCTCAAGCGCGACAAGACACGGCCGTCACGCGTGCCGCCGCTGCCCATGGAAACAAGGCTGAAGGTGCTCACCAGGACAGTGCAGGAGGTGCCACCCAATGCCACGCACTGGAGCCGCGCCCTGATGGCCGAAGCCATGGGGATTTCGCCATCGAGTGTCGGGCGCATATGGGCCGAGGCGGGATTGAAGCCGCACCTGACACGCGGATTCAAGGTTTCGAACGATCCGCTCTTCGAGGAGAAGGTCACCGAGATCGTCGGGCTTTACCTCGACCCGCCGGACCGGGCCGTCGTGCTGTGCGTGGATGAGAAGTCGCAGATCCAGGCGCTCGACCGCACGCAACCCGGGCTGCCCCTCAAGAAGGGCCGGGCCTCTACCATGACCCATGACTACAAGCGTCATGGCACGACCACGCTGTTCGCAGCACTCGACGTCAAATCCGGCCAGGTCATCGGCGAATGCCTGCCGCGACATCGGGCCAGAGAGTTCCTCAAATTCCTGCGCAAAATCGACAAGGCCGTGCCCGCGCGGCGCGATGTTCATCTGGTGCTCGACAACTACGCGACCCACAAGACGCCCGACGTGCGGGCCTGGCTGGACAAGCACCCGCGCTTCAAGCTGCATTTCACGCCCACCAGCGCCTCGTGGTTAAACCTGGTTGAACGCTTCTTCGCCGAGATCACTTCAAGGCGCATCCGGCGCGGCAGTTATACCAGCGTCAATGATTTGGAGTCCGCGATCTATGACTATCTGGCGCAACACAACGAGAAGCCGAAGCCCTTCAAATGGACCAAAACCGCCGAGGATATCCTCACCCGAGAACGCCGCGCGCTCGACAAACTCGATGACATTCGCGGAAACAGGTAGGAACTGTCAGACTCAGAACACTAGCTAGTGCGTTTAAGATAGTGCCATCGTCTCGATTTACCGCATTTTTCGATTTCCCAATTATTGCGCAGTCGGACGATATTGGTAATATAATCATTTCTATTTCATCGCCCTTCTGAGACATGGGCCTGCATCCCCTCTTCGTGAGGATTGCAAGGCAGGTATCCGGCAGAATATAGGATGATGACTTGGATCGTCTCAATGAAAAGCTTAAGTCTTTATAAAGGGCACCTCTATAAATTGTCCCGCCCCCCGCCCCTCGGTATGGTTAGACGGTGAACCGTCAGT
>JBBSBK010000097.1:0-14602 GCA_038251315.1 Rhodobacterales bacterium | reverse complement strand
CCTACCGCAGGGCCGCGATGATCCCCGCCCTTGGCGGGCCGGGCAAGGTGGCCGTGCTGGCCGGCAAAGGCTAATCAGGCGGGGTCGCCCGCCCGATCACAAAAGGACATGGACCATGCCCAATCCGTATGAAACCCAAGCCCCCGCGGCATTCTGGAAAAAGGCGATGGCCGAAACCGGCGGCCAGCCGGGGTTGCCGCTGCCCGCGCACCGGTTTCGGCTGGATTCCGGCGACACCATCGCCACCGCCGGCAGTTGCTTTGCCCAGAACGTCGCCAAGTTCCTGCGCACCCGGCCTGCGGTCAGCCTGATCGAAGCAGAAACGCTGGGGCCCGACGATCCGGTGTTTTCGGGGCGTTACGGCAACATCTATACCGTGCGCCAACTGGTCGAACTGATCGACGAGGTGGCGACGGGCCGTGTCGATCCGGCCTGCGCCATCCGCCGGCGCGACGGGCGCTGGGTCGATGTCTTTCGCCCGTTCATCGACCCCGCAGGCTTTGACAGCGCCGCAGCCGTCATCGCCGCGCGGCAGGCCCATATCACCGCCATCGCGCCGGTCTTTACCCAGCCAAAGCTGTTTGTCTTTACCCTTGGCCTGACCGAAGCTTGGAAGGCGGCGGGCGTGGATGGGCGGGTCTATCCGGTCTGTCCGGGGGTCTATGCAGACGATCCCGCCCGGCCCTACAGCTTTGTCAATTATGACTATCCGGCGGTGATGGCCGATCTTGATGCCGCCCTGACCCGGCTGCAAACCCTTAATCCCGGGGTCAAGGTGATGCTGACCGTATCGCCGGTGCCGCTGACGGCGACGTTTTCAGGCGACCACGTGCTGACGGCCACGATGATGAGCAAGGCCGTGCTGCGGGCCGCAGCGGGTGCGGCGGCAACCCGCGAAGGCGTGTTCTATTTTCCGTCCTACGAAATGATCGCGAACCCATTCACCACCACGACTGCCTACGCCGATAACCTGCGCAGCGTCCGTCAGGATGCAGTCGACACGATCATGGCAGCCTTCGAAGCCGTCTATATGCGGGGCGACACCGCGCCGACGGCAGCGGGCGCGGCCCTGTCTGCCGATGCCGGTGCCCCGCCCGAAGACGTGGTCTGCGACGATGTTGAAATCGAAAACAGTATGGGCTTCTGATGAAGGTTCTGATTCAAGGTCACTGCTCGATGAAAACGCAGATGGCCTATTTCAAAACCCATTTTCCCGACTGGGATGTCCGCGGTGTGCTGATCCCGCAGGCCAAGACCTGGGTCGAGGAGGGCAACGAAAAGTTTCTTGAATTCGTCGACGATCTTGACCTGTTTATCGGGCTGACGCGCTCTGCACCCTTGTCCGACAGGGTTCCTGCGGGCGTCAGACGCATTGCGGTGGATGCTTTCCTCTATCGCGGCTGGCAACCCGATGCGATCTGGGTGCCCGGCCTGCCATCCGTGCTGAAATTGGGCGTGATCCAGTCGCGGATCGTTTGCGACTCCTGGCGGCGCGGCGACAGTCAGGCCGAAACGGTTGCGCGCTTTACCCCTGAAACCTACCGTGCGCTGGGATATTTCGAGGCCCGACAGCACTACCGCGCCGAGGTTGACGCCCGTTTCGAGGCAAATTGCGGCTTTGGCATCCTCGATTTTTTCGATCAGTGGGAAGACAGGTTTGCCGGCAATTTCTGCTATCTGCCCAACCACCCCCGCAACGAAGTGTTTTACGATATCCTGCACCGCGCGATGCAGACTGCGGGTCTGGCCGACGACATTACGCCCGCAGCGGTGATATCAGCCCGAAACACGATCGAGGATTATCTGGAGGAGGGGATGCACTGGCCGCTTTACCCAAGTATCGCGGCGCATCACGGTGTCACGGTGTTTCCGCACCATTGGCGGCTGTCAGCACTGCGCCACGAGGGGGTGTCGTTCGACACGGCCGAACTTGTCGCCCGGTCCTGGACCATCTTTGATGCCCATCCTGCGGCACGCGACCTGATCGGCACGGCGCTTGGCGCCGCTGGTCAGGGGGTTGCCGATCAGGGGGCTGCCGTCACCCGACCTGCCATGCCGGCAGCGCGACCGGCCCGTCTTTAACCACCACCAGCGGATCGGGATACCACAGCGCCTCGGGCAGGTTGGTCCCGGCGTAGGGGGCGATCACCGTCAGGTGCAGCCCGTCGGCGTCGCGGGTCACGTCTGATGCGATCCACGGGCAGGCATGATCGGCCAGCAGCAGCGGTGCGTCGGCAGTGACGCCGGACAGGTCGATGGCCGTGCCGTTGAAGATCAGGCTTTCACCCTTTCGCGTGACTTTCAGAGGGTCACCCTGCACCCGGGTCAGCGCGATCTGCATGTCGGTCATCAATACCACCTGTTTTCTGATTTCAGTCTGATCGCGCGTCCCGTGATCGAGGCCGGGGCAAAGACCGTGAACTCGGCATTGGTCGTGGATGTCATGCGGCCATTGACCCAGTGGGTCGATGCGTTGGCCCCGGCAGGACCGCCGATGACAAGACCATTGGCGTCAAGGGCCGTCGCGGGCAGTGTCCACGACCCGAGTGCGGCCGTGCGGAATATGCTGCCGGCGGCAATCGTCGGGTCCTGGCTGGAAAACACCGGCGAAGTGCAGACCAGATCGCCATCGGCAAAACGCTTGAACGTGCCATTGGCGTTGCTGCCGTTTTCGACCAGTCGGTCCAGTACCCAGAACGTGCCGTCGTAGGTGGCCACTGTCTCGACCACGGTGCGGATATATCCCGACGGCAGGGCGACCCCGGTTACCGTGCGGCAGGCAATCGCCCCCAACCCGTCAAGGTTGATCGTTGTCGCCCCGGTATTGGTGGTGGTGGTGGTGAACCGGACCTGGATTCCGGCACTCAGCGCGCTCAGGCCATAGGCCAGCGTGATCGCGTTGGCGGTCCCGGCCCGGGTGGCCCGCAGGCCACCCAGCCGGGCGGCAGCGGTGCCGGTCAGCGTGCCGGTCAGCGTCAGCCCCTGCGGCATCTGCACCCGTCCGGTTGCCGGCTCGACGGCCAGCGCGGTGACAAAGCCGGTCCCGCTGGGGCTGACCTTGATCGCAAAGGCATCGTCACCCGCCAGCCCCATTTCGGCGCGACCCGAAAATCCGGTCTGGAACAGCAGGCTGGCGGTATCGGTGACGGTCGCCTTGTTGATCTTGAGCTGGTGCCCGGCCCCGGCATGGTTCAGCAGCGTCGCGGTCGCCGCGACAGTCAGCCGGTTGGTGGTGTCGGCGGTGGCGTTCACCCCGACCCCAAGGGTCAAAAACGCAGCGTTTGAACCGTCCTGCCAACCCGCCACGGTGTCAAAGACGACAGGGCGGTTTTCGGCCAGCACATGCGCCCGCCAGCCCGGTTTCGGGACCAGAAACTGCCAGCCACCAGCCTCGTAAAAGGCGATGGCACGGTCCTGCCCCACCCAGGGGCCGGTCGCCGCCGCCCCGACGATATGGCAATCGCCGGCCGCCGGCACGGCGGGCGGCACGATCTGGTCGCGGCTCAGCACCACCAGTTGCACCAGAATATCAAGCAGACGCAGCGCCTCGTTGTGGGTGACGTGTTTTTGCGCCTGTGCGGGCTGGATATAGGGCAGCGAAAGGATGGGCGATGTATCGGACATGGGGGCTCCCGAAGTTGCCGTTCGGGGGGGATTCTAGAAATCAGCCGTTAAGTTTGTCCGACAGCACCGCGCGGCGCCGGCGTTTGGCGCGGTGCCGCCGACCACTTGCGCATCCGCGGGGTCCGCAGGCCGGGACTGAACAGCTAGGCCCCGCGCAGGTCCGTCTGGCCCGCGACCCAGGCCAGAAACGCCCGTTCAGGCGACCCCAGCCGTGGCCGCCCCGACGCCGCCCAGAACGCCCGCCAGCGGGTTTCCAGCGCATGAACGTCCTGCCCGGGGGCGCGGGCGCGGGCCGCGTCCAGCACATCGGCGTCAAAGCGCAGCATCTCGGCCGCGCTGACCTGCGCCTGTGGACGGGCAAAGCGGATCAGGTCGCCGACCTCCTCGGCCATCGTGTAATCGGGCAGGTTGGCATCCACGATGATCCGGCGCAGGGCGGCGCGGAACACCCGCAGCGGGCTGGCGGACCCGGATTTCTTGTGCAGCACCGCCACCGAGACGCGCCATTCGGGCTGGCGGCCGCAATGCTTGCGCACCAGTTCGTAGATCCGCCTCTCAAGCGGTTTGCGCAGCCGGAAATAATCGCGGTGCAGGGTCAGCACCGATTTGGACAGGACCGCCTGCCAGATCCATTCGCTCAGGGTGACGGTCACCGACAGCATCCGCCCCTCGGCCCCCCCCTGCATACGGCCCCCCTGTACACGACCCCCCTGTACACGGGCACGCCGCACGATCTCCCAGCTTTCGATCAATCCAAAGCCCTGGGTGATCTCCAGCCCGCCGGTGGCGATGTTGGTGGTGACGCGGGTGCCCGCCAGCCGCTCGAACGCCTCGCGCAGCCGCGCATAGGCATCGCCCGAGGTGTCGCGGTTGGTCGCCACCAGCAGATCGTGGGCCCGCAGATGCAGGCGGCGCGAGATCGCCCGCCCGGCATTCAGCGCCGCCATCAACTGACTGATGCAATAGATCAGGACATCCTTGTCATGGATCGTCGCCCGGCCCCGGACCGAGGGGGTAACGGTGACGTCGGTACCGTTGTGGGTATAGGACAGGATGCGGCAGTCAGGCCGCGTCGCCAGCGAAAAGATCGGGTGTTCCATGCTGCCCAGATCATCCTTGGGGGCCGCCCCGAAGATGTCGCAGATAAAGAAATCCGCACTTGGGTGGCGGTCGGGCAGCAGCCCCGCACCCCCTGCCCCGCCCCCTGCCCTACCCGTAATCTGCGTCATCGCTGCGGTCCCTGCCCCATCTGCGTTGCGGGTCTGCGCCCGATTCCAGTCCCGAATCCAGCAACGGGGTTTCAGTGACACTCTAGAGTTATCCACAGGTCGGCGTCCACACTCCGCTTGACGCGCATCGGCGGACCAGAGTCACTGTTTCGGCGGACCAGAGTCGCCACAGCGTGGTTTCAGAGTCGGTCCTGCCATGCCAGAGGCAGAAAAACCCGTTACCTCTCAACCGCTTGGCCCGATCATCCAAACCCTGTAACGATTAATAACATTGATAACATGGCAAAAATCTGCACGCTGGCCGTGCAACCCCCGCAAACGCCTGTCCACAAAGGCAGGTTTGGGGATTCTTGCTTGGGAAAAGACAAGGAAAATGCCGCGATGTTAGGTATTTTCTTTCATGTGCGACGTTTTAGGGTATCTTGCTGAAAACAGCGCACATCAGGCCCAACCTTATGACCGGCGATTCCCGCAGCAGCCCCAGAATACCCCTGCCCCCGTATTTCGGCATCGACCCCGACCGTGCCGCAGCCCAGCTTGGGGCCGGGACCGGCACCGATGGCTTTGCCGACATCGCCGCCGCCTGCACCCGCGGGCGCGACGATCTGGCGAGCCGGGGCTTGCAGGCGGACGGACGCCGCGCCTTGCGGCTTTTCTCCACGTGGGAGATCACCCGCTACCTCATTCCTGTCGCCACCGGGCATTTCCGCCGCGTCCTCAAGGCCCACCCGGACCTGCCCCAGGGGCGCAGCGAAACCGACGGGGGTGCCAAGTGGTTCAGTCTGGACGAGGTGCTGGTGCTGCGCGCGCATTTCGGTGCGCAGGGGGCGAAATCGCGCAACTACCTGCCCTGGCGCCCCGCAGGCCTGCCCGCCAAGATCACCGCCATCGCCAACTTCAAGGGCGGCGTCGGCAAGACCAGCACGGCGGCGCATCTGGCGATGTCGGCGGCACTGGACGGCTACCGGGTGCTGGTTGTCGACCTTGACAGCCAGGGTTCGATGACCAGCGTTTTCGGCGGCAAGGTGGCGGACGAATGGGGCACCGTGTTCCCGCTTCTGGCGCGCCACTACGGCCAGTACCTGCGCGCCGACAACCAGCGCCGGGTGGACCGGGGCGAGCCGCCGCTGCCACTGGACGACACGCTGGGTCAGGCGCTGGGGATGACGGCGCAGGATCTGATCCAGAAAACCCATTGGCCCAACATCGACCTGATCGGGGCGCAGCTGAACCTCTACTGGGCCGAATTCCAGGTGCCGGTCTGGCGGATGCAGGGGCGGGGCTGGAAGCTCTGGGATGCCTTTGGCGATATCTTTGCCGCCGACGGGGTGCTTGATGCCTATGACATCATCCTGCTTGATACCCCCCCTGCGCTTGGCTACCTCACGATCAACGGGCTGGCGGCGGCGGATATCCTGCTGGTGCCGCTCGGGGCGTCGTTTCTTGAGTTTGACAGCACGGGGCGGTTTTTCGACATGCTCGCCACCACCTTCGGGTCGATCGAGGATGCCGAGAATATCGCCGCGCGGGCCCTGGGCCGCGACGGGCTGGCGTTTCAGTGGGACGCGGTGCGCGCGGTGCTGACACGCTATGACGGGGCGCAGCAGGCCGAACTGGCGGCGCTGATGCAGGCCTATCTTGGCCCTACCCTGTCGGCGCATCGGCAGGATTTCACGGCACTGGTCGGGCAGGCGGGCGAACAGGTGCAGGGCATCTACGAGGCGGATTACCGCGATTTCAACCGCGAAACCTATGCCCGTGGGCGCGAAACCTTTGACGACACCTACGCCGCCTTCAAGGCGCTGGTGATCGGCGCATGGCGGCGCGACGAATTGGCGGCCCAGAAGGCGGCAGCGAATGCAGCGGCGAACGCAGCAGAATGACCCGAAATGTTTCGCGTGCGAAACATTTGGCCTTTGCCGAGGTGTGGTGCGCGGTGCCGTTGGGGGCTGTTTACCCTTTCAGGGCAGACAGATGCCGGATTTTGAGAGATGAGCAGGACATGACATGGCCAAACGCAAACGTCTGACCCCGCTGCAGTCCGACACCGCGCCCTTCGGCGCCGCCCCCGAAACCAAATCCATGTTCCCGACCTACCGCGACGGGTGGGAGGGGGCCGGGCCATCGCGCGCGCCGATTGCGGCTGTCGCGGGCGATGCCGCGACAATCGCCGCCCTTGATGAACTGGCCGAGACGATGGCGCGGGCGCGCGCCGAAGGGCGGATGATCCTGTCGCTGCCGCTCGATGCCATCGAAGCGGGCCATCTGATCCGCGACCGCATCGCGGTGGACGCGGCCGAAATGACGACGCTGCGCGACAGCCTGCTGCGGCGCGGCCAGCAGACCCCGATCGAGGTGACCGATCTGGGTCATGGCCGCTATGGGCTGATTTCCGGCTGGCGGCGGCTGCAGGCGCTGAAGATGTTGCGCAGCGAAACCGGTGACGGGCGGTTCGCCACGGTGCAGGCCCTGCTGCGCCGCCCCGACGACGCTGCCGGGGCCTATCTTGCCATGGTCGAGGAAAACGAGATCAGGGTCGGGCTCAGCCATTATGAACGCGCCCGGATCGTCGAAAAGGTGGTCGGGCAGGGTGTCTACGACAGTCACAAAAAGGCGCTGCAGGGCCTGTTTCACGCCGCGTCCCGGTCCAAGCGGTCAAAGATCGGTTCGTATCTGCCCATCGTCGCGGCGCTGGACGGCGCCCTGGCCTTTCCCGAGGCATTGAGCGAGCGCGGCGGATTGCTGCTGTCCAAAGCGCTGCTGGACGATCCGGGCTTTGGCCCGCGGCTGCGCGACCGGCTTCTGGCCACCCCCGCCCCGGACGCCGCCGCCGAACAGGCCGTGATCCTGCAGGCGTTGAAACCGGCCAAAGAGGGCACCGGCCTGCCCCCGCCCGCCCCCGTGCGGATCAGTGGCGGTCTGTCGCTGACCGAACATGCCGATGGCAGCCTGACCCTGCGCGGGGCCGCTGTCACGCCGGACCTGCGCCGCGACCTCTGCGACTGGCTTGCGGCGCGCGGCTAGGGGCAGGGCGGGTGCTGCGGCGGATCAGGGCGATGTTCGGGCGCTATGTGGCGCGGCACCTGCGGCTGAGCGACCATCGCCCGGTCGGTGCCGCCGTGCGCGTGGCCCGTGTCACGCTGCGCGACGGGCGGCTGATCGTCAGCGGCAGCGTCGTTGACCCGGCTGTCACCGGCCTCGCGCTGCATCTGGGCGGATTGGCCCGCAGCATCAGCCCGGATGCGACCGGGTCACCGGCCTTTCAACTCGATCTGCCGTGGCAGGTCGGTCCGATCACGCTGGAAATCACCGCATCCGGCGGAAAACAGACCCTGATCCTGCCCGGTTTCGCGGCGCGACGGCTGGCACTGGCGCGGGCCGCGTTGCTGCCGGGGTTTGCGCTGGCCGGATTGCGGGCGCTGCCTGCGGGTCTGCACTGGCTGCGCCATCACGATCCGCAGTCGCGCGCCCGGGTCAAGCATCTGTTCGGGCTGGATCTGGCCGATACGCCGCAGCGGCTTGATCCCGACTGGTTCGCGACACCCGAAAAACAGAGCCTGACACGGCCCGATCATGTCACGATCGTGCTGCCCGTCTTCAACGCCTTCGATCTGCTGCCCGAGGTGCTGGACCGCATCAGGCGCCACACTGACATGCCCTGGCACCTGATCGTCGTCGAGGACCTGTCGACGGACCCGCAGGTGCGCCCTTTCCTGCGCGACTGGGTCGCGTCACCGCCTGCCGGGGGCCGGGTGACGCTGCTGGAAAACGCCGAGAACCTGGGCTTTATCGGGTCGGTCAACCGGGCCTTCGCGGTTGCGCTCGACAGCACATCAGATGGCCCTGTCGTGCTGTTGAACGCCGATGCCTTTGTGCCGGCGGGGTGGGCCGGGCGGCTGCTGGCGCCGTTGCAGGACGATCAGGCCGTGGCCAGCGTCACTCCGATGTCCAACGATGCCGAACTGATGACGGTGCCGGTGATCTGTGCGGCCCTGCCGCTGCATCCGGGCGAGGCGGATGCCATCGACCATGCCGCCCGCAACCTGACCCTGCCGGCCTTGCCTGTGGCCCCCACCGGCGTCGGGTTCTGCATGGCGATCAGCCGGACATTCCTGCGACAGTTGCCGACCTTCGACACTGGTTTCGGGCGCGGCTACGGCGAAGAGGTGGACTGGTGCCGCAAGGCGGCGGCACGGGGCGGGCGGCACCTGTGTCTGCCGGAGTTGTTCGTCGAACACCGCGGGGCTGCATCGTTCGGATCGGCTGAAAAACAGGCTCTGCTCAGGCAGAACGGGGCGATCATTACCGCCCGCTACCCGGATTTCGATACGCAAGTACAAGGGTTCCTGCGCCACGACCCGCTGGCGACGCCGCGTCTGGCCTTGGCGTTGTCATGGGCTGATGCGCGCGGCGAAACCGCCGGGCAGGGCAGGGTGCCGGTCTATCTTGCCCATGCCTTGGGGGGGGGCGCGGATCATTACCTGCAAACCCGGATCGCTGCCGATACAGGGCAGGGCAGGGCGGCGGTCGTCCTGCGTGTCGGCGCCGAATTCCGCTGGCGGATCGAGGTACACAGCCCCGCCGGGATCACCCGTGGCGGCACTGACGACACCGGCCTGATGCTGCGGCTGCTGATGCGGTTGCGCCGGCGCGACGTGATCTATTCCTGCGGTGTGGGCGACACTGATCCGGCGGAATTGCCCGATATCCTGCTGCAACTGGGGCAGGGGGGCGATCACCGGATCGGGGTGCTGTTCCATGATTATCTGCCGGTCAGCCCGTCCTATACGCTGCTGGATGCTGCGGGCCGCTGGCGGGGTCTGCCCGACCCTGCCAATGCCGATCCCGCGCACCGTATCCGCCGCCCTGACGGCACGTGGATGGCCCTTGCGGGCTGGCAGGCGGCATGGGGCAGGCTGCTGGCGCTGGCGGACCGGGTCACGGTGTTTTCCGATGATAGCCGGGCGCTGGTGACGGCGGCCTATCCGCAGGTGGCGGACCGGATCGTGGTGCAGCCGCACAGCGTGGCGCAGATCGGACACCAGACCCTGACAAGGCCCAAAGCCGCCCAAAAGCCGGTGATCGGCGTGCTTGGCAACATCGGTGCGCACAAAGGTGCGGCCGTCATCGTCGGGCTGAGCCGGCTGCTGGCACGGGACCCACGGGCCGGGCTGGTGGTGATCGGCAACCTTGATCCGGGTTTTGCGCTGGCGGGGGCGGCGCGGGTCCATGGCAGCTATGACCTTGCCGATCTGGCGGCGCTGGTGGCCCGTTACGGCATCACCTGCTGGCTGATCCCCTCGATCTGGCCGGAAACCTTTTCCTATGTGACCCACGAGGCGCTGGCCACCGGCCTGCCGGTCTGGAGTTTCGATCTGGGTGCGCAGGGGGCGGCGATCCGGGCGGCGGTGGCGCAGGGGGCTGCGGGCGGGGTGATTGCGCTGCGCGACGGGCAGGGCGATCCGGCGGACATCCTCGCCGCCATCCTCGGGCGCGGCTGATCGGTTGACGGGCGCGGTTCACAACGCAGCGCACAGGGCCTATGTCACCCAACGCAGCGCGGTATCGGCGGTGCTATCCATGCGGGTGATCGATGACATGGCTTGAACGGCTTTCGCGCGCGGGGCAGATGCGCCGGTCCTATCCGGCGGCCCTGCGCGCAACCGGCGACCATGAACGCCGGATCTTCCGGCAGTTCGGCGGCAGGGTCGCCTTTGACGGCAGCGCCCCGGTGACAAACCGGCCGCTGATCCTTGTCGCCTTTACCAACCGCAGCGGATCGAACCTGCTGTGCGAATACCTGCGCCAGTCGGGCAAGGTCGCGGGCGGGATGGAGCAGTTGAACCACGAGGTGGTCGCGGCCCAGGTGGCGGCGCATCCGGTGGACCGCTTTGCCGACCACATCGCCGGGTTGCTGGCGCGGCAGGGCCGGGCGGACCAGAGCTTTTGCCTCAAGGCCTCGTGGGATCAGCTGTTGATGCTGTACCGCTGGAACATCCCGGCGATGTTTCCCCAGACCCGGATCCTGCATATCCAGCGCCACGACGCGATTGCGCAGGCGGTCTCGTATTCGATTGCCCTGCAGACCAAACGCTGGAACAGCATCCAGCCGGGCAACGGGCAGGCACCGGCGTTCCTGCCCCGCCAGATCGGCCAGATCCTGTCCGACCAGCGTCAGGCCAACGACCACATCGCCCTGCTGGCACAGATCCTTGAGGTCCCGAGGGTCGCGGTCAGCTATGAACAGATCGTCGCCGCCCCGGACGCGCATCTGCGCCGCGTGCTGCGCTTTTGCGGCATCGCCCTGCCGGACCTGACGGTGCGCCCGCCCGCACTGCAGCGTCAGGCCGACCCGGTCAACGCGGATTTTGCGGCCCGGTTCCGGGCCGACTGGCGGGCGATGCTGTTGCCGCCACCCGACAAGACGCCTTAGTTTTCAAGGATATCGCGGTAGTAGCGGCGCAGGAACAACAACCCGATCAGGCCGCAGACGGCCGACAACCCCAGGACATAGCCGACCGACACATAGGGCGCGTCATAGGCCGGATAGAACCCCCGGCGCATCAGCCCGATAAGATGGATCAACGGGTTATACCACAGCCAGTCGCGAAACGGACGGGGGATGGAATCGAACAGGAAAAACACGCAGGACAGCAGGAACAGCGGCCGCATCAGGATCGACCAGACCCTTTGCCACGTCGGGAACATCGAGGTCAGAAAGCAGTTCAGGATGCCCACCCCCAGCGCCAGCGCCCCCGCCAGCGTCAGCGCCAGCGCGATGACCGGCAGGTTCAGCGCGATATGGTCGTCATAGATGACAAGCAGCCCGGTAAAGATGATGTAGACCACCATCACCTCGGTCAGCATGTTGGTCAGGAACCGGGCCAGGATCGCATCCAGAAACGTCACCCGCGAATAGGCCAGCAGCGGTTTGGAAAACAGCAGGCAATTGGCGATCTTGTTGGAGACCGAGCTGTAGACGGTAAACGGGATCATGCCCGTCGCATAGAAGACCGGAAAATTGACACCCAGTGCCGGGCGATGTGCAAACGCCGAAAAGACCAAAGATAACAGGACAATACCGGCAATCGGATCAAGGATGGCCCAAAGATATCCGCCCGGTGAGCGGCCATAGCTGGTGGCCATTTCACGCAGAACAAGCGCCAGGATCGTGCGCATCCCGGCCAGCCTGGTGCGGCGGACCCCGCGGGCCGGTCCCACGGCCGGCCGCTGCGGCGGGATGATGTCGGCGGTGGTCATGCCTGTGCGGCCCGGATGCAGGAGACGGCTGCACAACGGGTGCTGAACCGGGCCCCGAACCGGACCCCGAACCGGACCCCGAACCGGACTGGGACCGTACCGGCAACAGCCCGCACCGGGCGGCGCGCATGGGTTCTGGGCATTTGCGGCAACACTCTGTTAAGATGAACCAGAAATACAGGTCACAGGGGTGCGAATGCAACAGGGCTCTTCCGAAGTGACGTCGCCGGTAGCGGTGGCTGCATCCGGCAGCGGCCCCGCCCCGGGTGCCGCTGTGGCCCCCGTTGCTGGCCCCGCGGCGGTCAAGGCCGTACCAGCGGCCCCCGCAGCAGTCCCGCCAGCAGCCCAGCCTGCGGCGCCCGCTGCTGGCCCCGCTGCGGTCAAGGCTGCACCAGCGGCCCTGGTATCCGCCCCTGCAGCAGTTCCGCCTGCGGCCCCCGCGGCCGTCAAGGCCGCACCAGCGGCCCCGGTTCCCAAGCCTGCTGTCGTGCCTCTTGCACCCCCGCCCGCTGCCAAGGCGCCACCGGCACGCGTGCCGGCGCGGCGCGCCCGCTTTCAAAGGCGGCACTGGCTGGTGCTTGTCAGCTTTCTGCTGGTCGTGGCTCTGCCCGGTGCTGTCATCGGCTGGTATCTGTGGAACCGGGCGGCGGATCAATATGCGTCGACCGTGGGGTTTGCGGTGCGCACGGAAGAGACCGGATCGGCTCTGGGCGGCCTTCTGGGCGGGTTGACGGGCCTGTCGGGGTCCAGCTCCAAAGATACCGACATTCTCTACGAATTCCTGCAAAGCCAGAAACTCGTGGCCGATATGGACAGCCGGCTTGGCCTGCAGGCCATGTGGTCGCTGCCCGACAATGACCCGGTCTTTGCCTTTGATCCGGGGCCCGGGGGCGCCGGGAGCGGTGCGATCGAGGATCTGCTGGTCTACTGGGGCCGGATGGTGTCGGTGTATTACGACGCCGGCGCCGGCCTGATCGAGGTCCGGGTGCTGGCCTTTACCGCCCCCGACGCCCATGCCATCGCCGAGGCCCTGTTCGCCGAAAGCTCGGACATGATCAACGACCTGTCGGCCATCGCCCGCGAGGACGCGATCCGCTATTCGCGCGACGAACTGGCCGAGGCGCTGGACCGCCTGAAAACCGCGCGCCAGATGGTGACCGAATTCCGGATCCGCAACCAGATGGTCGATCCCTCGGTCGACGTCCAGACCCAGGCCGGGCTTTTGGGCATGTTGCAGAACCAGCTGGCCGAGGCACTGATCAACGTCGACATGCTGGGCGGCCAGACAAGCGAGACCGACCCGCGGATGACCCAGGCGCGGCGCCGGGTCGCGGTGATCGAGGAACGGATCGCGGCCGAACGCGCCAAGACCGGGATCGGCGGCGCGAACAACGGGACCGAGGCCTTTGCCGCGCTGGTCGGCGAATACGAACGGCTGGCGGTCGACCGCGAATTTGCCGAACGCACCTACATCACAGCACTGGCCACCTACGACACTTCGCTGGCCGAGGCGCGCCGCAAAAGCCGCTATCTGGCCGCCTATGTGGAACCGACCCAGGCCGAAACCGCCCGCTATCCGCGCCGCTATGAACTGCTGGGGGTGCTGGTGCTGTTCCTGTTTCTGGCCTGGGCGATTGCCGTGCTGATCGGCTATTCGCTGCGCGACCGCCGCTAGGAGGGGTCGGCGCGATGATCCGGTTTGAAAACGTCACCAAGGTCTTTGTCATCGACGGTCAGCGCAAGGTGGTGGCCGACAACATCAACGTGACCTTTCCCACCGGCGCGGTGGTGGCGCTGCTGGGGCGCAACGGGGCGGGCAAATCGACCCTGCTGCGGATGATCTCGGGCAATCAGGACCCGACATCGGGGCGGATCGTGTCGACCGGGACGATCTCGTGGCCGGTCGGGTTCGCGGGGTCGTTCCACCCCGAACTGACGGGGGCGCAGAACATCCGCTTTGTGGCGCGGATCTACGGCGTCGATACCAGCGAACTGGTCGATTTCGTCGAGCATTTCGCCGGTCTGGGCGTGCATTTCCGGCTGCCGTTCCGCACCTATTCATCGGGGATGCGATCGCGGCTGGCCTTTGGCGCGTCGATGGGGATCGCCTTTGACACCTACCTCGTGGACGAGGTGACGGCGGTCGGCGATGCCGCCTTTCGCGCCAGCAGCACGGTCCTGTTCAACGACCGCATGAAGACCGCCGGGGCGATCATGGTCAGCCATGGCATGGGGCAGGTGCGCCAGACCTGCAACGTGGGGGCGGTTCTGGAAAACGGCAAGCTGATCTATTACGAAGACCTCGAAGCCGCGATTGCGCATCACGAACGCAACATGGCGGGGTAGGCCCCTGCCTTACACGTCGATCATGCCCGCCGTGATCTCGCTCATCAGGGTTGCGGCAAAGGTGACGGTGACGCCCTGATCGGCGAACACCACATTGTCGCCGACCTGGCTCATGTGGCTGATCGCCTGTGCGGCACCGGTGT
>JBBSBK010000096.1:0-14731 GCA_038251315.1 Rhodobacterales bacterium | reverse complement strand
CCAGCAGCTTCCGCAGTCAGCACTGGGCAGCAAAGCGCCCTTGCAAGCCATGAAAGACTGGCACAAACTCAGACCAGAGCTGTTCAAGAAACAGCCATACTACCTTCCGGGATGTGACACTTACCCTCAAATGATGCAATGCGTGCCTCTTGTTCATCTAACTGCCACGCTGTGGAAATGCTACTTAAGCTGGCACTATATAAAACGGGTAGCAGTCATAATGCTTTGAAAGCATTTGAGCTTAGGCACAACCTGTCCAACCTGAAGATTGATTGCGAAGCCGCTGGATGCAGCTTTTCTAGTGACGCTGGAAAGATGATTGATGCGCTATCGCCAGTCTACGCCGATCATAGGTTGCGCTACACGGCATTTGAGGAAGCGCCCAAATGGTTACCGTTCAATCCGAGCGAGATGATCGAACTTGCAAAAGAACTTATTGGGATATCTCATCCTTTTCAATCTGCATGAATACTCAAAAATTTGACCTCAACCCTCACCCCCCCCTTCACGCCCGTGGATGCGCCTTCTCGTAAACCTCCATCAGCCGCGCTGTATCCACCGCCGTATAGGCCTGCGTCGTGGACAGCGACGCATGGCCCAGCAACTCCTGAATCGTCCGCAAATCCCCGCCCGCGTTCAGCAGATGGGTCGCGAACGAATGGCGCATCGCGTGTGGCGTCGCGGTCGCGGGCAGGCCCAGTTGCATCCGGCTTTGTTCCATCACCTTCTGGATCGCGCGGGGCGATAACGGCCCACCGCGCACCGCCCGAAACAACGGCGCGTCCGGGTCCACCGGCCACGGACACAGCCGCAGATATCCCGCCACCGCATCCCGCGCCGCGTCGATCACCGGCACCACCCGTTCCTTGCCGCCCTTGCCCACGATCCGCAAAACCGACGCCAGCGGCACATCCGCCCCGCGCAACCCCAGCGCCTCGGATATCCGCAAGCCGCAGCCATACAGCAGCGTCACCACCGCCATGTCTCGCGCGGCCACCCACGGCGCACTGGCCTGCAATTCGACCGTGTCGATCATCGCCGCCGCCGCATCGACAGCCAGCGGGCGGGGCAGCTTTTTGGCGAACTTTGGCGACCGGGTGGACAAGACCGCCGTCGGATCGAACCCCTCACGGTCAGCCAACCAGCGGATGAACGACTTGACCGCCGACAAGGACCGCGCCAGCGACCGTGGCACCACGCCCCGCCCGCGTTCATGCGCCATCCACGACCGCATGTCGGTGACGGTCAATCGTGCCACCGGGCCGACGCCTTGGGCCTCGCCATGATGCCCCTGCATGAACGCAAGGAACCCCAGCACGTCGGTCTGATAAGCCTTGATGGTATTGTCGGCGGCCCCGTCGATGGCCCGCGCATGGGCCAGCCACCGGGCCAGCGCATCCGCAAGGGCGGGGGAAATCACCCTACGACAGCCAGCGCCGCATCGCCCGCTCGAACACACCGGCAAAGAACGCCAGCAGGTCGGTACCTTGCTGCGGGGTGAACTGGTGCGGGTCTTCGGCGCCCATCAGCAGCATGCCGGGCAATCGGCCGGGCCCGAAATCGAGGCGCAGACAGGCTTCAGAGCGGATATAGTCGGACGTGTCGCCATAGATCACCTGATCGCTGGGCTGGACCTGCCGCAGGATCACCTGCCGCGCCGGTTGATTGCGGCCTTGGGTCAGGTAGTCGTCAATGAAGCCCGGTTCGGCGACCGACAGGACCGCGCCCATACGTTTGATCGCCGGGTCTTCTGCGGCGGTGCCGGATTCCAGGACAAGCCGCATCGCATCGACGCGCAGGGTATCGGCGACATCATGCGACAGGTCATGCAGGAACACCTCGAACTTGGTGGCATCCATCATGCGCAGGATGGCACGGTGCACCTGATTGGTCCCGGCAAGGTTTTCGTAGGCCGCGGCGATGACCGAACGGTGGGTATCCTCAAGCCGGTCAAGACGCGATTCCAGCCGCTCCATCGCGATCCCGCGCAGATCGACAATATTGCCGCCCATCGCCTTTTCGTTGGCGGCGACAAGGGCGCGCATGATGTCGGTATCGTCCAGCAGGGCGGCGGGGTCCGCAATGATGCGGTCGCGGACGCTGTCGTCGATCATAGGTTCACGGGTCATCTGACTGCTCTTTTTGGTCTTGTTCGGGCATCTATAGCAGAAGGTTCTGGAAAGTCAGAGAATTTTCTGCCCGGTCTTTTCCCAGTCCTTGAGGAACTGCTCCAACCCCTTGTCGGTCAGCACATGGCTGGCCATCGCCTTGATGATGCTCGCCGGGGCGGTGGCCACATCGGCGCCGATCTTGGCACATTCGGACATGTGGTTGACCGACCGGATCGAGGCCGCAAGAATCTGCGTCGTGAAACCGTAGTTGTCGTAAATCTGGCGGATATCGGCGATCACATCGAGGCCGTCGATATTGATGTCGTCCAGCCGTCCGATGAAGGGACTGATGAACGTCGCCCCCGCCTTGGCCGCAAGCAGGGCCTGATTGGCGCTGAAACAGAGCGTGACGTTGACCATCCGACCCTCGCCCGACAGCACCTTGCAGGCCTTCAGCCCGGCCCAGGTCAGCGGCACCTTGATCGCGATGTTATCGGCGATCCTGGCCAGTTCGCGGCCCTCGGCGATCATCCCGTCTGCGTCCAGCGCGACGGTTTCGGCGCTGACAGGGCCAGCGACGATGCCGCAGATTTCCTTGGTGACTTCCTTGATGTCGCGGCCCGATTTCATGATGAGCGACGGATTGGTGGTGACGCCATCGACCATGCCAAGGTCGTTGAGTTCCCTGATCTCGTCGATCTGGGCGGTATCTACGAAAAACTTCATGGGCTTCCTCCGGCATTGGGTTGGCGTTTGCTGGCCCAGCGTTTACCTGATGGACGGCGGGGCGGAAACCCTGAAACAACGGGTGCCATGTCAGACGGATTTTTCAACGCAGGCGATCTGGTCGGGGTACTGACCACACAGCCGCTCGACCGGTTGCTGGATTACAAGGCACCCGAGGGCGGTTGCGTGACCGGGGCGTTTGTCGAGGTGCCGCTGGGGCCGCGCAAGGTCTTGGGCGTGGTCTGGGGGCCGGGCAAAGGCGATTTCGACATCGCCAAGGTGCGCCATGTGACCCGCGTGCTGGACGCCGCCCCGATGGCCGCCGAAATGCGCGAATTCTTGGGCCGGGTGGCCGACTACACCCTGACGCCAATGCCCGCGATGCTGCGGCTGGCGACGCGCGCACCGGGGCTTGGCGACGCGGCGGCGATGCGCACGGTCTACCGGCTGGGGCGGTCCGACCCCGATCGGATGACCGACGCGCGAACCCGCGTGCTGGCGGTGCTGGACGAATACGGCGGGCTGGCGTTCACGCTGGGCGAGTTGGCCGAGATGGCGGGCGTCGGCACCGGCGTCATCAAGGGGCTGGTGAAACAGGGCGCGGTGATCGAGGCCGACAGCCCGCGCGACACGCCCTATCCCACGCTCGACCCCGATCACGGCGGCAAGGCGCTGAACCCCGATCAGGCAGCAGGCGTGGCAGTATTGCGCACGGCAGTGGCCTCGGGCACCTACGGCACGACGCTGCTCAAGGGCGTTACCGGATCGGGCAAGACCGAAGTTTACCTCGAAGCCGTCGCGGAATGTCTGCGACAAGGACGGCAGGCATTGGTGCTATTGCCCGAAATCGCCCTGACCGGCGAATTCATCGACCGGGTGCAGGCGCGGTTCGGCGCAAAACCGGCCGAATGGCACTCTGGCGTCACACTGACGGAACGGCGGCGCTGCTGGAAGATGGTCGGGCAGGGCGCGGCGCAAATGGTCGTCGGCGCCCGCTCCGCCCTATTCCTGCCATTCCGCGATCTGGGGCTGATCGTCGTCGATGAAGAACACGACACGTCCTACAAACAAGAGGACGGCGTGGTTTACAATGCCCGCGACATGGCGGTGCTGCGGGCCGCGATCAACCACGCGCAGGTGGTGCTGGCCAGCGCCACACCGTCCTTGGAAAGCTGGGCGAACGCGCAGGCCGGAAAATACACCCGCCTCGACCTCCCATCGCGGTTCGGCGCGGCGGTGATGCCGGTGATGCGCGCCATCGACATGCGGGCCGAAGATCTCCCTGGCGGGCGGTGGGTTTCACCCACCTTACAGGCCGCGATCCGGCAACGCCTCGCCCTTGGCGAACAATCCATGATCTTCCTCAACCGGCGCGGCTACGCCCCGGTGACGCTCTGCCGCGCCTGCGGCAATCAGATCGGCTGTGAACACTGCGATGCGCGGATGGTGGAACACCGGTTCCTGAAACGGCTGATGTGCCACCAGTGCGGCGAAACCAAACCGCTGCCCATCATCTGCCCGACCTGCAAGGTCGAGGGCAAGCTGTCCGCCGTCGGCCCCGGCGTCGAACGGATGGGCGAAGAGGCGACGGCGCTCTTCCCCGACGCCCGCATCGCCGTGCTGTCGTCGGACGTCTTCGGCTCGGCCCGCGCCCTTAAGGCCCACATCAAGGACATCGCCGACGGCGGCGCCGACATCATCATCGGCACGCAACTGGTCGCCAAGGGCCACAACTTCCCCCTGCTGACACTGGTCGGCGTGATCGACGCCGACCTCGGCCTGCAAGGCTCCGACCTGCGCGCCGCCGAACGCACATTCCAACTGATGCGGCAGGTCGCCGGGCGGGCCGGGCGCGTCGATACCCCCGGCGAGGCGCTGTTGCAAACCTACCAGCCCGACCACGGCGTGATCCGCGCAATCCTGACGGGTGACGAAGACGGCTTCTGGCAGGCCGAGGCGTCCGAACGGCAGGCGGCAGGCGTGCCGCCCTACGGCCGCATGGCCGGGATCGTGCTGAGCTCCCCCGACGTGCAGGCGGTCTTCGACCTCGGCACCGCACTCGCCCGCGCTGACGCCCCACTCCGGCGGATCGGCGCACAGGTCTTTGGCCCGGCCCCCGCCCCCATCGCGCGGATCAGGGGACGGCACCGGGTCCGGCTCCTGGTCAAGGCTGACAAGTCCGCACCGCTGCAAACGGCCCTCGCGCAATGGGTCGCCCAATTCCGCCTGCCCGCCAACCTGCGCCTGACAATCGACATCGACCCGCAGAGTTTCTACTGACGGCGGATGGGTCGAGACCCATCTTACGCCCGCCTTGAACCCCAGCGCCTGCGGTGCAGGCGGACCCTCCGGGGGGAGTATTTACGGCAAAATGAAGCCGGAATTTCCTGCTCTTCTTTTGGCCCCACATATCCCCGCCGGAGGCACAAAGTCGAGGATTTCAACCATTTGAAATCATGGGCCTTTCGACTGCGGCATCAGTCGCAGTGATACAATTTTGTGCGCCATGTCGAGCACAAGTTATTATCTGAGATCAAGATCGCCAACGCAAGAGCAACTCGTCCACTGCTGCCCGTACTGGGATCTGGTTCGTGGCGCTGACCTCCACACAACTCGCCGTCGAAATGCCGTGCTCAAAAGGAACTAGCGATCGGGAAACGTTGATCCCCTGTTGCCCGATTGCCGGGATGGTCGGCCCAGCGCTTGTCCGTCATACGCTGCCGGGCATAGTCATCAACATGCGTCTGTGTAAGCTGATCCCAGCGCAGCGCACCGAGGCGGAGTTTCACCGGCTTCACGCTTTGTGCATTTGACCTCCAAAGTAACAATCTTCTTTGCCAATGCCACAGATCGAAATGCGACGCACACTGGACCGCGTTAGCGGCCCAGCGTAATGCATTGTTCTTGTTACGTTTCGGTCTTCCAACTGGAGCGGGCGAAGAGATTCGAACTCTCGACCCTAACCTTGGCAAGGTTATGCTCTACCCCTGAGCTACGCCCGCATCCGTTGGTGTCGCGTCAGATAGTCCGCGTCGCGCCGTATCGCAAGACCAAAATCGTCGGACGTGCCGGATTTCAGTGGTTGCGCGATGCGTGTTCGCTGATGACCTCTCCGCCGATCCCGACATCCTGGCTGTGCGCGATCACACCGTCCGGGGCCAGCAACAGCACGCCGTAGGCCCCCGGTTCGTCGACGGACAGCGACGGGTCCAACGTGACAAGGTCCAGCGCCCCCTGGTGGCAGGTGCTTTTGAACATCGTCCAGGGTACTCCCCGGGTCGATCCAGAAATCGTCCGATGCACATGGCCGCAGAAATAATGCGCCCCCGCATAGCCCGCCAGCAGGTCAAGAAGATCGGCACCATCGACCAGTGGAATCAGGTCCATTCCCGCGATGCCGGTAAGATACGGCGGATGATGCCCGAAAACCAGCGGAATGCGGCCCGCCGACCCGTCCAGCGCGTCGCGTAGCCATGCCATGCGGTCGGCGCACAACCGCCCCGAATGCCGCCAGTTGGGGTAGGGCGGCCCGTCGAGCGTGTCGAGCGTGATGACCCGGTGACGGTCGATATCGCGGATCGCCTGTACGTGTCCCTGCGGCGTCTGTGGCGCATCGGGAAACGCGGCCAGAAAGGCGTCGCGCCGGTCATGGTTGCCGATCATCGGGATCAGCGGGATCGGCAGGCCGGCCAGCGCCGTCGCCAGCCGGTCGTATTGGTCCGGCCGGCCATGATGCGTCAGATCGCCCATCAGGATCAGCGCAGCGGCATCGGGATGGTCGCGCAGCGCCTCGGTCAGGGCGGTTTGAAACCGGGCAAGGGGGTCAAGCCCGATGATCGTCTGCCCCGCCTCGACGATATGGATGTCGGTCATGACAATCAGTTTCCGCATCACTGCCTCTTGAACTGGATCAGATCCCACCGATTGCCGAACGGATCGCGGAACACCGCGACAGTGCCGTAGGGTTCATATCGTGGGCTTTCCTCGAACCAGACCGCCTTGGCGGTCATCGCAGCATGGTCACGAGTGAAATCGTCGGTTTCAAGAAAAAGCCAGACCCGTCCGCCGCCCTGATTGCCGATGGCCGAAGTTTGATTTCCGACGGCCTTGGCCAGCAGAAAAGTGGTTTCCGCCCCTGTCGGAGCCACCCGCACCCAGCGTTTACCACCGCCCATGTCGGTATCTTCCAGCAGGTCAAAGTCCATCTGGCCGACGAAAAAGGCGATTGCGGCGTCGTAGTCGGGGACGAGGATGGCGAGCATGGAAAGGCGTTTCATGTTGGCGCTTTCCACAGTGCGGCATGATCGCTGATATATGTGGCGATGTCGCCGGCCGGGCGATTCAAGACCCTTTGCAGGATCGGATCGACCGTCGCGGCCTGTCCCCAACGCAGCCCGACGTGCAGATACGTCTGCACCGCCACCGCGCCCCAAGGCACCCCACGCCGCCGCAGATGACGGACATAGCCGGGAATGTTGGCGGCAGTATAGTGGATCGAGCGGCCGGTCGCGGCAGAAAGCAGCGCTGCGACTTCGGCGAAGGTGACGGCACGGGGGCCGGTTAGGGTATAGGCCTGCCGGTCATGGGCGGCGGGGTCGGTCAGCGCCTGCGCCGCAACTGCGCCGAGGTCGCGCAGGTCGAGGAACGCCACTTGACCGCGCCCGGCGGGGACGTAGAGGCGGGCATCTTCCCGGATATCGCGCAGGTACGCATCGGCGAGGTTCTGCGCAAAGAACCCAGGTCGCAGGATGGTCCAGCCGGGCGGGCCTGCGGCCAGCGCTACCTCGACCTTGTGGTGCGGCACCCAAGCCGCCTTGTCTGCCCCGGCGACTGACATGAACACGACATGCGCAACACCCGCCGCGCGGGCGGCAGCGACAAAGGGGATCAGTGTTTTGGCCATGTCCGCGATCGGGGGTGGGCGCATGAGGAACAGCGCACGAACACCCTCAAGGCAAGCTGGCCAGGTCGCTGGGTCGGTGAAATCAAGCCGCGGACAACCGTTCTGACCGGGCTGGCGCGCAACGATCCGGCCCGCCGCCAGCGCTGCCACCACCTCGCGCCCTGCATTGCCGCTGGCGCCGGTGACGAGGATCGTATCGTTGACCATCACCGACACCGACATTCACGAATAATTCGGATTGAAAGACACGTGTTTTCTTGTTTCACTCCAGCTCCACCAACAAATCCTTGGCGTCGATCTGCCCGCCTGCGTGCACATGCACGGCCTTGACCACCGCATCCCGGTCGGCGTGAATCCCGGTCTCCATCTTCATCGCTTCGATGGTCAGCAGCAGGTCGCCTGCCTTGACCTTCTTGCCCGCCACTGCCGCGACTGTCGCCACCACTCCCGGCATCGGTGCGCCGATATGGTTGGGGTTGCCCGCCTCGGCCTTGGGCCGTTTTGCCGTCACCGCCGTGATCGCCCGGTTGGGCACCCGGATCGTGCGCGGTTGGCCGTTCAGTTCAAAGAAAACCTTGACCTCGCCGTCCTCATTGCTTTCGCTTTCGGCCTGCAGACGGATTTCAAGGGTCTTGCCGGGGTCGATTTCGACCGAAATCTCGTCACCCGGTTTCATACCGTAAAAGAACGTCTGCGTCGGCAGGGTGCGGACCGGGCCATAGGTGCGGTGGCGGCCCATGTAATCGAGGAAAACCTTGGGATACATCAGGTAGCCAGCCAGATCTTCGTCGTCGACCACCTTGCCTTCCATCTGCTTGGACACATCCGCACGGGTCGCGCCGAGATCGGTCGGTGGCAAGTGTTTGCCGGGGCGGTCGGTCAGGGGTTTTTCACCCTTCAGCACCTTTTTCTGGATGCCTTTGGGCCAGCCACCCGGTGGTTGCCCCAGATTGCCGCGCATCATGTCGATCACGGAATCGGGAAAAGACACATCGACAGCCGGGTCTTCGACCTCGGCCCGCGTCAGGCCTTGGCTGACCATCATCAAGGCCATGTCGCCCACCACCTTCGAAGTCGGCGTGACCTTGACGATATCGCCGAACATCCGGTTCACGTCGGCATAGGTCTGGGCGACCTCGTGCCAGCGGTCTTCCAGCCCAAGGCTGCGCGCCTGCGCCTTGAGATTGGTGAACTGGCCGCCCGGCATTTCGTGCAGGTAGACTTCTGACGCGGGCGCCTGAAGGCCGGATTCAAAGGCGGCGTAATGCGCCCGCACCTGTTCCCAGTAGTTGGAAATTTCGCGGATGGCAGCGATGTCGAGGCCGGTATCGCGGTCAGTCCCGCGTAGCGCGGCAACGATCGACCCCAGCGTCGGCTGCGACGTGTTGCCTGACAGCGCGTCCATCGCTGCATCCACCGCGTCGACCCCGGCAGCGCTGGCCGCCAGCACCGACGCAATGGCGGCACCGCTTGTGTCGTGCGTGTGAAAATGGATCGGCAGCCCAACCTCGTCCTTCAGCGCCTTGAAAAGCTGGGTTGCGGCAGCGGGTTTGAGCAAGCCCGCCATGTCTTTCAAACCAAGGACGTGACCGCCGGCCTTCTCAAGCTCTTTGGCCATGCGGACGTAGTATTTCAGATCATATTTGCTGCGGTCGGGATCGCCCAAGTCCCCGGTATAGCAGATCGACGCCTCAAGCAGCTTGCCCGAGTCAATGACAGCATCCATCGCCACGCGCATGTTCTCGGTCCAGTTCAGCGGGTCAAAGACGCGAAACACATCGACGCCGCTGGCGGCGGCATTCTGCACAAAGAATTGCACCACGTTGTCAGGGTAGTTCGTGTAACCGACGCCATTGCTGGCCCGCAGCAGCATCTGCGTCATGATGTTGGGCATGGCCGCCCGGATATCGCGCAGCCGTTGCCACGGGCATTCCTGCAAGAACCGGTAAGCCACGTCGAAGGTCGCCCCGCCCCAACATTCGACGCTGAACAGGTTGGACATCTTGGTTGCATAGGCAGGCGCGGCATTGATCATGTCGATCGACCGCATCCGCGTCGCCAGCAACGATTGATGGCCGTCGCGCATGGTGGTGTCAGTCACAAGAAGCTGTTTTTGCGCCAGCATCCAGTCGGCCACCGCCTTTGGTCCTTTGGCGTCCAGAATCTGACGCGTCCCGTTCGGTACGTCGGTTGTCGGTTTGACCGGCGGGCGGGGCAATTTCACCTCGGCCGCCGGTTTTGGCCGCCCTTGGGTTTCGGGGTGCCCGTTCACCGTGATGTCGGCAATGTAGGTGAGAATTTTCGTCGCCCGGTCGCGGCGTTTCTTGAAATTGAACAGTTCTGGCGTCTTGTCGATGAATGTCGTCGTGTACTGGTTGTTCAGAAACGTCGGGTGTTTCAGCAAGTTTTCGACGAAGGCGATGTTGGTCGACACGCCACGGATACGAAATTCGCGCAACGCCCGGTCCATCCGGGCAATCGCCATTTCCGGGGTCGGCGCGCGGGCCGTTACCTTGGTTAACAGGCTGTCATAATAACGCGTGATGACCGCACCCGAATAGGCCGTGCCGCCGTCCAGCCGGATACCGGGGCCGGTGGCGCTGCGATACATCTGGATGCGGCCATAGTCGGGGATGAAGTTATTCATCGGATCCTCGGTCGTGACCCGGCATTGAAGGGCGTGGCCATCGAGCTTGACGTCGTATTGCGACGCACAGCCCGTCGCCTCGGTCAGCGATTTGCCCTCGGCGATCAGGATTTGGGCGCGGACGATGTCGATGCCTGTAACCTCTTCGGTGACGGTATGTTCGACCTGCACGCGGGGGTTTACCTCGATAAAGTAAAACTCACCCGAATCCATATCCATCAGGAACTCGACCGTTCCCGCACATTCGTAATTCACGTGCTGGCAAAGTTTCTTGCCCAGATTGCAAATCTCTTCGCGCTGGGCGGGGGACAGGTAGGGGGCTGGGGCGCGTTCGACGACTTTCTGATTGCGCCGCTGCACCGAACAATCGCGTTCCCACAGATGATAGATGTTGCCTTGGCTGTCGCCCAGGATCTGCACCTCGACGTGGCGGGCGCGTTCGATCATCTTTTCCAGATAGCCCTCGCCATTGCCAAACGCCGCCTCTGCCTCGCGCCGGCCCTCGCGCACCTTCTCCTCAAGCTCTTTTTCGTTGTAGATCGCCCGCATGCCGCGTCCGCCGCCGCCCCATGATGCCTTGAGCATCAGCGGATAGCCAACCTCGGCCGCCTGTTTCTTGACCAAGCCCATGTCGTCGCCCAGCACGTCCGTCGCCGGGATTACCGGAACCCCGGCGGCAATGGCGACCTGACGGGCCGACGCCTTGTCGCCCAATTCGCGCATGGTCTTGGCCTTGGGACCGATGAACGTGATTCCCGCAGCGACGCAGGCATCGACGAAATCGGGGTTTTCTGACAGCAGGCCATAGCCGGGGTGAATCGCATCGGCCCCCGACATCTTGGCGACGCGGATGATTTCGGGGATCGACAGGTAGGCGGCGACCGGCCCCAAGCCTTCACCGATCCGATACGCCTCGTCGGCCTTGAAACGATGGAGGCCCAGCTTGTCCTCTTCTGCAAACACGGCCACCGTGCGCTTGCCCATCTCGTTTGCGGCCCGCATGACCCGGATCGCGATTTCGCCCCGGTTGGCGATCAGTATCTTCTTGAAGTCGGCCATCTGGACAATCCCTTTTGCACGCGCAGCATTTTGTAAGAACTTTGTGACCCGTCGTAAACATCGCATTGCGACGATGCGGCGGAACGGCGTAAACCGACGGGCCTTGGTCGATTTGACACTTTGACGCCTGAGGGTCGCTTGATAGCACGAGCATGGATAGGGGGTGCGATGAACAATATCTGGGCAGGTCTGGTCGGCGCATGGCAGATGATCGCCCGTTTTGACCCCGATCTGGTCGAAATCACACTGAGGTCCTTGCAGGTCACGGTCACGGCGACGCTGATTGCGGCGCTGCTGGGACTGCCGTTCGGCGCATGGTTGGCGATCAGCCGGTTCCGGTTGCGCCGCATTGCGGTCGCCTTGATGAACGCGCTGATGGGCTTACCGCCCGTGGTGGTCGGGTTGATCGTTTATGTCCTGTTTTCACGATCCGGCCCGCTGGGCGTTTTCGGCCTGCTGTTTACGCCAACGGCGATGATCATCGCGCAGGTCATTATCATCACGCCCATCATCGCCTCCATCGCGCATCAGGCGATCCGTGATCTTTGGGCCGATTACCACGACCTGTTGATATCCCTTAACGCGACACGCGGCCAGCGGATCAAAGCGCTGCTTTGGGACGGGCGGCGCGCCCTGCTGACGGCGGCCTTGGCCGGGTTCGGGCGGGCGATTGGCGAGGTCGGAGCGATCATGATTGTCGGCGGCAATATCGACCATGCGACACGAGTGCTGACCACGGCGATCGCGCTGGAAACCGGCAAGGGCGCGTTCGCGATGGCGCTGGCGCTGGGGTTCGTGCTGATCGGGTTGGCGATTGCGGTCAATCTGGCGCTGCACATGCTGTCGCGCACCGAACGGGGGCGGACATGGTGATTTTGCCGTTGCGCCTGACCGACATCGTGTTGCGCCGTCAGGGCAAGCAAATCCTTGGGCCGCTGTCGCTGACCATCGCGGGGCAGGGGATCACGATTTTGCTGGGGCCGAACGGGGCAGGCAAGACGTCGCTGTTGCGCGCCATGCACGGGCTGGAGCGGTTGCGCAGCGGCAGCATCGACTGGGCCGTTCCGCTGGCACAGGCTCGTGCCGCGCAAGCATTCGTATTCCAAACGCCGATCCTGATGCGCCGCAACGCCCGTGACTGTATCGCCTTTCCGCTGCAACTGGCCGGGCAGGGGCGACACGCGGCCCGTGCTGCCGCCGACGTGATGATCGCGCGGGTCGGCCTGACCAATCGCGCCGACCTCGACTGCTCCGATCTGTCCGGCGGCGAGCGGCAAAAGATGGCCCTTGCCCGCGCTTTAATCACGACCCCGCAGGTGCTGTTTCTTGACGAACCCTGTGCCAACCTTGACGGCGCGGCGACGGCAGAAATCGAAACCATCCTGCGCGATGCCCGCGCCAGCGGCACCCGCATCATCATGTCCACGCACAATGTCGGACAGGCCCGCCGTTTGGCCGACGATGTGCTGTTCATCCACCGGGGGCGATTGCACGACAGCGGCACCGCGCCCACCTTTTTCGACCAACCCCAAACGCCCGAAACCAAGGGCCACCTGAACGGAGATCTGATACCATGAAACACTCCACGATCCTTGCCGCCGCCTTTACCCTTGTGGCCGGACTGGCGCAGGCCGACGCGCTGAAACTGGCCGTCACCACATCGTTCGCCAACTCTGGCCTTGCCGAAGTGCTGCTGCCCGAAATCGAGGCGGACACCGGGATCACCGTCGAAATGCTGGTCGTCGGCACCGGACAGGCCATCACGCTGGCCAAAGCCGGCGACGTCGACGCCGTGCTGGTCCACGCCAAAGCCGCCGAGGAAGCCGCCGTCGCGGGCGGCAACCTGACCCATCGGCGTGAAATCATGTACAACGATTTCGTCATCGTCGGCCCTGCGGGTGACCCGGCTGGCGTGGCCGACGACGCCAGTGCCATCGAGGCGATGACCGACATCGAAAAAACCGCCGCGCCATTCGTCAGCCGGGGCGACGATTCGGGCACCCACAAGGCCGAACAGGCGCTGTGGTCCAAGGCCGGGATCACCCCGATGGGTGACTGGTATCGGTCGGTCGGGCAGGGCATGGGTGCGGCGCTGAACACCGCAGCGGCGATGGATGCCTATATTCTGTCGGATCGTGCAAGCTGGCTGAACTTTGAAAACAAGGGCGATCTGGCGCTGCTTTATGCAGGGGATCCGGCGATGGTCAACCAATACAGCTATCTGCCGGTAAATATAGACCTGCACCCCACCGTGCGCGCCGACCTTGCCGCGCAGTTGGAAGAATGGCTGACCAGCGACAAGGCCAAGGGCCTGATCGACGGCTACCGCGTGGCGGGCGAACAGGTGTTCACCTTCAACGCGCAGCCGATGTAACACGTCTTGCGTGAACAGAACGCGAACAACCCTTTATCTGCCGGTCAACTGACGCTAGATTGCCCGGCATGACCAGTTTTTCCGACGAAGATGCCTTTGCTGCCGCTGTGCCATTGTCCCGTCAGGCGATGGCACGGCCTGCGACGGCCGACTATTTCAGCGGCTTGAACCCGGCACAACGCGCGGCAGTCGAGGCCTTGAACGGGCCTGTCCTGATGCTTGCGGGCGCTGGCACGGGCAAGACCAAGGCGCTGACCTGCCGCATCGCGCATCTGCTGACCACCGGCACCGCGCGGCCCAACGAAATCCTTGCCGTCACCTTTACCAACAAGGCCGCGCGCGAAATGAAGTCGCGTATTGGTGGGCTATTGGGCGAGGCGGTCGAGGGGATGCCGTGGCTGGGCACCTTCCATTCGATCAGCGTCAAAATCCTGCGCCGCCACGCGGAACTGGCCGGGTTGAAATCGAACTTCACCATTCTGGACACCGACGACCAGATCCGCCTGCTGAAACAACTGCTTTCTGCCGCCAACATCGACGACAAACGTTGGCCCGCGCGGATGCTCGCCGGGATCATCGACAGCTGGAAAAACCGCGCATGGACGCCCGACAAGGTGCCGGTGGCCGAAAGCGGCGCGTTCGATCACAAGGGCGTCGAACTCTACGCCGCCTATCAGGCCCGTCTGCGCGACCTGAACGCGACGGACTTTGGCGACCTGCTGCTGCACGTCGTGACGATCTTTCAGACCCACGACGACATTCTGCGGCAGTACCAACGCTGGTTCCGCTACATCCTTGTCGACGAATATCAGGATACCAACGTCGCCCAATATCTGTGGCTGCGGCTGCTGGCGGCTGATCACAAGAACATCTGTTGCGTCGGCGACGACGACCAGTCGATCTATGGCTTG
>JBBSBK010000095.1:0-14775 GCA_038251315.1 Rhodobacterales bacterium | reverse complement strand
TCGCCCATCATGCCCAGAACAGTTAGACCCGTCGCGCCAGCCTCCAGATAGAAATCGACCATCCTGTCTGTGCTGCCCATGTCGATCGCGCCATCGGCATGAAAAGGCGTGACGGCGATGACATAGACGCCCTTCGCTTCTGCGGTCAGTTTCGTCATACGCGGGTTCCTTTTCCGTCTGCCCGTGCCAGCGCGAGCCTTGCTATCGCCATCGCAGCGGCGGCCTGACAAGGTTCGATTACGGGACGTCCAAGCTCGGCTTCAAGATCGGCGCGGAACGCGGTCATCCCGGCACAACCAAGGATCACCACGTCGGCGCCCTTGTCGTCACGCAGTGCCGCGCCTACGGTTTTCAGCCGGGCGAAAGTCCGATCCCGGTCGGCGAGTTCCGCGATACCCAGTTCCAGCGGCAAATCGCCCGCAAGCCGATCCATCACCCCCATCGCGCCAAGATATCGCATATGACGCGGGATCGAACGCGACAGGATCGAGATGATGCCGAACCGCTGCCCCGTCATCATCGCGGTCAGCACCGCGCTTTCGGCGATGCCCAGCACCGGGCGGCTCGATTGTTCGCGCAAGGCGGCCAGACCGGGATCGGAAAAGCAGGCGACGACGAAGGCCGATGCCTGATCTTCCAGCGCCGCGCAATGCGCCAGCAAAGGCGTCACCACCCCATCGACATGGGCTTGGGTCTCGATCCCCTTTGGCCCTTCGGCAAGCGTGCGGCAAACGATCGGCACCGGGCATGTGGCACGCATCGGTTCCACCGTGCGATCGATGCCATCGGTCACCGTCTGGCTGCTGTTGGGATTGACGATAAAGATGGTCATGGCTGTCCTTTCAGCGGGTCTGCGGGGCAGGATAACGGGCAGCACCCCAAAAGCCATCGGGCAGTCCCAGCATGTCGCGCGCGCCGATCCGGTCGATCATTAAATCGGCCTCGCGCGCAGCGTCGCGCAGCACCTCCGTTTCGGTGATGCGGGTCGGCCGCCCGCGATCAAGCATTACCTCACCCCCGACGATCACCGTATCAACATCATTGCCATTGGCAAAATAGATCGCGCGGAACACAGGCATGTTGGGCGGGTAGAGATGCGGGCGGGCCATGTCGACCAGAACGATATCAGCGCGTTTGCCGACTTCCAGTGATCCGATATCTGCATCCATCCCCAACGCTTTGGCTGCATCAATCGTCACCATTTCCAATGCTTTGCCGGGCGGCAACACGCCTGCGTCGCGAAAATGGCGGCGATGGTAGTGCATGGCCTGCTGCATGTGGCGGAACATATCGGCGGACCGGTCCGGGGCCGTCGCGTCCGACCCGATGGCCACGATTACGCCTGCCTCGAGCAGTTCGATCGCGGGGCAGCGCCCCATGATCGAGGCGATGGCAGAGGGGTTGT
Source organism: Rhodobacterales bacterium (assembly GCA_038251315.1). Taxonomy (GTDB): domain Bacteria; phylum Pseudomonadota; class Alphaproteobacteria; order Rhodobacterales; family Rhodobacteraceae; genus JBBKXP01. The sequence goes on along the minus strand of JBBSBK010000095.1, from coordinate 13,370 downwards.
GCGCGATCCGGGTTTGGGTGTCGGCGCAAATGGCAATTTCCTCGTCGCTTAAGTCTATGGCGTGCGACAAAAGCGCGTCCGGGCCAAGCAGCCCAAGCTTTTCGGCCCGCGTCACCGACCCTTTCCAGTGGCCGTCCTGCGTGAACACGACCCCCGCTTCGCGCGACAGGGCGCGGACCGCCTGCACCTGACGGACCGCCTCGGCATAGTCCGCGTCGGACATCGCTGCCTCATGTTCATCGCGCAGAACCGGATACAGCAGCGCGATATTCAAACGCCCGTCTTGCGTGCCGTGCCAGCGTGACAGGACATCGCTGCAGGTCTTGAATTGCCTCTCAAAGCTGACCGGATATTCGGTCTTATTTCCGTCCTGCCAACTTGCATATGTGCGCGGATGCGGCGGGCGGGTCGGGCCGATGGCGACGACCGACCGGGTGCCGACCTCGGTCACGCCGGTGCAATGCGCGTCGGCATAGACCGGATCGTCCGTGCGCATGATGGTGTCGCCGCCACCCAAAAGCGACACGCCGCAGGTCACGCCAAAGCGCAGCCGCTCCAGCGCTGCCAACCGTGCCTCGGCATACCAGAACTCCGGCGTCGATCCGGTGGTATAAACTTCGCCGCAGATCGCCTCCCAATCGTCGTGCTGCTCCATTCCCATCGTCTTGATCAGGCCGTGTCCGGCATGGGCATGCACGTCGATCAGTCCGGGCATCACCAGCTTGCCGGCAGCGTCGATGACCTGCGGCGCGGTGTGTGCCGCAGCGATCTCGGCCGAAGTGCCGACCGCGACGATGCGGCCCGCTGTCACGGCCACGGCCCCGTCGTCAATCACCCTGCGGGCGGGGTCCATCGTGACCACAATGCCGCCAGTGATGATCATGTCAGCCATGCGAGCCGCCGATCTTTGGCAGCCGCGCCACGTCGATCACGCCATCGGTGGGCATGATAAAATCGGGATGCGATCCGGCCAGACCGATCACCCTGATCGGATTGTAAAGCGTCAGCCATGGAGGATCGCGCTGCAATTCGGCATAAGCGTCGGCGAGGATTGCCGCGCGTGCGCTGCGATCGGTGGTTACCCGCGCCGTGTCGATAAGTGCCTCAACTGCCGGATTGTGATAGCCCTGCCACCACGCACCCTTGATGCGGGCGTCAATCTTTTCGACCAGAACCCGGAAGGTGCTCATCGGGCTGGAATCAAAGACGCAGAGATCGCGAATTTCCTTGCGGCGCACCATATGGGCATAGGCCTCGCGGTCCTGATGCAGATACACGTCGAGTCGGACGCCGATCTGGGTCAACTGTGCCCCAAGGCAGGCGGTCAATCGTTCCGCCTCGTCCGGCAGGCGGGTCGGACAATCGACCGCAAGCGTCAAACCATCGCCGTAGCCTGCTTCGGCCAGCAGCGCGCGGGCGGCATCCAGATTGCGTTCGGCTCCCGCGCTGTCGCCCGCGCTATAGTGCGCCGGACTGACAAAGCCCGTTAACGGCTGCGCTGCGCCCTGAACGACATCTTCGATCAAGGCTGGTCGGTCCACAGCAAGTGACAGGGCACGCCGGACCCGCGCGTCTGACAGGGGCCCATGTGCGGCGTTCAGCAGGTAGATGATCGCCACTGGTGACAGGTATGCGTGGCGGCTGGCGGTGGTGCCGTCGAGACATTCCGACGCATGGAAATCAAGCGCATTGGCAATCTGCACATGCCCCCCCATCAACAGCGCCAATCGCCTTGCCGGATCAGGTTCGCGCCGCCAGATCAGATTGGCGTTTTCGGGCGTTCCGGCAAAATGGACCACGACCCGACTGGCGTGGATTTCGTCCGCGCTGACTGAAACGATGCCGTACGGACCGGAGCCGACAGGTCGGTCATGCTGCCCTGCATCGTGGGCCGGGAAAGACGACGGTGCGATGATGAACGCCTGTTCCAGCACGTCGAGCAGATCGGCCATCGGTTCTGCCAGCCGAACCATGACAGTCCGAGCGTCCGGCACGTTAATCTCTGCCCCGCCCAGATACTGCCGCCAGACCGCAGGTGATCCTAGCGTATAACCCTTGTCCGCGCGGGCCATCCGCACCAGCGACTGACGCACCGCGTCGGCGTCGCAGGGCGAGCCGTCGTGGAATTGCACACCGTCGCGCAGGTAAAACGTCCACGTCCGCGCATCGGCTGTCACATCCCACCGCGCGGCCAGATGCGGCACGAAACCCTGACCGACGCGGCGGATCAGCGTGTCGAACACGGCGTGAAAAATCGTCAGCAGATCATTGCTGTCAGAGCAGTCGTGCGGTTCGCTGAGGGTCAGCCGGGCCTGGGCGATGATGACAGGTTGGGTCATGTGCGATCCCTTTGCGGTTCGTCGATCAGGTGACATGCGACGGTGTGATGATCGCCCACGGACTGCAAGGCCGGGCGTTCGGTGGCGCAGCGACCCCATGCAAAGGGGCAGCGGGTCCGGAAACAACAGCCCGATGGCAAGCTGAGCGCGCTTGGCACCTCGCCGGTCAACTCGATCTCCGCGACGCCGCGCTTGTCCTCGATCGACGGCGCGGCGGATAGCAGCGCGCGGGTATAGGGGTGGCGGGGTGCCGCGAACAGCGTGTCGCGCGGTGCATTTTCGACCATAAAGCCCAGATACATCACCCCGACGCGGTCGGCGATGTGATGCACCACCGACAGGTCGTGGCTGATGAACAAGTAGGCCAGCCCGAACTCGTCTTTCAGGTCCATCATCAAGTTGAGGATCTGCGCCTGAATCGAGACATCCAGCGCCGAGACCGGTTCATCCGCAATGATCAGACCGGGGTTGACGGACAAAGCGCGGGCGATTCCGATCCGCTGTCGCTGACCTCCTGAAAACTGGTGTGGATAGCGACCCGCGTGTTCGGCGTTCAACCCGACACGGGCCAGCAACGCCAGCGTAAGATCTGCCACCTCGGACTTGGCCGCGCGTCCCATCGTTTGTTCCAGCAACGGTTCGGCGACAATATCGCGGACCTTTTGGCGCGGGTTGAGGCTGGCAAATGGGTCCTGAAAGATCATCTGCATCTTCGCGCGCACCGGCAACATTTCGCGCGGGGCAAGTGCCGCGATGTCCTGTCCGTCGACACGTATTTCCCCGCTGGTGGGCTTGTAGATGCGGGCGATGGTCTTGGCCACGGTCGACTTGCCGCAGCCACTTTCGCCAACCAGCGCCATCACTTCGCCCTTGGCGATGGAAAAGCTGACGCCGTTCACTGCATGGACGACCTTGTTTTCGATCCTGAGCCTGCCCTTGTCAAAGCGCAGCCGGTCGATGATCCCGCCACCGATCGGGAATTTCTGCTCCAGATCGCGGACCTCCAGCATCGCGGTCATGCCGGTTCTCCTTCCATCAACGGAAAGTGGCAGGCGGCATGCAGACCGTCGCGTTGCGGCGCCAATTCAGGTTCGGCAGTCGCGCAGATCGTTTGTGCGCGCGGGCAGCGTTCGTGGAAATTGCAGCCCGTGGGTAGGTTGCGGATATCGGGAACCGAACCGGGAATCTGACGAAGCCGCTTCTGGCGGTCATGCGGATTGGGAATGCTGTCGATCAGCCCACGCGTGTAGGGATGTGCCGGGCGCCGGATCACGTCGCGGGTCAACCCCCGCTCTACCACCTTGCCGCAGTACAGCACGGTGATGTGGTCGGCCATTTCCGACACCACGGCAAGATCATGGGTGATCAGGATCATCGACGCACCCCGCTCGGCGATCTGGCGGCGCATCAGTTTCAGTATCTGGCTTTGGATCGTCACGTCGAGCGCGGTCGTCGGCTCGTCCGCGATGATGAGGCGTGGACCGGCCAGCAGGGCGATGGCAATGACGACACGCTGCCGCATTCCGCCGGAAAACTGATGTGGATATGCACCGAGCCGTTCTGCGGCACGTGAGATGCCGACACTTTCCAGCATGTGGATACAGGCGCGCTTTCGGGCGTGCGCATCAAGATCAGTGTGAAGCCGCAGCATTTCATCCATCTGTCGCCCGACGGTATGCAGCGGGTTGAGCGAGGTCATCGGATCCTGGAACACCATCGAAATATCGCAGCCGCGCACATCGCGCAGACGGTCCTCGGTCGCGCCGACAAGGTCGATACCATCCAGCAATATCGCGCCGCCCTCGATTCGCCCCGGTGGGTCGATAAGACCCAGGATCGAAAAGCCGACCACCGATTTGCCGCCACCGCTTTCGCCCACAAGCCCCATCACCTCGCCAGCGCCGATGTCAAAACTCACTCCGTTGACGGCCTTTACGACCCCGGAAAAGGTATGGAAATACGTGCGCAGATCGCGCACCGAGAGCAGGGGCGTTCCGGTCATTTCAGCCTCGGATTCAGTTCGTCGCGCAGGAAGTCGCCGAAAAGGTTGATTCCGAAAACAAGAGCCATGATGAAAAGGCCGGGAAACACGCTCGTCCACCACAGGCCGGAAAAAAGCACGTCAAAGCCGTTCTTGATCAACAGCCCTAGCGACGGTTTGGTGATCGGCACACCGACGCCAAGAAACGACAGCGACGCCTCGATCAGGATAAAGGTGCCCACCTGCACGGTCGAGACCACGATGACCGGGGTCATCACGTTGGGCAGGATATGGCGGCGAATGATCTTGGCATCGCGCAGACCCGCCACACGGGCGGCCTGAACGTATTCCTTGTTGACCTCGCTTAGCGTCGAACCACGCACAGTTCGGGCATAGACCACCCAGCCGACCGCCGTCAGCGCGATCAGCACCTTGTCGATGCCGGTGCCGAAAGCCGACATGAGAAACAGCGCAATCAGCATCGAAGGAAAAGACAGCTGAACGTCAGCGATCCGCATGATGACGCTGTCCAGCCGCCCGCCGTAAAACCCTGCCAGCAGACCCAGACTGGTGCCGATGATGCACGATAATGCCATTGCCGACACCCCAATCAGCACCGACACCCGCGTGCCGTAAAAGATCGAGGCCAGAACATCGCGCCCCTGCCCGTCGGTGCCCAGCGGAAACGTAGGATCGCCGCCAACCACCCACATCGGCGGCTTGTAGCTGTCGAGCAGGTTCAACGAACCGATGTCATAGGGGTTTTGCGCCACCAGCAGCGGCCCAGCAAGGACGATCGCAGCAAAGATCACAAGGATCACGCTGCCGGCCACTGCCGATGCGTTGTGGCGCCAGTTGTAGAAAAATTCGGATGCCCAGAATGCGCTCATCTTGTCATTTCACGGTGATGCGTGGGTCGATCAGCGTATAGGCGATGTCGACGATAAAGTTGATGACCACGAAGATCAGCGCGACCAGCATCAGGTAGACGACGATGACCGGCCGGTCGGCGCGATAAATCGAGTCGATCAGCAGTTTGCCAAGGCCGGGCCAGGCAAAGATCGTTTCGGTGATTGTGGCAAAGGCGATAAGGTCGCCAAGTTGCAGGCCAAAGATAGTCACAACGGGAATGAGCGCATTGCGCAGCCCGTGACCATACAGCACGCCGCGCCGTGACACGCCCTTGGCGCGGGCGAATTTCATGTAGTCCTGCCGCGTGACCTCCATCATGCCCGCCCGCGTGATCCGCAAAAGGATCGCCAGCGTGCCAAGCGACAACGTGACCGAGGGCAGGATCAGGTGCCGCCAACCATCAACGGTGAGAAAAGACAGCCGCAGACCCCAGACCTCGACCGTATCGCCGCGCCCGGACGAGGGCAGCAAATGCCAGCGCACGGCGAAAAAGAAGATCAGCATCATGCCGACCCAGAACCCGGGCAGCGAGATCCCCAGAAGTGAGCCTGACATGATCGCCCGGCTTGACGCCCGCCCCGGATTGGCACCGGCATAAACACCCAGCGGGATCGCCACGGTGGCGGCGATAAGCATCGCAAGTACGACGATTTCCATCGTCGCGGGCAGACGTTCGAGGATCAGTTGCATCGCGGGTTGGCCGAAAACGTATGACCGGCCGAAATCACCCTGAAGCATGTTGCTGACGAATATCCAGTATTGCGCCAGCATCGACCGGTCGAGGCCAAGGATGCGGCGGGCCTGGTCGATCTCGGCCTGGGTGCTGTCGATCGGGATCACCATGAACACCGGGTCGCCGGTAAAGCTCATCATCAGAAAGACGATGACCGACACCGCCCACAGCACGAGCGTCATCTGCAACAGGCGTTTGATCGTGTAACCGAGCAAGGTAGGATGTCCTGTCTGTCGGGGATACGGCGCCCGCGGGTGGCGGGCGCCGCTGATGGCGGTGGTTACTCGGCCACGTCCATGTCGTAGACCCACAGGAACTTGTCGGCACGCGGGGTAAAGGTCACGCCGTCGCGCGCGCCGTAGATGTCCTGTTCGTAGTGGACCGGGATCATCGGAATATCGTCGAGCAGGATCTGGGTCGCGTCGCGCAGATACCCCGCCCGTTCGTCGATATCTGCCGTGCTGTCGGCCTGGTCGATCAGCGCATCAAGCGCCGGGTTGGAATAGCTGCCCCGGTTGACCTGCCCGTAACCTTCCTTGACGTCGCGGCTGTAGAACAGCACCGAATACATCGACCCGGCATCACCCGACGGCACGTCCCACCCTGACATGATAAAGCTCGACTGATCGGACGGAACCCGGATGTAACCGAAGAAATTCGACTTTGGCATCAGGTTCAGTTGCAGGTCGATGTCGATTTTGGCGAGCATCGAGGCCAGCGCCTGTGCGATTTGGGCATCGTTGACATAGCGGTTGTTGGTGGTGTCCAGCGTCATGGTAAAGCCGTCGGCATAGCCCGCATCCGCCATCAGTTGTTCGGCCGCATCGACGTCGAACGGATACATGGCGTGAAAGTCGGCACCGGGCAGATAACCGACATGCGTGGAAGGAACATATTGCTCGGACGGAGTTGACAACCCGTTCATGATTACCGTCGAGATCGTGTCGACGTCGATCGCCCGCGCAATCGCCTCGCGGACCCGGTGATCGGTCATCGGGTTGGTATCGAGCGGGATTGTCGGGGATTGTTCGCGCATGTCCATCGCCAGAACGATATTCAAAAGGCTGGGTTTGGTCACAACTTCAAAGCCTTCTTCGGCCTTGACCCTATCGACGTCGCGGACGGCGAGGTCCTGGACGATGTCCAACTCGCCTGTCAGCAGAGCAGCGGTGCGGGTTGCGGGGTTGGTGATCGGGCGAAATGTCACTTCGTCGATCTTGGGCGCGCCCATATAGTAGTCGGGGTTGGCGACCAAAGTGATGTGATCCTCTTTGATCCATTCACCCATTTTGTAGGGCCCGGTGCCCATCGGGTTCGAATCCAGTTCCGTATCACCCACGGCGGTCACATGCGCCTCGCTCAGGATGAGGATCGCGGCAAGGTCGTTGGGCAGGGCGGCGTAAGGAAACGGCGTCTTGATCTCGATCGTCAGGTCATCGATTGCGGTGGCGGTGGTGATGTTGGCACCAAGGTTCGCCATCAACGACGCCTTCAGGCGATTGATCGTAAAAACCACATCAGATGCCTTGAAGTCGCTGCCGTCATGGAACTTTACGCCGGGACGCAGGTGAAAAACCCACGTCGTATCGTCGGCCAATTCCCAGCTTTCGGCAAGGCCGGGGCCAAAGTTCAGATCGGCATCACGCCGGACCAGCGGGTCATAGACATGGTAGAACATGATGTTGGACGACAGTTCTTCGCCCGCCTGCGGGTCGAAGTGAACCGCGTCCGAGGTCAGTCCGACCGTCAATTCCTTGGCATAAGCGACGGATGTCGTCGTCAGCGCGATTGCGGCGGTGCCGAGCAGAACGCGCCACGCGCTCTTTCTTGAATTGGTCATTTTCATCTCCTTGTTGGGGTTTGGGGCAGAATTGCGCCCAAGCTCATTTCAGACCGGTCAGGCAGAAGCCAAAACCGATTGCACTTCGATCTGATAGCCTTCCGGGTCGTTGAAGACGAAAGCGCGGATGCCGAGTTCGTGGCCGTCGCGCGGCACCGTCAGCCCGTTGACGTCCTGCGACCGCGCCCAGTCATACCAGGCATCAACATCCGGCACCCGAATGCAGACCTGCACGGTCTTGTGCTCGGCCCATTTGTGCATGCCGCGCGCCTCGTCAACGAGACCGATGTGCGCCCGGCCGGCGATGCGGTAAATCTTTGACCAGCCCTGATCGATGACCTGCTCCAGCCCCAAGATCCGCTCGTAAAACGCCATCGCACCGGCAAGGTCGCGGTAATAGAGAAACGTGATCACGAGGCCGATCCCGTCATCGGGTCTTTTGTCGCGTGCAGTCACGTCATGCCCCCCCGCATCTGTCTGTGAATGCCGATGGTATACAGTGCGCATGGTGAGTCAATACCATTTGCCGACGCTCTGCGCGCGGGGCTAGAACAGGCGGTGGATATGGTTGATGATCGCTTCGCGGGCGTTGGTGATATGGATCCGCATCGCATTTTCCGCCCGCTCCGGTTCACGGGCGAGAATCGCATCGATCAGCTCGATGTGTTCGTGGCAGCCTGGTTCAAATCGGGCCGGGATCGAACCCTGATCGAACATGCGGGTCTTGATGCGAAGATTCCGGATCAGCTCGGTCAACAGCCGCGACCCGGCGATTTGGGCAACAAGAATATGCAGGTCATCGTCCAAGCGCATATGGTCCGCAGCGGTGGGCCGTGGACCCGTCAGAAATGAATCGACGCGCTTTCGGAGTGCAAGAAGCGGTTCGACCGGCGAATTGACACCTGCTGCCTGCCTTGCAGTTTCGCATTCCAGCAATCGGCGGACATGCAGAATCTCCATGAAATCGGTGACGGAGATCGAGTTAACGGTTGGAACGCCGCCGCTCGATCGGGTCACCAGACCTTCGCTGATCAATAGCGCAATCGCCTCCCGAACCGGCGTACGCGACACGCCCAGGAAGTCTGCAAATGTCTTTTCCTGCAGCCTTGTGCCGGCCGAAAGCTCTCCTCCGAGAATCATTTCGCGCAGCCGTCCATGCGCCGATTGGCCGAGAGTTTGCGGGATCTTTTCGCCTTGCTTCATCCAGGCCCCACTTGACGCCATCAGCGCGATCTACAGGTCAGATCGGAAACCATTTGGCTTTCCCAATCTGGCCGATAGTATACGCTTGGTATGCGGAAGCAAGAACCTTGGCCAAGCGGAGTGAGAAATGTCGACAGACCCATCTGACCTGGTCATCCGTGGCGGCACAATCGTCACGGCAACGGAACAGTTCGTCGCGGATGTCGCGATCACGGACGGCAAGGTCGCGATGCTGGGACGCAAACTGCCTGAAGGCGAACGGGAGATCGATGCGACCGGGCGCTTTGTCCTGCCGGGCGGCGTCGACAGCCACTGCCATATCGAACAGATTTCGGGCGCTGGAATAATGAACGCCGACACGTTCGAAAGCGCGACCCGCTCAGCTGCCTTTGGCGGCACGACGACGGTCGTGTCCTTCGCAGCGCAGCATCCCGGTCAACGCATCCGTGATGTGGTTGCAGACTATGCAAAGCTGGCCGAACGCGGCGCACTGATCGACTACGCCTTTCACATGATCGTTGCAGACATTTCTGGCGAGAACCTCAGCCACGACATCCCGGCGCTGATCGCGGACGATCACCGCTCGATCAAGATCTTCACCACCTACGACAAGGTACGGTTGGATGACACGTCAATCCTCGCCATCCTAGACGTGGCACGACAAGGTGGCGCTCTGGTCTGCTTTCATGCCGAAAACGATGGCCTGATCCGCCACGCCACCAAACAACTGCTGGACGCCGGACAGACTGCGCCGAAATACCACGCCCTGTCGCATCCGCGCGAGGCCGAAATCGAGGCGCTGGGGCGTATGTGCCAATTCAGCGCATTCACCGGCCAGCCGATCATGCTGTTCCACGTCTCGACTCGCGAAGGGGCCGAATTGGTCCGTGTTGCACGGGCGCGTGGCGTCAGGGTCAGCGCCGAAACCTGCCCGCACTATCTGTTCATGACTGACGATATCCTCGACAAACCCGGCAATCAGGGTGCCGCCTTTATGTGCAGCCCGCCGCAGCGAACGACGGACGATCAAGACGCGCTGTGGGCCGCACTGGCGCGAGGCGATCTTCAGATCGTGTCGTCCGACCACGCACCCTACCGGATGGACGACACCGGCAAGTTCGCGCATGGGAACAATGCACCTTTCAACAAGATCGCCAACGGGATGCCTGGGCTGGAAGTGCGCCTTCCCCTGATGTTCAACGCGATGGTCAGTCAAGGCAAAATGGGAATTGAAAAGTTCGTCGAAGTGACTTCCACCGGGCCTGCCGCGATCTTTGGCTTGACTGGAAAAGGCAAGATCACGCCCGGCGCCGATGCCGACATCGCGATCTGGAACCCCGAAACGCGTGTCACCTATGGCGAAAACGATCTGCATGACAACACAGGTTACAACCCTTTCGCGGGTTACAGCGTGATCGGTTGGCCGGAAACCGTCATTGCGCGCGGCGAGGTAATCGTCACAGACGGCAAGCTGAGTGCAAAGCCCGGACGCGGAGCTCGGGTGCGAATGGCGGTCAGTCCAGCAATGTGCAACGTCGATTGATGTGCGTCAAAGTTCCACTGTTCCGTCACTGATAATCTGCGTATGCCCGCCGATCAGGATGCGGCCAGCCCTGTCAGGGTCGGGACAGATATACGCCCGCCCGACACGCCCCAGTGTCGTGCCCTGTGCGATCGTGATGGGGGAAAGCAGGCGCCCAGCGTCGTCAAGCCATTTTCCCAAAGCAGCGATAAGCGATCCGGTGATAGGGTCTTCGTTGCGAATGGCCGAAGACGACAACATGCGGATTTCGTATTGGCAATCCAATCCTTCCGGGTGGGCGCCGATCAGACCGATGGCCGCATTGAATCCTTTGACACGTTCAGCATCCACCGCCAGCACATCGACAGCCAGCGTAAGTTCCAGAACCTGCCAGACCGGACCGTTATCAAGTTGAGCGCTGGCACGGACCGCAGTTCGGTCGATCCCCAGTTTTTTGATAATGTCAGACAGCTGGTCCTCCGGCAACGCCCCGATTTTCGTGGCTGGTGCAACAAATGCGGGAACCTTACCTGAGACGTCGATCTCGATGATCCCGATCCCGCATTCCTGGCGCACCAGGCCGGCATTTTGCGGCACCCCGCCGGACATCAGCCATGCAGCGCAGCTACCAAGTGTCGGATGACCGGCAAAAGAAAGCTCTCGGTTCGGTGTGAAAATTCGCACCTTGTAGTCGGCATCGCGATCGGTCGGTGACCCGAGGAATCCCGTCTCTGCCTGATTGATCCATCCTGCAAAGGCCTGCATTTGACAGGACGATAAACTATCCGAGTCGAATACAACTGCCAGACCATTGCCCTTCAAAGCGATCGAGGTGAAGACATCGCAAAGGATTAGTCGCCGTCTCATCATATTGACTCATTCAGACCTACAGATCGCCACAGTTCAAAAATTTCACCAAATGACAAGCTGCCTATCTGCACTCTTGGTATCGGTCTCGATGAGACGCGGCTTACGAAATCTAAGGACCTGACGCAATATAACTGCTTCGGATAGGATGAGTCAGCGATCGTGCGGGCGTCAGTAACCGCGTCCGCTCTGCTGCTTAAGTTTTTTGACGCGATGCCGCTGATAGGCCTCGATTTGGCGGAATACAGGGCATCGCCTGTTGAAGATGAGATGAGTTATGGACACGATGAAAGGGGTTTTGGTGTCCGGTCCGCCGATATCCAGACGGCAAACAATCCCACCTTCATCTCCCATGTAAAAGATTTCTGTCACCATGCACCTGTCTGGAATCGCAGACCCAGGCGACTGTTTCGCAAGAGTTCTTTTGAGGTTCGGCGACAGCCTGGTTTCCAATGGAAGCGAGGCTTCTGTTTTCGCTTTAAGTCGTTCGGTTTTACCAGGGTCGTCTATCATTGCCGCTTGCGTTTTCCATGGCCGTCATTGGACGGGGGTAGGTTCGGCGAGATCGTATAGTTCCATTCTCCGTGGAAAGGATCACGATCAATGTTGATCGCACTCATCTGCGCGTCGGAGATCTTGACGGCCTTGGGATAACTGTTCTCGTCGAGGTGGCATTGCACATCAAGCCCGCTGGTCGTCTTCGTGGCTCCAATGAGTTGGACGATGACCTCGTGGCTGACGAGCGGCTTGCCACGCCAGTTCTGTGTGATGAATGCGAAAAGCCGGTGCTCTATGCGGTTCCATTTGCTGGTCCCAGGCGGGTGGTGGGCAACCGTAATGGCTAAGCCGGTTTCGTTGGCGAAGCCCTGGAGCTCATGCTTCCATAGCCGAACGCGAGCCCCGTTGCTGCCACCGCAATCGGCGGTGATTAGCAGGCCAGCAGAGCCCGGATAGCGATCCTTTCCCAACGCATTCCACCAACGCCGGATGCTCTCGACCGCGAAAGCTGCGGTATCGTGATCAATGCCAACGTTTACCCAGCCTGAGTTGTCCGTAATGTCATAAACACCGTAAGGAGCGACCTTGCCGCGCGCGGGTATCTTGAAGTCGTGTACCCGCACAGGCTCGGGGTTGCCTTTGGGCCGGAGTTCTCTCCCGCCATTCTTGAAGTCGCCGACCAGTTCCTTCTTTTTCGTATCGACCGAGATCGCCGCTTGCCCCGCAGCCTGGAACTGTTTGATCCTCCGATTGATGTGCTCAAATTGGGCATCCCGGTCGGGATGCGCGCTTCCCTCCAAGGTTTTCCGGTTGGCCTGAAGGCTGAAGCCAAGCTTGCGCAGCAAGCGGCCAACCAGTTTCTGACTGGCCATGAAACCACGTTCAGCCAAGGCCCTGGCAAGATGGCGCTGGCTTCGGCTCACCCAAAGCAATGCCGCCTCGGGATCGCCGCGGGTCGCCGATTGCACGAGCTCTTCCAGCGCGGCTAGAAGGCCGGGTTCAGTCTCTGCCTTTGGCCTGCGGCCTCCCCCCGGCCGACGTATGCGGTGCTTTGGGCTCGCGGTGCTCCGTAAATCCGCGAGCCCGCGGCCGATCGTACTGCGTGCGACCCCCGTCGCCTCTGATACCGCTGCTACTCCACCGCGACCGGCAGCATGTGCCTCCGTTGCTGCGAACAGCCGCCGGGCCCGCTCGTCGAGATGCGGCGCGAGCGTCTCGAACCGCGCCTTGATCCCGGCTCTATCAATCATTCAGATCGCTCGAACTCATCCAGCTACTGAATCAGACCGCCTCCCACGCGTCCAGCCGCAAAATCCCGAATCGATTATTCCGCCTCAGGCCCTTAGCTGCGGGTTGGAGCCGATAAAAAACGTTACTACCGCGTCAATCCTCTGACGAAGCTTTGAGCTGTGAAATAGCGAAACAACAATAGAACGATTCTCAGCTCCGCACCGATCACTAAGATGGATCAACCT
>JBBSBK010000094.1:0-15116 GCA_038251315.1 Rhodobacterales bacterium | reverse complement strand
GCATAGGGCAGGGCAAAGCTTTGATCGTAAAGCACCGTGCCGCCCTGCAACTGGCCGATGATCTGGGTGCGGTAGAACAGCGTGGTCGTGGTGACCACCTGCGCCGGGTTCAGCACGATGTCCTCAGTTCGCGAACAGGTGGTCGACGTATTACCCTCTTGCGCTTGCGCTGCCGGTGCGGCCAGACATGACGCGGCCGCAGCAACTGCCGTCAGCCGCAGGAAAACCGCAAACGTTGAAAAAATCCGCAATTCACACCTCGGACGACTGTCCTTCGTCGGCGCTGACGACAATGGACTGACGCTAGGTCCGGCGGGTCAGCATTGCAGCAGATTTTCATAGTATCGGGCACCGGGGCTGTGGAAGCCTGTCGGCGCGACAACCTTTCACGCGCCAATGCCGCACCACAGCCTGTTCGGTGGTGTCGTTCCGGGTCAGAACCGAACTCGGCGGTCGCAAACGCCTATATCGCGCCGCGCCGCAGGGCCGCGACCCCGGTGCGGGCAATCTCGACCAGACCCAGCGGGCGCATCAGGTCGGCCAGCGCGTCGATCTTTTCGGATGTGCCGGTGATTTCGAAAACGAAGGATTCCAGCGTGCTGTCAACGACATTGGCGCGGAAAATGTCGGCAAGGCGCAGCGCCTCAAGCCGGTGATCGCCCTTCCCTGCGACCTTGAGCAAAGCGAGTTCGCGTTCGACCGATGGCCCCTCGACCGTCAGGTCGTTGACCTGATGCACGGTGACGATCCGGCCCAGTTGCGCCTTGATCTGTACGATCACCTGCGGCGTGCCGCTGGTGACGATGGTGATCCGGCTGCGGTGGCCGAGGTGGTCGGTTTCGGCGACGGTCAGGCTTTCGATGTTGTAACCGCGCCCGGCGAACAGGCCGATGACACGGGCCAGCACGCCGGGTTCGTTTTCGACAATCACGGCCAGGGTATGGCGTTCGACCGTGTCTTCGTAGTTGGCCTTGAGGTTATAGGCCGAATGGCTGGTCGCGCCTTTTTCGAGTTTCAGCGGGGACATGGTGGTTCCTTCAGCAGGTCAGGGTGCCGGTGTAGGTATTCACCCCGGGTTCCTGACGAAAATCGGTAAGGGCGCAGGGCGAGACCTGGGCGATGGCCTGACGGGCATGGGCCTCAAGCCGGGTCTGGTTCATCACCCCGGTGGCAAAGTTGTGGACGACGACCGTGCTGCCGTTGACGCGGATGTAAAAGGTATCGTCGGCCACCTCGACCTTTTGCGCTCCAGCCCCGCCGGGGCCGGCACAGGCCGCCAGAAGCAGCAGTGCGGCGCCGTATGCCATGATCCGTATCACACCATCACCGCCCCGCCCGCGTTGATCGCGTCTTTGGTGCTGGCGTTGCCCATCAGCATTTCGTTGTGCGGCTTGCCGGATGGTATCATCGGAAAGCAGTTTTCGTGCTTTTCTACCAGACAATCGAAAATCACCGGGCCGTTGTAGGCCAGCATTTCCCTGATCGCCTCGTCCAGATCGGCGGGGTCGGAACAGCGGATGCCCTTGGCGCCGAACGCCTCGGCCAGTTTGACGAAATCGGGCAGGGCTTCGGACCACGATTGCGAATACCGTTCGCCATGCAGCAATTCCTGCCACTGGCGCACCATGCCAAGACGTTCGTTGTTGAGGATGAACTGCTTGACCGGCAGGCGGTATTGGATCGCGGTGCCCATTTCCTGCATGTTCATCAGCCAAGATGCCTCGCCGGCCACATTGATGACCAGCGCGTCGGGGTGCGCCATCTGGACGCCGATGGACGCCGGGAAACCATAACCCATCGTCCCCAGCCCGCCAGAGGTCATCCAGCGGTTCGGATCCTCGAACCCCAGATATTGCGCCGCCCACATCTGATGCTGCCCGACTTCGGTGCAGATATAGCGGTCGTGGCCTTTGGTCAGCGCCTCGAGCCGTTGAATGGCGTGTTGCGGTTTGATGACTTTGGTCGAATTGGCGTAATCAAGGCAGTTGATCGCCCGCCATGTGTCGATCTGTTTCCACCATTTCGCCACGCCGTCCTTGTCGGTGACGCGGCCGCGCGATTTCCAGACCTTGAGCAGGTCTTCGAGCACATGCGCCACATCGCCAAGGATCGGAATATCGACCCGGATCACCTTGTTGATTGATGAGGCGTCGATGTCGATGTGGGCCTTTTTGGACCCCGGCGAAAACGCATCCAGCCGACCGGTGATCCGGTCGTCGAACCGTGCGCCGACGTTGATCATCAGGTCACAGTCGTGCATCGCCAGATTGGCCTCGTACAGTCCGTGCATGCCAAGCATGCCCAGCCAGTTCTTGCCTGACGCCGGATAGCACCCCAGCCCCATTAGCGTCGACGTGATCGGAAAATCCGTGGCCCCCACCAGTTCGCGCAGCAACTGGCTGGCGGCGGGACCGGAATTGATGACGCCGCCGCCGGTATAGAACAGTGGCTTTTTGGCCTTTTCCATCAGCTTGACCAGATCGGTGATCGCGTTGATGTCACCCTTGACCTGCGGCGCGTAGTAGCTTTTGCGCTTGGCCTTTTTTGTATAAGTGCCGGTGGCGAATTGCACGTCTTTGGGAATATCGATCAGCACCGGACCGGGGCGGCCCGAGGTGGCGACGTGAAACGCCTCGTGGATGATGCCCGACAGTTTGTCGGTCTCTTTGACCAGCCAGTTGTGTTTGGTGCAGGGGCGGGTGATGCCGACGGTGTCAGCCTCCTGAAAGGCATCCAAACCGATCATGAATGTCGGGACCTGTCCGGTCAGCACAAGGATCGGGATCGAATCCATCAGCGCGTCGGTCAGCCCGGTGACAGCATTGGTCGCACCGGGGCCGGATGTGACCAGCGCCACGCCGACCTTGCCGGTCGATCGCGCATAGCCTTCGGCGGCGTGTACGGCGCCCTGTTCGTGGCGCACCAGCACGTGCTTGATCTCGTTCTGCTGAAAAATCTCGTCATAGATCGGCAGGACGGCACCGCCCGGATAGCCGAAAATCGTATCGACGCCCTGTTCGCGCAACGCTGCAACCACCATCTGTGCGCCGGTCATCTGCTGTGTCATCCTGTCTGTCCTTCGTGTCTGTCTGGCATAAAAAAAGCCCCCGGAGTTCGGGGGCGCATGGGAACCTTTATGGTCAGCCATCACTGGCCCATGCGCGTGTCACCTACGATCGATACATTGGTCATCATCGGCCCTTCTCTGCGTGGCCGACCTTATGCACGGGTTTTGGGGAGCGTCAACACAGGGTCAGGGATAAAATGTCGTTTCGCGGCGGGTTTCGGTAACTTTCTTTCGATCGTCACGTTGCGCGTTCAGTCCGCAATCCTTGCAGCACTGCCCGGCTCAATCACGCAAGGCAGGATCGCGGCCTGCGCACAATGACTTACAGCGGACATATAGGCCCGGCGATGACGGGCGCTGGCGCGTTTCTGACGGTCCATGTTGTCAAGCGGTGGTTGTTGAAGGGGCAGCGCAATCAGATAGCCGAACCGCGACACCATGCGTCCGCCAAAGCTTTTCCAGAAGTCCGCGTAGGCGGCGCTGAACGGTGCGGCAAGTTTCGGCGCAAAGGCCGGATGATTGCCGGGATGGATCCCCAGCGCGTGGCCGATCCCTTCGGCCTGCGCCAGTCCCGCCAGCGCACCCATGCACAGATGCGCCGGGGTCGTTCGAGCGAACGCCCTGTGGAACGCGCCTTGATAGCTGCGATCACGGCTGAGGTGCTTGCGGGTGACAAAGATCAGCGGTGAACGAGGCGTCAGTCCGGCCCCTCGCAACGCCGCACGGCGGATCAACAGACCAGCCGGCACGATCGAGAACGACAATACGCAGACCCTGACCTGATCGACGGTCATCACGATGCTTAACCCGCCTTCATGGGCGACGTCGTTGCCGGGTGTCAGGCGGATGGCATAGGCGACGCTGTTTCGGGTTTCGCACCAGAGTGGCAGGCCGTCCTGCTCGTAGACTTGTGCGACATAGTCATGGTTGAACGCCGTCGCCTCGTGCCGGTAGTGGGCGAGGGCGGCGAGCAGCCGTTTGCGCGGGTTGAGGCCGCGCGCAAGGTAGGTGCGATGCGACAAAAAGAACAACGGGTCCGCTGGGTCAATCGCGGTGACATGCCGGCAAAACGGAGCGAGAACGGCCAGTTCGTGCCAAGCCCGACCGAAAAGGGCGATGCGGGATTTGCGAAAGAGCCGCAGCAGGGCGACCTGGGGGGTGTATTTGCGAACATCTTCCCGCAATGCGGACATAAGGCCGAAGTCAGACCGGCCTATCGATCGTCTGTTGGCCAGCGGAGCAAAATCGGCGGTCTTGTCGGCAGTCGTTGTGTGCAGCACGGGGTCGTCCTTGTTGGTCTGTCATGCTGAATATTGGCAGTTGCCCCGCCATCCGCCTGAGAGACTCTAACCGATATCGCGCACTTGCCATAGATTCGTGTGTCTATGACCACTTTCTGGTACAAGATTACACTAAACCCGACGATTGTTTCCGCCCTTGCGACCATCGCTCATCCAGATTTCGCGCCGGTGACGGATCGATGGGGTGGACCGATGACGCATTATTTTCGTCAAAGAGGTCCCTGTTTTTGTGGCGCAGCATGTCGATTCGCCACGCATCAGGTTTTTAGCCGGTCCAAAGCTGAAAGCTGCGCTGGGGGTGCCCGTGGCCAATGTTCGCACCGGAATCAGTCAATTTTTCGGACCGATCCGGGGAAATCTTCGCCGCTTTACGCATTTGTCGGTATTTCAATCTGGTGAACTGACGTTAGTGTGCCCCCACGCGAAATGATCAGTCGGCGCCGGGAATGGGCCGACATAATAATTCCAAGGGAGGAAACCATATGGATCGTCGTTCTTTTCTGCGCACTTCCGCACTCGGCGGCACCGCCGCCGCCGCAACCGCACTGGCCGCACCGGTCTACGCACAAGGCAACCGCACGCTGACGCTGGTCACAACCTGGGGCCGCGGCCTTGCCGGGGTGCATGACAGCGCGCAGCGCGCTGCCGACATCATCACTGCAATGACCGACGGGCAATTGACCGTCGACCTCAAGGCGGCAGGCGAACTGGTCGGCGCGTTCGAGGTGTTCGACGCCGTGACCTCGGGTCAGGCCGACATGTACCACGGCGCTGACTACTACTTTGTCGGCCAGCATCCGGGCTATGCGTTCTTTACCTCGGTTCCGTTCGGGATGACCGCGCAGGAACTTGCGAACTGGTATTACTACGACGGCGGAATGCAGTTCCATGACGAGCTCGGTCAGATCTTCGGTCTGAAATCGTTCCTTGGCGGCAACACCGGCGCGCAGTCGGGCGGCTGGTTCAAGAACGAGATCACCGGGCCGGAAGACTTCCAGGGTCTCAAGTTCCGGATGCCCGGTCTTGGCGGCGAGGCGCTGGGCAAGATGGGCGCAAGCGTCCAGAACCTTCCGGGTGCCGAAGTCTATCAGGCGCTGTCCAGCGGTGCCATCGACGGGACCGAATGGATCGGCCCCTGGGCTGACGAAAAGGCCGGTTTCCAGGAAATCACCAAGTTCTACTACACCGCCGGTTTCCACGAGCCGGGCGCGGGTCTGTCGCTGGCCTTCAACCGCGACGTGTTCGACAGCTTTACCCCGGCACAGCAGAAGATCTGCGAAATTGCCGCCGGTAACGGTCACCAGGACAACCTGGCCCAGTTCCTGTCCAACAACGCGGCGGCCTTGACCCGGCTGCAAGCGGGTGGCGTCAAGGTGCTGGAGTTCCCCGATACCGTCTGGGATGCCTTCGGTGTCGCCTCCAAAGAGACGATGGACGGCTATGCCGGCGAAGATCTGTATGACCGGATCCGTGCCAGCGCCAACGAATCGCTCATGTCGTCGTCAAGCTGGATTACCAAATCCGAAGGCGTCTATCGCGCCCAGCGTGACCGCGTTCTGGGCTAAGGACTGATCTGAAAGACTGTCAGGGGCGCCACAAATGCGCCCCTGACGACACGCGCCGAAACAGGCGTGCGGCAACGTCCGACATGGGAGCAAGGCCATGAGCCTGGTTGAAAGTTGGGGGGGCAACCCCCTTGGCTGGTTTTTCGCGAACCTGATCGAAGCCTTCTACAACTTCTTTTATGCACTCTCGCACCCGTTCATCTGGCTGGATTGGGTGGTCTGGACCGGAACGCCCGAGGACAAGCAATCGCTGGTGCGGTTCATCTACTACGGTGCGTCCTCTGAATTCTTCTTCGTCGTCCTGGTCGGATTCCTGATACTTTCCCTGGTCGGATTCCTGAACAACCGGGTCATGTGGGCGGTGGTGCGCGGGCTGGAAACGATCGCCAACACGGTCGGGCGTACCTTTGCCTGGGCCGGGTTGCTAATGGTCATCATCCAGATCCTCATCATCTTTCTGCAGCGGGTGTTCGCGGTCAGCGAAATCACTTTCGGGTTCGGCATGGCCTTCACCTTCGACGTGTCTTGGTGGTCGGAAAGCCTCAAGTTCTACAACGCGATGATCGTCTGCCTCTGCGTCACATGGACCTTTGTGCAGGGTGGCCACGTGCGGGTCGATCTGATCTATGCGCGCGTCAATTACCGCACCAAGCGCATGATCGACATGGTCGGGTCGCTTCTGTTCATGATGCCGACCTCGATCGTGGTGTGGCTGTTTGGCTGGTTCTTTCTTTGGCGCAATCTTGTCGTGCCCAATCCGTCAGCCTCCAACACGCTTGATCAGTTGCTGCAAAAATCCGTCGCCCTGCGCTGGAACGTCGAAACCATCGGGTTTTCGCCGAACGGTTTCAACGCCTATTTCCTGTTCAAGGTTCTGCTGCTGTCCTACGTTTTTCTGGTCCTGCTGCAGGCGGTCGCGTTTTTCTACCGCTCCTACCTTGAACGCAAGGAGGGCGAGGTATCCGAGGGTCGCTACCTTGACCGCGACAGCATGGGCGACGATTCCGCCGCAGTCGCGACCCACTGACACCGCCATTTTAACGGAACGGACACAAGCATGCTTTTCGGACTTGATGGCGTCGAAGTCAGACTGATTATCGTCTTTCTGTCGCTCTTCGGCGGCATCCTGTCGGGGTTCCCCGTGGCCTTTGCCATCGGTGGGGCGGGGATCATATCGTTCGTCATCATCGCCCTGCTGGACGGGTCCGGCATCCTGTTCCACATGGCGGTGGACACATCGACCGCCGACTACGCCGCCATAGTGGCGCAGGGGGTCCGACCCGACGACATATCGGTCTTTTCACACCCCGAACTGGCCCGCGCCGCCGAACCGCTGTTTCCGGGCGGCTGGGAACTGGCGATGGACCGCAATCTGGGGTTCATCGTCAACCGGATGAACGAACGCGTGCTGGCGGGCCAATCGATCGAGACGCTGCTGGCGGTCATCATGTTCGTGATGATGGGGATCACGCTGGAACGCAGCCGGATCGCCGACGAGTTGTTGACCAAGATGGCCCGCGTGTTCGGCCCGTTGCCCGGCGGATTGGCCGTGTCGATCGTCGTGGTGGGGGCGTTTCTGGCCGCGTCGACCGGGATCGTCGGTGCGACGGTGGTGACGATGGGTCTGCTGGCGCTGCCGACCATGCTCAAGAACAATTATTCGCCGGAGCTGGCCACAGGGGTAATCGCCGCGTCGGGGACGCTGGGGCAGATCATTCCGCCCTCGATCGTCATCGTCCTGCTGGGCACCCTTGCGGGCGATCTGTTTTCCGCCGCCCAAGAGGAGCGGGCCGCCGCTGCCGGGTGTTCGGACGCGCTGACACTGCTAGGCGAACCGGCTGTCGTGTCGGTCGGCACCTTGTTCCAGTCCGCCTTGCTGCCCGGCATCTTTCTGGCGGTACTGTATGCGGGTTACGCCTTTGGCTTTGCGCTGCTGAACCCGTCCAAAGCCCCCGCCGTCGCTTTCGCCGGTGGCGAGCGCAGCCGGTTCAGCCGCAACGAAGGCCTGACCTGGTTCCTGGCCGCCCCCGCCGCCCTGTTGGTGGCGCTGGTCATATCGTTCGAGGTCGGCGCAGCTGGCAGCCAGTCGGTCATCGTCGACAGCTATACCGACGCCGGTCAGACGGCCAGTCTGCGCACCAACGTCCCCGAAAAGTGCGCCGAATCGATGATTGCCCTGCATGGTCAGTCCGCCTGGGACGCGGCGCTGGCCGAACAGGCGACGATTGACGGTGCGGGTGGGGTCGCCGCAGCCCGGCAGCTCGGCGAGGATGAACGCGCCGGACTGGTGCTGCAGGCGATTAGCGATGCGCCATTGATCGGCAGCGGCATTGCGATCACGGTTTTCCTGCTGGCGCTGGTGATGGCGGGCGGGCGCGGGATTGATCCCGGCGCGCCGGCGCGGCCGCTGGCGATCGGCGCTGTCGGGCTGGCGCTGGTGCTGCTGGTCGATGCGCTGTGGATTTCGCCGGTGGCGACAGCGGGGACCGCAACCGTGTTGCTGGCAGTTCCGACGCTGATGGCGATCTACGGGCTGCGCGTGGCCGCCGGACGGCTGGGCCAGAACGAACTCATCAAGGTGATATTTCCGCCGCTGGTGCTGATCATTGCGGTGCTGGGGTCGATCATGGGCGGGATCACCAACCCGACCCCGGCGGCGGCGCTGGGTGCCGGCGGCGCGATCCTGCTGGCCGCGTCGCGCAAGTTGCAGGATCAGGACCGGTCGACCGCGATGGTCAACTGGACCGCACTCGCGATCGGGTTGATGCTGCTGATCGGCTTCAACTTTGACCTGCGGATGAGCGGCGAAACCGTCCTGCTGGAAAACCGGATCGCGTTCATGGTCGCGTTCGGTGCTTTCCTGTTCGCCATGTTCGGCATCTTCTGGTCGTGCTGGTTGCTGTTTGCCAACCACGTCCTTGCACCTGTAGTGCGCGAAACGGCCAAGGTCACGTCGATGGTGTTCTCGATCCTGATCGGGTCGCAGGTGCTGAATCTGGTCCTGATCTCGTTTGGTGGCGAACACTACATTCAGGACTTTCTGAAATCGTTCAGCAACGAATGGACGGTGTTTCTGATTGTCATGATGGTCCTGTTCGTCCTCGGCTTCGTGCTCGATTTCCTCGAGATCATCTACATCGTCATCCCAATCGTCGGGCCGGTCATCTATGGTGGTACGTTCGATCCGAAATGGGTCACGATCATGATCGCGGTGAACCTGCAGACATCGTTCCTGACGCCGCCTTTCGGCTTTGCGCTGTTCTACCTGCGCGGGGTGGCGCCAAAAGAGATCACGACCGGTCAGATCTATCGCGGTGTGGTCCCGTTCATCCTGATCCAGGTGGTGGCGCTGGTGATTCTTGCGTTGGTGCCGGGGGTTGTGACGATCGTACCGAACCTGCTGAACTAGGTCAGCGAACCGTGCGGGTGTCCGGCAGGTTGATCCGCGCGACCTGTTCGGCAATCGGATCGGTCGACAGCGGATGGGTTGCGGCCGCGTACGTGGCCGGATCGCCCAGCGGCGTCCATTTGCCACCCTGATAAATCTCTAACCCGGCAAAGTTCGCCTTGTAGCCCATCTTGCGGCTGCCCGGCACCCAATAGCCGAGATAGACAAACGGCAGTCCCAGTTCGCGGGCAATCGCCATGTGGTCGAGGATCACGTAGGTGCCCAGCGACTGCCGCTCCATTGTGGCATCGAAGAACGAATAGACCATGCTAAGGCCGTCATCGAGGATGTCGGTCAGGCACACAGCATGCAAGCCTTCGGTCGGGTCGTCGTCGCGCCGGTCGCGGTCGCGGTATTCGATCAGGCGCGACCGAACCGGGGTTTCTTCGACCATGGCGGCGAATTCGAACAGGTCCATGTCGGCCATGCCACCGGCGGCGTGACGGCGATCAAGATAGGTCCGGAACAGGGCAAATTGCGCTTCGGTCGCCCAAGGGCTTGTCGCCCGCCGCGCCAGATTGGCATTGCGCCGGATCACCCGTTTCTGGCTGCGCGTCGGGACGAAATCGGTGACACGGACGCGGGCCGACAGGCAGGCGGCGCAATCTGTGCAAGAGGGGCGGTAAAGCACGTTCTGCGATCGCCGGAACCCCTGTTTTGACAAAGAATCGTTCAGCTTTTCCGCGCCGTCGCCTTGCAGGGCGGTGAACAGCTTGCGCTCCATCCTGCCATCGAGGTAAGGACAGGGCTGCGGCGCCGTGACGTAGAACTGGGGCGCAAGGGGCAGGGTATGGCGCATGTGCGGGGGCGGACCGGTGTTGCTTCTTTCAAGCTAACCTAGCAATCCCGCAGAGGCCCGCCAAGCCCTTGATTCATAGCCGGTTAACCTCGCCTGGCGGATCAGAGCAGCCGGTTGACGGCGGCGGTACCCAACAGATGATCGCTCAGCCCCTGTTTGCGCGACGTGCTCAGCATCATTGCGACCGAGATCAGTTGCAGCGGAAATACCGCGACCGACACGGAATAACCTAAGGTGTGCCAGAATGCCGCGCCGCCCGACAGGCGTAGCCCGTCGATGTTGCGCAGTTCGATCCCCATCATCCGCATCCCCCACGTGGCCGAACCCCCGGCGATGGTGGCCCAGCGATAGAAAAAGCCAAGAACCAGCATCAGGAAGGGAAAAAAGAACACGCCCAGAAAAGCCGTGAACGGCAGAGCGAACAAGCAGATGACGATGATGAGGCCCATATCGACCAACCACGCTAGGCCGCGTTTCAGCGGCACTCCGTCATAAACATCGGCGCGGGTATCAGGGTCGGGCAGGCGGGTGGCGTAGGCGGTAGTGGTCATGGTGGATGTCCCTTGTGCGGCATAGGCGGCCCTTTGGCTGGGCCGCCCCTGTGGCTTTCCAACAAATCAGGCGGCGTCGGGTTCCGGCGCGCTGTCGTCGGTCTTGGTACTTGTCTTGTTGTTGGCGCGTTCGTTCATGAAGTCGTCGAACTCGGACTTGTCCTTGGCTTCACGCAGCCGCTCGAGAAAGGCTTCGAAATTGGCCTGTTCTTCTTCCAGGCGGCGCAGCGTGTCCGTCTTGTAGGAATCGAACGCGGTGTTGCCGGAAGGACGCATTGCGGCGCGGGCAGCGTGAAAGGTGTCGTGGCGGCCGCCCTGCATCCTGTGCATCATGCGGCCATTGCAGGATTTCGAAAACATGCGTTTGCTCCAGATCATATAGGCGAGAATGGCGAGGCCGACCGGCCAGACAAAGACGAAACCGACCACCATGGCGGCGATCCAGGCACCTTTGCCGCGTTCGTCCAGCCAGGATTCAGTACGTGCGAACCAGCCGGGCCGGCGCATGCCATCGTGGCGGTTGGAGTAAACGGGATAGCTTGTGTCGGTCATCGGGGTCTCCATGTGTGACAGGGTTGATATGGTTTTGCAGTCCATGTGAATGGCTTTCACATCAGGCATATCAGTATTGGGGGCGCCCCGGTCAAGAGGGTATGTTAAACTTTTTTACATTGATCAACCGAATGGCATGCAGTGCCTTGATAACTCGTGTAATATCGACTTTTCCCGGTAGCGGGCGGTGTCGTGTCGGTCAGATCGACAGGCGGTGTGCTTGTGACGGCCTGGACCCGAGCGCCTGTGAAAGATCACTTGGATCGAGCCCTCACGTCACCCCATGACGTCTGCCGATTGACGCTCGTGCGGGCAATCCCCAAGGTGCACCATGGACCTTGCCAGCCGCATGACCCGCGCCCCCAATGCCTATGATCCCGACCTGGGGGTAGGGGCGTTGACGCTGTTCCCAGACGCGCGCGGGGGGCTGGCCGATCTGATTGGCGGGGCAGCGGGATGCAGCCCTTTTCTCGGCCGGTTGATGGAGCGCGAAATGGGGTGGATCACAGCCGCGTTTGATGATCCCGAAGGTGCGATGGCGGCATTGTTGACCGGGATCGCCGCAATTCCGCCTGACCGACTGGCGGTCGATCTGCGGCAGGCCAAGGCGCGTGTCGCCTTGCTGGTAGCCTTGGCCGATCTGGGTGGAGTCTGGCCGCTTGAGACAGTGACGCAGATGCTGACCGATTTCGCCGATGCGGCGACGGACGTGGCGCTCAGGGGGTTGCTTGCGGCTGATCTGGGGCGCGGCCGCATGCCGATGCTGACGTTGGACGACGTGACGACCGCCGGCGGCATGGTCGCGCTGGCGATGGGCAAGTTGGGTGCGGGCGAACTGAATTATTCCTCCGACATCGACTTGATCTTCCTGTTCGATGAAACCCGGTTCGACACCGACGACTATCAGGAGGCGCGTGCCGGTTTCATCAGAATCGTCAAACGGTTGGCGGGTGTCCTTTCAGATAATACCGCCGACGGCTACGTCTTTCGAACCGATCTGCGGTTGCGGCCCGACGCCTCTGTCACGCCGGTCTGCCTGTCGATGGAAGCAGCGGAAAGCTACTATGAAAGCGTCGGGCGGACCTGGGAACGCGCTGCCTATATCAAGGCGCGGCCCTGTGCGGGCGATGCGGTGGCCGGGCAGCGGTTCCTCGACCGTTTGCGCCCATTCGTCTGGCGCAAAAATCTGGATTTTGCCGCGGTTCAGGACGCGCACGACATGCGCCTGCGCATCCGCGACCACAAAGGGTTGCACGGACCGCTGGTGCTGGAGGGGCATAACATGAAGCTGGGCCGCGGTGGCATCCGCGAGATCGAGTTTTTCACCCAAACCCGGCAGTTGATCGCGGGGGGGCGCGATCCGACATTGCGTGGGCGCGGCACGGTCGGGGCGCTTGTGGCCTTGGCGCGGGCCGGATGGGTGCCGCAAGAAGATGCCGCAACCCTATCTGATCATTACCGTTTTCACCGTGAGATGGAACATCGCCTGCAAATGATCGCCGACCAGCAGACCCAAACTTTGCCGACCAGTGTTGAAGGTTTCGCCCGCCTTGCCGCATTCATGGGCCGCGACGCTGCGGGTCTGCGCGCTGAACTCTCCGACCGTCTGGAACAGGTTCATAGCCTGACCGAAGGGTTCTTTGCCCCCGGCGCTGCCACCGCACCTGCCGACGATTTCGGGGCCGATTACGTTGCCCGCTGGCGCACCTATCCGGCCCTGCGATCGGCCCGCGCGGTCGAGATATTCAAACGTCTGCGCCCCGATATCATGGCGCGACTGGCCGAGGCCGCCAAACCCGACGAGGCGCTGGTGCAGTTCGACGGGTTCCTTGCCGGATTGCCTGCGGGTGTGCAGTTGTTTTCCCTGTTCGACGCCAATCCGCAACTGACGGGCCTGATCGTCGATATCTGCGCCACCGCCCCGGCGTTGGCGGGGTATCTGTCACGCAATGCCGATGTGTTCGACGCGGTGATCGGCGGCGCGTTCTTTTCCGACTGGCCGGGGGTGGCGGGGCTGACCCGCTTGTTGACCCGCGCCATGTCCGAAAGCCCCGATTACGAAGCGCGGCTGAACATGGCGCGGCGCTGGTGCAAAGAGTGGCATTTCAGGATCGGCGTGCATCACTTGCGCGGGCTGGTCACAGCAGACGAAGCCGGGGCGCAATACGCCGATCTGGCGGGGGCGGTGGTTGCCGGGGTGTGGCCTGTGGTGGTTGCCGAGTTTGCCCGTAAATACGGGGCACCACCGGGGACTGGGGCGGTCGTGCTGGGTATGGGATCACTGGGGGCCGGGCGGCTGAATGCGGCGTCTGATCTGGACCTGATCGTGATTTATGACGATGCGGGCGTCGAGGCATCGAATGGTCCGCGCCCATTGGCCACGCGCCCCTATTACGCGCGGCTGACGCAAGCCCTTGTCACGGCACTGACGGCCCCGATGGGCGAGGGAAAACTGTATGAAGTCGACATGCGCCTGCGCCCGTCGGGGCGGCAGGGGCCGGTGGCGACGTCGTTCACCGCCTTTCGCGACTATCAGCAGACTGAGGCCTGGACATGGGAACATCTGGCGCTGACCCGGGCACGGGCGGTGGCGGGCGAGGCGGCGTTGGCGGTGCAAGTCGCCAACTTTCGCCAAAAGCTGATTGCGGCAAAGGCCGATGGTCCGACGGTTTTGACAGATGTGACAGACATGCGTGACCGGATCGCTGCGGCCCGGCTTGGGCATGGGGGTTGGGACGCCAAGAATGGTCCCGGACGCCGACAGGACATCGAACTGCTGGCGCAGACGGCGGCACTGCGGGCGGGGTCGGGGGCGAACGATCTAGCGGGGCAGATCAGTGCGGGTGTCGCGTCTGGTTGGATAACTGCCGCGGACGGTGCAGCATTGACGGACGCGGCGGGTCTTTTCTGGCGCTTGCAGGCGGCGGCGCGGTTGCTGACGGGTGGGGTGATCGACCCCGATACTTTGGGCGAGGGCGGGCGGCGGATGGTATTGCGCGAAACCGGGTTTGACAGCATGGACACCTTGCACAATGGCCTGATTGCCGCGGCGATGACTGCCGACGCGATCATTGCTGCGCATTTGAGGACGTCCTGATGGCCCGTGACGCGCTGGATCCCAAGGAACTGATCCTTGAAAGCTACCGGATCGAGGGGATCAGCGCGCCCGAATGTCGGTCGGTGTTTCTGGATTGGGCGCTCAGCGTGCCGCTGGGGTCGGATACGCGGGCGCAGGTTTTGGCTTTACTCGAGCGCTACAAAGACCAGCCAACCGACCATCCGATGACACTGACCCTGCGGGCTGCGCTGGACAGTGTCGGGCCCCCCAAACGGCGTGGCGGGCGGGCTGGCCGCGTTTCCTAGCGGGGCAGCGTTGCAGCCTCGGCCGCCAGTGCGGTGATCGCCGCCCAGTCGCCTGCGGCAACCTTGTCAGCCGGGGCGACCCATGACCCGCCGACGCACAGGACGTTGGACAGCTTCAGATAATCGGCGGCGTTTTTCAGGCTGACGCCGCCTGTCGGGCAGAACCGCACCTGCGGGAGCGGTGCGCCGATGGCTTTCAGCGCCGCCGCACCGCCATTGATTTCAGCAGGAAAGAATTTGGCGACGGTATAGCCGCGTTCAAGCAGGGCCATCGCCTCGGAGGTAGTCGCGACTCCGGCCAGAAGCGGCAGGTCGTTGGCCTCGCAGGCGTCCAGCAGACGGTCGGTCGCACCGGGGCTGACGCCGAACGTGGCCCCGGCGGCCTTGGCGTTTTCCACGTCTTTGGTCGTCAGCAAGGTGCCTGCACCGACGACGCCACCCTGCACTTGGGCCATTTCGCGGATCGCATC
>JBBSBK010000093.1:0-15344 GCA_038251315.1 Rhodobacterales bacterium | reverse complement strand
TTGTTGATCTTGTAGGCCATCGTCTTGACGCCCCAGTATTCGTTTTCCAGCAGCTTGCCGCCGTTGTCGGCAAGGACGGTCCCGAAATGTTCGATGAGGCTTTCTGCTTGCGTGTTGGACAGGTCCTGACGCGCAATAAAGACATGCTCGTAAAGCGGCATGTGGTCTCCGTTCACTTTTGCGGCGCATTTCAAAGAACAGGCAGGATCCCTGCACAGCCTGTTCACGAGAGACTGCGCGGTTCATCGTGTCGCGCAGGGATGCGGCCTTATACACTTGACCCCGGCGGTGACAAGCGCCCATTGCCGCACCTGCAGCAGTGTGCGCCGTTCCTTGACTATACCCCAAAGGTTCCTTGCCCCTGCCCGGTTTTCGCCCGGATTGCCCGCTTA
This sequence comes from Rhodobacterales bacterium, assembly GCA_038251315.1. Lineage (GTDB taxonomy): Bacteria > Pseudomonadota > Alphaproteobacteria > Rhodobacterales > Rhodobacteraceae > JBBKXP01. The sequence continues at coordinate 14,952 of JBBSBK010000093.1, read as the reverse complement.
GGTTGCTAAAAGAGCCAACAAGGGATCCTCCAATGACCGCCATGCCCAATACCGAAGGTTTCGTTCGCTTCAGCGCCAAATCCAGAGACGATTGTCAGACATCGGCAATCAAGGTTGACGAAACCTATTGGGGCTATGTCATCAGGTCCGAAGAACCCGATCCTGTTCATGTCGTCATCGGTCAGGCGATTGCCTGGCTATTAGGCGCGGGTTTTTCAGTTGCTGCATTGGGCCTTTGGGTCATGCCGACAACGGGTTTCGGCGCCGGAGCGTTGGGCATGAAGCTGGCGGTGTCGACTGTCTTGGGCTGTACGGCCGCCCTGCTGCTGTGGTTTGCCAGTCGCGGCGGGCGCACGGAATTGCAGGTCGATACCAGCCTAGGCGAGGTCCGCGAGGTCGTGCGAAACCGCACGGGCCGACCCAGCCTTGTCGGCCGCTACGGGTTTGACGCAATTGGCAGCGTGTTTCTGGATCGCGCTGCAGGAAAGCCGGGCGAGGCAAGCCTTGTCATGCGCTATCGCAACACGACCCAGGTGGTTCCGGTGGCGCATGGCGCGATTGGCGTTCTCGAAACTTTGCGTGATCGTCTGGGACGAGATCTGATGACGGGATTGCCGCCCGCACGTCGTCGTCCAGCGATCGAGATAGCGATGGGACTACGCGCCGCGTCCTGACGATCTGACTTACCACTTCGTCAAGGGGGCGGCTTTGGTCGTCCCTTTTGCCATGCTTGGTGCCCGGCTTTCTTGTGGTGTCCGGATCGACAGGATACTGCAGGCCAAAGCGGACTAAGTGGAGCGACAGACAATGCGGGCGATGGTTTTTCCGGGGCAGGGTGCGCAGGCGATTGGCATGGGTCTGGCCTTAGCCAACGCCAATCCGGCGGCTCGTGCTGTTTTTGACGAAGTCGACGAGGCTTTGGGCGAATCCCTGTCCTCGTTGATTTGGCAAGGGGATATCGAAACGCTGACCCTGACCCGCAATGCCCAACCCGCGTTGATGACCACGTCGATTGCGGCACTTGCCGCCCTGCGGGCGGACGGGTGCGATCTGGCGGGGTTCGCCTATGTCGCCGGGCATTCGTTGGGTGAATATACTGCGCTGGCCGCTGCGGGGTCGATTTCGCTGGCCGATACCGCCCGGCTGTTGCGAATCCGCGGTGACGCGATGCAGGCGGCAGTTCCTGTCGGCGTTGGCGCCATGGCCGCCGTTCTGGGATTGGATATCGCCACCGTTTCCGAAGTCGCCGCCGAGGCCGCGCAGGGCGAGGTTTGTCAGGTCGCGAACGACAACGATCCAGCGCAGGTGGTGGTTTCGGGCCATCGCGGTGCGGTCGAACGGGCCTGCGAGATCGCCAAGGCACATGGGGCCAAGCGTGCCCTGATGTTGCCGGTCAGTGCCCCGTTTCACTGTTCCCTGATGGAGCCCGCTGCCTTGGTCATGGCCGAGGCCCTTGCTAACGTGGAAATCCGCGCGCCGGTCGTCCCCTTGGTCGCCAATGTCGAGGTCCGTGCCGTCAGTGATCCGCGCACGATCCGATCGTTGCTGGTCGCGCAGGTCACCGGGGCGGTACGCTGGCGCGAGAGTGTCGCCTACATGGCGGCGCAGGGTGTTGACGAAATCTGGGAAGTCGGCGCTGGCAAAGCCCTTTCGGGGATGATCCGCCGGACCGCGCCGCAGGTTGTCTGCAAGTCCGTGGGATCGCCCGAGGATGTTGCAACTGTCATGGCGGGGTGAACCGGCCAGAGCCTTTCAAAAAGCCTTGGCAAAACTCGTCTGAGGGTTTTGTGGTAGGGATGAAGACTGAGGGAATGAAATGTTTAATTTGACGGGAAAGAACGCGCTGATCACGGGGGCCTCGGGCGGCATCGGCGGGGCAATTGCGACAGCGTTGCACCGTGCCGGGGCAGTTGTCGCCCTGTCAGGAACGCGGTTGGAGCCGTTGCAGGCGCTTGCGGCGGAATTGCGCGAACGGGTCCATGTCTTGCCCTGCGACCTGTCCGACGCCGATTCGGTGACGGCGCTGCCGAAACGGGCGGTGGACGCGATGGGGTCGGTCGATATCCTTGTCAACAATGCCGGGATCACCCGTGACAACCTGTTCATGCGGATGTCTGACGACGAGTGGTCGTCGGTTCTGAATGTCAACCTGACCAGCACGATGCGCCTGTGCAAAGGCGTTGTGCGCGGTATGATGAAGGCCCGCTGGGGCCGGATCGTCAACATCAGTTCAGTCGTCGGAGCGACGGGCAATCCGGGGCAGGCCAACTATGCGGCGTCCAAGGCGGGCATGGTCGGCATGTCGAAATCCATCGCCTACGAGGTCGCGTCGCGTGGGATCACGGTCAACTGCGTCGCCCCCGGTTTCATCACGACGGCGATGACGGATAAATTGAACGAAGATCAGAAGGCTGCCATTCTGACCCAGGTTCCGGCCGGACGGATGGGCGGCGCGGCTGAAATCGCCGCCGCCGTGCTGTATCTTGCGAGCATTGAGGCGGGATACACCACAGGAGCCACGATTCATGTCAATGGCGGCTTGGCGATGCTTTAGCTGGCCCACACGATGTGATAGGCGTGAGGCAGTTCAGCGGAGGGATTGCGGATGGGTCGACCGGCCGGATTTACCGACGATCAGGTCTTTGCATGGCTCGCCGGCCATTTGTCACAGGCGGCCAGCGTGACCGTCATCGAGGTCTCACAAGGTACGGGCGTGTCAGTGGGGTCGATTTACCATCGCTATGGGTCGATGGACGACCTGCTGGCACGAGCTTGGCTTTGGGCGATCGTGCGGCAGCGGGCGCCGCTGGTTGTGCCTCTCAAGGGCGAGGGCGTGCAAGCCGCCATTCAGATCGCCTTGCATACCGTGCGGTTTGCCCGCACCGATCCGGTGGCGGCAACCATTCTGGCATGCTGCCCGCGCAGCGCTTTCGTCAAGCCCGGACTGATGACCGATTCGATCGGTGAAATCGTCTCTCATGATGCCCGTTTCGAGGCGCTTTTCCTAGCCTTTGCGAGCCGAAGCGGTTTTACCCCGGTGGCCGCTGAACTGGCGATGATCCGCTATCCGACATGCGTGGTGCAGATGTATCTGCCGGCGGTCGAGGTACCGCGTCATGCTGAACTGTTCGTCAAAAAGGCGGCCCGTACGACGCTGGGAATTGGTGACAATGGCAAACAGAGTGAGCATGCGCGGCACTGAAACAAGCGCGCGGGTGTAATGTTGCTTCCGTTTTTTTGGTTCCTTGCCGACGGTGGGTTGGCGAAGTTGAAAGCGTTTGCCTTGCGTTCGTTCTCTGGTATAGCCCACGCAGATCGGCCAGAGCCATGTTCGCATGGTGATCGGTTGCGGCCCTGACCGGGGCGGATTGAGCCGCCCCCAGGGGCAAAGCAAAGAACGGGCAGTGCCCGAGAAAAACGCGAGGAAATAAGATGAGCGACGTCGCAGATCGTGTACGCAAGATCGTGGTGGAACACTTGGGTGTGGACGAAGACAAGGTCGTCGAAAGCGCGTCGTTCATCGACGATCTTGGTGCCGACAGCCTTGACACCGTTGAACTGGTGATGGCGTTCGAAGAAGAGTTCGGGATCGAAATTCCCGATGACGCCGCCGAGACGATCCAGTCGTTCGGCGATGCAGTCAAGTTTATCAGCGCGGCGCAATAAAGCCTGATTGACGTTTTTGGATTGAACGGCGCACCTGATTGGGGCGCCGTTTTTCATGTCGTCGCGTTTGGGCCGGGGCTGCGGGGCGCGCCGCCGATCGCGTTTCCTGCCCTTGCCCCTTTGTCTGCCGCTGGGCTATCACGGCTGCGAGGAAACGAAGAAGCAGGGTAGGCAGAGTATGCGCCGAGTGGTTGTCACGGGGTTGGGGTTGGTCACGCCCTTGGCCGATGGTGTGGAACTGAGCTGGAAGCGCATCCTCGAGGGTCGCTCTGGTGCGGGGCCGATCACGTTGTTTGATACGACCGGGTTTGTGACCACCTATGCCTGCGAAGTGCCGCGTGGCGATGGCAGCGACGGGACGTTCAACCCCAACGCTTATATGGAACCGAAAGACCAACGGAAAGTCGACGATTTCATTATCTTCGGTCTGGCTGCCGCACAGCAGGCGGTCGAGGACTCCGGCTGGATGCCGACCGAACGGGCCGACCAGGAACGCACCGGAGTTTTGGCCGGATCGGGGATCGGTGGTCTGAATTCCATTGCCCAGACTGCGATCCTGATGAAGGAAAAGGGACCGCGCCGGGTGTCGCCCTTTTTCGTTCCCGGTGCGCTCATCAACCTGATTTCGGGACAGATTGCGATCCGCTACGGCTTTCGTGGGCCGAACCATGCGGTTGTTACCGCGTGTTCCACCGGGGCACATGCGATCGGCGACGCGGCCGAGATCATCAAGCGTGGTGCTGCCGATGTGATGGTCGCCGGCGGTGCAGAGGCGACCATCTGCGAGATCGGGATCGCCGGGTTCAATGCCTGCAAGGCCCTGTCGACCAAATGGGCGGACGACCCGACCAAGGCCAGCCGCCCCTATGACGCTGACCGCGATGGCTTCGTCATGGGCGAGGGCGCGGGGATGGTCGTGCTCGAGGAATACGAGCACGCCAAGGCGCGGGGGGCCAAGATTTACGCCGAGGTGCTGGGGTATGGCATGTCGGGAGACGCCTATCACATCACCGCCCCGTCCGAAGATGGCGAGGGGGCCGAACGGTCGATGCGCGCCGCTTTGGCCGATGCGGGCCTTGTCCCTGCGGATATCGATTACATCAATGCGCATGGGACGTCGACGATGGCCGATACTATCGAACTGGCAGCGGTCGAGCGGCTGATGGGCGATGCCGCCGAATCAGTCACTATGTCATCAACCAAGTCCATGACCGGGCACCTGCTGGGCGCCGCCGGGGCGATCGAGGCGATATTCTCGATCCTTGCGCTCCGCGATCAGGTCGCGCCGCCGACGATCAATCTGGACAATCCAGCAGTGGAAACCAAGGTCGATCTGGCCCCGAACGCCAAGCGGGAACGCAAGATCGACGTGGTGCTGTCAAATTCATTCGGCTTTGGCGGGACCAATGCCAGTGTGTTGTTCGGCAAGGTGCGTGCCTGATGTGGCGTCACGTTGCGGCGAATGCGCTGACGTTTTTCATCGTCGCCCTGTTTCTGGTTGGTGGTGTCGTGATTTGGGGAAGCAAGCAATATGCCGCCCCCGGACCCTTGGCGCAGGCGATCTGTCTGCGGGTGGAATCCGGTGCAACTATGCGTGCTGTCAGCAATGATTTGGCCGGGCAGAATGCGGTGTCGTCACCCGCGATCTTTCGCATCGGGGCGGATTATTCCGACAAATCTTCCCAGTTGAAAGCGGGCAGTTTTCTGGTGCCGGAACGGGCGTCGATGGAAGGTATCGTGGATATCATCACCCGTGGCGGCCAAAGCACTTGCGGCACCGAGGTGGTCTATCGCATCGGCGTCACCCGCAATCAAGTGCAGGTGCGCGAACTCGACCCGGCGACGAGCCGTTTCGTCGAAACCGCGAATTTCGTTCCCGGAGCCGAGGACGTGCCGCCAGAGATGTTGGCCGAGTACGAGGACGTGAGCGCCAAACCGGATACACGGTTTCGCGTGGCCGTGGCCGAAGGCGTGACAAGCTGGCAGATCATCACGTCGCTGAACGCGGTCGATGGTCTTGAGGATTTTACCGGCGACGTGCCGCTCGAAGGGTCGTTGGCGCCGGACAGTTACGAATTCGTTCCAGGCACAACGGCGGCGGGAATCGTAGAACAGATGACCTCGGCGCAGGCACAGATCCTTGCAGAGGCATGGGCGCAACGCGCCGATGGATTGCCGTTCGCCACGCCTGAAGAGGCTTTGGTGCTGGCCTCTTTGATCGAAAAGGAAACCGGCGTACCCGAAGAACGCGGCCAAGTGGCCAGCGTTTTCGTCAATCGTTTGCGCCAAGGGATGAAGTTACAGACTGACCCGGCAGTCATCTACGGTATTACCAAGGGCCAAGCTGTGCTGGGCCGGGGGTTGCGTCAGAGCGAATTGCGCGCCCGCACGCCCTATAATACCTATGTCATCGACGCCCTGCCGCCGACGCCGATCGCCAATCCGGGTCGTGCCAGTATCGAGGCGGCGCTGAACCCCGCGGCGACCGATTTCATCTTTTTCGTCGCCGACGGTACTGGTGGTCATGCCTTTGCCACCAATCTTGACGACCACAACCGCAATGTCGCTGTCTGGCGTGAGATTGAGGCCCGCCAGGCCGCAGAGGCGGCGGCAGGCGAAGGCAGCAATTAAAGCCAATCGCTAAGAAAGTCTGTCCGGACCGGGCGGCGTGTCTGAGACGTGTTGCGCAACACATTGACTTAGCGCACTTTTTCAGGCAGCTATCGAGTCATGCTAGGAGACATGGGTGCGCGGCCGGATCGGTGATCCAGGTCGCGTTTCCCATGTCGTTCCATGCGTATTTCTCAACAGGCAAACACATGAACCCAGAAACGATCCCCGATGCGGGACCGGACCCGGAGAAGGACGCGCTGTTCCGGGCCCGCAAGGTATTTGACAGCGTGGTCGAGCGGGTTTTCGCCCTGATGGAAGCGGCCGAAGGGGGCGACGCATCTGCGCCCAAGGCGATTTTGGCGAAACTTGGTGATCTGCAACGCGCCTATCTGGACGCAAAGAAGGCGGAAGAGGTTTTCAATGACAAGCATGGACTTACCCAAAGCGATGAGATCGATTTTGCCGACCTTCGGCGCGAGATTGGGGGCCGACTGGATCGCCTCCGCGACGCGAGAGGATCAGGCGGAGTTTCTTGACGGGCTGAATGAACGGACGTTAAGGGCCTTGCCCTATCTGTTCGATTTCTGGGCCTTGCCGCATCAGTTGCCGCCCGACACCGACTGGCGGACCTGGGTCATCATGGGCGGGCGGGGTGCGGGCAAGACCCGCGCCGGGGCCGAGTGGGTGCGGTCGATGGTCGAGGGGCCGCGACCCCGCGATACGGGCCGCGCCCGTCGCGTCGCACTGGTCGCCGATACCATCGAGCAGGCCCGCGAGGTGATGGTGTTCGGTGAAAGCGGGATCATCGCCTGTTCGCCTTGGGATCGCCGCCCGGACTGGGTGGCGGGCCGCAAGATGCTGGTATGGCCGAATGGGGCCGTCGCACAGATATTTTCGGCACACGATCCCGAGGCATTGCGGGGGCCGCAGTTCGATGCGGTCTGGGCGGATGAACTGGCCAAATGGAAGCGGGGCGAGGAAGCCTGGGACATGATCCAGTTCGGCCTGCGACTTGGGGACGATCCGCGCGCGTGCGTCACCACGACGCCGCGCAACGCTGCCGTCTTGAAAGGTTTGCTGGTACAAGACAGTACCGTCTGCACCCATGCCCCGACTTCCGCCAACCGCGCAAATCTGGCGGCGTCTTTTCTGGACGAGGTGCAGAGGCGCTATGCCGGCACCCGGTTGGGGCGGCAGGAGCTGGATGGTGTCCTGATGGCGGATGCCGAGGGCGCGCTGTGGCGGTCGGCCGATCTGGCCGAGATCGGCGTCGATCATGCGCCCGATCTGGATCGCATCGTCGTCGCCATCGACCCGCCCGTCAGCGGCCATCGCGGGTCGGATGACTGCGGCATCGTCGTAGTCGGGGCGGTCACGCAGGGCCCGCCGCAGGACTGGTGCGCCTATGTGCTGGAGGATGCGACGGTCAGTGCCGCGTCGCCCAGCGTTTGGGCGCGGGCCGCGATTGCCGCGCTGGAACGCCACGGGGCCGAGCGGCTGGTGGCGGAGGTCAATCAGGGGGGCGCGATGGTCGAGGCCGTGCTGCGGCAGGTCGATCCGCTGGTGCCTTACCGTGCCGTCAGGGCCAGTCGGGGCAAGACGGCGCGGGCCGAACCTGTCGCAGCCTTGTATGAACAGGGCCGGGTACGTCATTTGCGCGATCTGGGGCCGCTGGAGGATCAGATGTGTCTGATGACCGCGCGCGGATTCATGGGATCGGGGTCGCCGGACCGTGTTGATGCGCTGGTCTGGGCAATCAACGAACTCATGGTTGAACCGGCACAGCATTGGCGCAGACCCCGGTTTCGGGTGCTCTGAGGGTGTTGCGCGACCCACCGTCCGGTGGTGTCGCCGCCCGTTAGCGTTTCGAGGTCAAGTTGCATTCAAGGTTCGGACGGAATCGAGGAGATGTGAATGTTTGATTTTCTGAAGCGCGCCGATGTTGCGACGCCCGAGGTGAAGGCTTCGGCCACTGGCAAGGTGATCGGGTGGCAGACCGGCGGTCGCGTCGCCTGGAGCCCGCGCGATGTGGTGTCGCTGACCCGCGCCGGGTTCGCGGCTAATCCGGTGGGGTTTCGCGCGGTCAAGATCGTCGCCGAAGCCGCCGCTGCCCTGCCGCTGGTGTTGCAGGACCGCGAGCGTCGCTATGACATGCATCCGATCAACGATCTGATCGCCCGCCCCAATTCCGCCCAAGGTCGTGCGGAGTTGTTCGAGGCGCTGTACAGTCAGCTGCTGCTGACCGGAAACGCATATCTTGAGGCAGCGAATGCCGATGATGGCCTGCCGGCCGAGATGCACGTCTTGCGGTCGGACCGGATGTCGGTGGTGCCGGGCGCGGACGGCTGGCCCGCTGCCTATGAATATGCGGTCAATGGCCGCAAGATGCGGTTTGCCGTAACCGAGGCGGTTAGCCCGATCTGTCACATCAAGACGTTCCATCCACAGGACGACCACTACGGGTTTTCACCCATGCAGGCGGCGGCCAGCGCCATTGACGTACATAATGCGGCGTCGCGCTGGTCAAAGGCGCTGCTGGACAATGCGGCGCGTCCTTCGGGTGCCATCATCTACAAGGGTGCCGATGGCCAGGCGGCGTTGAGCAACGATCAGTACGACCGGTTGCTGAGCGAGATGGAAAGCCAGCATCAGGGGGCCCGCAATGCGGGACGGCCGATGTTGCTTGAAGGTGGGCTGGACTGGAAACCGATGGGGTTTTCGCCGTCCGACATGGAATTTCAGAAGACCAAGGAGTCGGCCGCGCGCGAGATTGCGATGGCGTTTGGGGTGCCGCCGATGATGTTGGGCATTCCCGGCGACGCGACCTATGCGAACTACCAAGAGGCAAACCGGGCGTTCTATCGCCTGACGGTTCTGCCGCTGGCGACCCGCGTCTGTTCGGTGATCGCCGATTGGCTGTCGGATTTCAGCGGCGAGCGGATCGAGTTGCGCCCGGATCTGGATCAGGTCGCGGCCCTTTCAGGCGAGCGTGATGCGCAGTGGCGGCGGGTGTCGGACGCGCTGTTTCTGACCAATGCGGAAAAACGCAGTCTGTTGGGGCTGCCGGCACTGGAGGTCGGCAATGGCGACTAAGGTTGTGGGATTGGACGGGACTCCGCGCGCTGCGCAGGTGTCGGATTTCTGGTTCGCACAGTTGGATGTGCGGCTGGGCAAGATCGAAGCGGTGATCAACCGGCTGGAACGACAGGTCTGGATCATCGCCTGCGGGGCGGCGGTACTGTTGGGGATCGAGATAGTCGGCTTGATGGTACGGTTGGGTCAATAGGGGAATGCGCATGAATTTGGAACACAAGTTTTGCCAGTTGGGTGCCGAGGTCAAAGTGACCGACGGCACGACCATCAGCGGTTATGCGTCGCTGTTCGGCAAGTCCGATCAGGGCGGCGATGTGGTGGAAAAGGGGGCCTATGCGGCATCGTTATCCCGGCTGTCGGCGCGGGCTGGCAGCGTCAAGATGCTGTGGCAGCATGATCCCACGCAACCGATCGGCGTCTGGGACGAGGTGCGCGAGGATGCGAGGGGTCTGTGGGTCAAGGGGCGCATCCTGACCGATGTGGCCAAAGGCCGCGAGGCGGTGGCGTTGATCGGTGCCGGGGCGATCGATGGATTGTCGATCGGCTATCGCACTGTCAAGACCCGCAAGGATGACAAGGGCCAGCGGTACCTGTCCGAGCTGGAGTTGTGGGAGGTGTCGCTGGTGACCTTCCCGATGCTTCCCGATGCCCGTGTTGGGGCCAAGCGGGATGACCCGGCGGCCGAGGCCCTGCGCGAACTGGCGGCGGCGTTTCAGGACGCCCGCAGCCTGCTGACCCCGGACTGACCGGGCAGGCGTTTTACCCAAACCACGAAGGAAATGACGATGAGCAATCCCGAGAGCAATTCTCGGGCCGGGGAGGGTCTGTCTCCGGCCGAGGAACTGAAGTCTGCCATTGGCGGCTTTATAAGTGATTTTAAAGACTTTTCAACCGGCGTGCATGCCAAACTTCAAAAGCAGGAAGAACGAATGAACAAGCTTGACCGAAAATCGATGATGTCGGCACGCCCCGCCCTGTCGCAGGCCGCCGAACTGGACGCTCCGCATCAGAAGGCCTTTGGCGCCTATCTGCGGTCGGGCGACGATGACGCCCTGCGGGGCCTCGAGATCGAAGGCAAGGCGATGTCGACCGCCGTCGCCGCCGACGGTGGCTATCTTGTGTCCCCGCAAACCTCCGACTCGGTGCGCAACGTGCTGAATTCGACGGCGTCCTTGCGCGCCATCGCCAATGTCGTCAACGTCGATTCGTCATCCTACGACGTGTTGGTCGACCGCGCCGATTTCGGCGCAGGCTGGGCGACCGAGATTGGCGCCTCGACCGAAACGACGACCGCGATCATCGAAAAGATCAGCATCCCGCTGCATGAACTGTCAGCCCTTCCGAAGGCATCGCAGCGCCTGCTGGACGATTCTGCGTTCGACATCGAAGGCTGGTTGGCATCGCGCATCGCCGACAAATTCGTCCGTTCGGAAGCTAACGCATTCGTGGTCGGCAATGGCGTCGACAAGCCCAAGGGTTTCCTCGACTATGGCAAGCTGGTCAATGGATCCTGGGCCTGGGGCAGCCTTGGCTATGTGCCGACGGGCGTGGCCGGATCGATCACTGGCGCCGACTCGATCGTCGATCTGGTCTATGCGCTGGGTGCCCCCTATCGCGCGGGTGGCACTTTTGTCATGAACTCGAAAACCACGAGCGTCATTCGCAAGCTCAAGGATGCCGATGGCCGGTTCCTGTGGTCGGATGGTCTGGTTGCGGGCGAGCCCGCGCGCCTGATGGGTTATCCGGTGCTGGTGGCCGAGGACATGCCGGACATCGCCGCCAACAGCTATTCCATCGCGTTCGGCAACTTCGAGGCGGGCTATACCATCGCCGAACGCCCTGATCTGCGGGTGTTGCGTGACCCCTTCAGCGCCAAGCCGCATGTCCTGTTCTACGCGACCAAGCGGGTCGGCGGGGCGGTCAGCGACTTTGCCGCGATCAAGTTGCTGAAGTTCGCAGTCAGCTAAGGCTGACAGCGAGAGCGGCTGCCGGTCTGGTGACAGACCGGCAGCCAAGCCGGACGCGCATGACGACAACCCTGTGTTGTCGAGCTGCTCCCTTCCGTCCAAGCAACGCGGGGTGCGCGTCCGGTCCCAAGTGTGAATGCGGACCCGATTTCGGAGTTAAGCCATGATGTTAGTCGAAGAGACCACGGTGCCATTGGCGGCCCTTCCGGTCGCGGAATTCAAGGACCATCTGCGCCTGGGATCGGGGTTCGCCGATGACGGGTTGCAGGACAGCGTTTTGGAAAACTACCTGCGGGCGGCGATCGCGGCGATTGAGGCACGCACAGGCAAGATCCTGATCGCGCGTGACTTTTCGTGGACGTTGACCGCGTGGCGTGACCCGTCCGAACAGGCGCTGCCAATCGCCCCGGTCAATGCGATCATCGACGTGGTGCAGATAGACCGGATCGGGATCGAAAGCCTGACGCCACCTGACAGCTGGCGGCTGGTGCCGGATGCACAGCGCCCGCGCCTCGCGGCCAATGGCGGTTCGCTGCCTTTGGTTCCCTACAACGGATCTGTGCGGGTCGGATTTAACGCTGGGTTCGGCATCGAATGGTCCGATCTGCCCGCCGATCTGGGGCAGGCGGTGTTGATGCTGGCGACCCATTACTACGAATATCGGCACGATCTGGCGGCGACCGGGGCAAGCATGCCTTACGGCGTAAACGCCCTGATCGAACGCTATCGCACGATTCGCCTGTTCATGGGGGGTCGTACGTGAAGGCCCCGATCCTAAACCGCAAGCTGGTGCTTGAGGCGCCGTTGCGGGTGCCGGATGGCGCGGGCGGATTCGCCGTGTCTTGGGTGGCGCTGGGCATCCTTTGGGCCGAGGCGGACGCGCGGACGGGCCGCGAGGCCGCAGGCGTCGCGACCCCGCTAAGTCGCGCTGCCTATCGCATCACCGTGCGCGCAGCGCCCGTCGGGTCTGGGTCGCGCCCCTTTCCCGGACAGCGGTTCCGTGACGGTGCCCGCTTGTTCAACATTCTGGCGGTGACCGAGGCCGATCCCGGTGCGCGGTATCTGATCTGTCATGCCGAAGAGGAGCTGGCCACATGAGCTATGGTGTTGCGAGCGCCTTGCAGGCGGCTGTTTATCAACAGCTTTTCACCGATCCGATTCTGGGCGGTTTGGTCGGGATGGCGATTTATGACGCCCTTCCGACGGGGACGCTGCCGCCGCTTTACGTGGCCCTTGGCCCGGAACTGGTGCGCGACAAGTCGGACAAGACCGGGGCGGGGGCCGAACATGAGTTTACCGTGACCGTTGTTACCGATGTCGCTGGGTTCGCGGTGGCCAAGGATGTGGCGGCAGCGGTGTCGGATGCCTTGGTCGACGCGCCGCTGGTGTTGACCCGCGGTGCGCTGGTGTCGCTGTTCTTTCACCGCGCTACGGCGGCCCGTGTCGGCACCAACGACAAGCGCCAGATCAACCTCGTGTTTCGTGCGCGGGTCTCGGACGACTGAATCAACTGAACAAACGGAGTGATGGCTATGGTGGCCCAGAACGGCAAAGACCTTTTGGTCAAGATCGACATGAACGGCGCAGGTCTTTTTGAAACGGCGGCGGGCCTGCGGGCGACGCGGATCAGCTTAAACGCGGAAAGCGTGGATGTGACAAGTCTCGAATCCCAAGGCGGCTGGCGCGAACTGCTGGCGGGGGCAGGGGTCAAGACGGCCTCGATCTCGGGGTCGGGTGTGTTCAAAGACGATGCGACGGACGAGCGCGCGCGCCAGATTTTCTTTGACGGTGAAACCCCGGCGTTTCAGGTCATCATCCCCGATTTCGGCACCATCGAAGGGCCGTTTCAGCTCACGTCAATCGAATACGCCGGGAATTACAACGGCGAGGCGACCTATGAACTGTCGCTGGCCTCGGCCGGGGCAATGACGTTCACGGCGTCGATCTGATGGCAAACCCCTGGGCAGGCGAAGTGGCGCTGGTCGTCGATGGGCAGACCCGCGTTTGCAAGCTGACTCTTGGGTCGTTGGCCGAATTGGAGGCACAATTGCAGACAGGCACGCTGGTCGAGATGGTGCAGCGGTTCGAGGGTGCGGCGTTTTCCGGACGCGACGTGATGGCGTTGATCGTCGCGGGATTGCGCGGCGGCGGCTGGCGCGGCACGGCGGACGATCTGCTGAGTGCCGAGATCGCGGGCGGGCCCGTCGGTGCAGCCAAGATTGCGGCCGAACTGCTGGCCCGCGCTTTTGCCCTGCCCGGACAAGACTGATGGACTGGGCGGCCTTGCTGCGGGCTGGATTGCACGGCTTGCGCCTGTCCCCAGCCGATTTTTGGGCGCTGACCCCCGCCGACCTGATGCTGATGCTGGGCGCAGACAAGACCGGGGCGCCGATGGGCCGTACTCGACTGGAAGAACTGGCGCGGACCTATCCCGACCGCGTGAAAGGAGCGAGCGATGAGTGAGATCGACCGGCTGGACGTGATGGATGCCGAAGTGTCGGCGTTGGAGCAAACCCTTGGCGACGCGTCATCGATGACAGCGGCGTTTTCGGCGCAGTTGCGCGATGTCCAGGCGACGCTGGGCGACACGAATCGCGATCTGGGCAACCTCGAACGCGGGTTTTCGGGCGGTTTGCGCCGGGCATTCGATGGATTGGTCTTTGACGGGCTGAAGCTTTCGGACGCCTTGGGTGTCGTCGCCAAGGCGATGCTCAATTCCGCCTACAACGCGGCAACCCGGCCCGTGACCGACCATCTCGGCGGGTTGCTTGCCAATGGCATCAACGGGTTGGTGTCCGGCCTGATGCCGTTCGCCAAGGGCGCGCCATTTTCCCAAGGTCACGTCATGCCGTTCGCCAAGGGCGGTGTCGTCAGCAGCGTGACGGGATTCCCGATGCGCGGCGGCATGGGTCTGATGGGCGAGGCGGGGCCAGAGGCGATCATGCCGCTGGCGCGGGGCGCCGATGGCCGCTTGGGCGTGCGCGGCGCGGGCGGCGGGGCAGTCAGCGTCACGATGAACATCACCACCCCGGACGTGCAGGGGTTCCAGCGTTCGCAAGGTCAGATCGCTGCGCAAGTGGCGCGGGCGATGGGCCGTGGACAGCGAAACCGGTAGGAGAAAACAGATGTCATTCCACGAAGTACGGTTTCCGGCATCGCTCAGTTTTGGGTCGATCGGCGGGCCAGGGCGACGCACCGAGATCGTCACGCTGGCCAACGGTTTTGAAGAACGCAACACGCCCTGGGCGCATTCGCGGCGGCGCTATGATGCGGACCTTGGCCTGCGCTCGCTCGACGATGTCGAAGGGCTGATCGCGTTTTTCGAGGCGCGGCAGGGCCAGCTTTACGGATTTCGCTGGAAGGACTGGGGCGATTTCAAATCGTCGCTGCCGTCGCGGCCGGTCAATGCGGGCGACCAGGTCATCGGGATCGGCGACGAGTTGCGTGATGTGTTCCAACTGGTGAAACAGTATGTGTCGGGCAATCAGACCTATCTGCGCCCGATCAAAAAACCGGTTCTGGGCACGGTCTATGTGACCGTCGGTGGCGATCAGCAGCAGGAAAGTATCGACTACACGGTGGATTACACCACCGGCGCGATCACGTTCGACCA
>JBBSBK010000092.1:0-15515 GCA_038251315.1 Rhodobacterales bacterium | reverse complement strand
AGGATCCCACCGGCATTCAGGGCGATGCCGATCGCCAGCACCCCGAGCAGATGCGCATACCGCCAAAGATAGTCCTGCAAGTCCAAGGCAAAGAGGCCGACCACGATGAACGTGATGGCCAAGGCATAGACCGCGCTGTTGGGGATTTTCATCCGGCGCAGATCGCTCCACGCCACATAAAGGCAAATCGGCATGACGAAGGGCAAGAACCACGCGGCCTGATAGAGCGTTACCGACATGGCGTCAGTTGGTCACGCTGTTTTCAAGCGCCTGAAGGCTGCGCACCGCAGCCTCGAAATGCTGCGGGTGGGTGTCGATGGCTTCTTGCAGCAGGCCCTTGCCAATGGAAACGTCGTTCTGCTTGATCGCCGTCAGGGCGATCGTGTAGAGTAGTTGCGCCCTTTCGGTCTGGCTCATCTGGATGACAGGCAGGTCATATTTCCGCTGTGCCCCGCGGGCCAGCACAAGGTTGTTCTTGGCGGTGAACAGCCCGGGATCCTGTTGCAGCGTCTGCATGAACAGACTTTCGGCGCCGACATAGTCGCCGCGCGTGAGCTTGGAAAACCCCCAGTTGTTCATCACCGGTGCGGGTTTGGTCGTCAGGCCAATGGCGGTTTCATAAAAGCTGTCGGCCTTGGGCCAGTTCTGCTGACTGTCGGCGATCATTGCCTCGATGCGGTAGCGTTTGAAGGTTTCGTGTGTCGGCGGGATGGTGTTCAGCGTCGCGGCGGCGGGTTCCCATTGGTTGTCGCGGATCTGTGCATCGGCCAGTTCGACACGGTCGTCATCGGTGGCCTCGGGATGGGCGACGACGGCCTGCCACGCGGCAACGGCTTCGGCTGGGCGGGACGCGGCGCGCACGAGTGACATCGCCACACCGCGCATCAGGTCGATCCGACCCGGATCGTTGGTGCTGGCGCGCTGGAAATAGGTCACCGCCTCGTTCGGGTCGCCGACCGTCAGCATCACGTCATTGAGGTTGGTTTCATCGACGACGTTGACATCGCGCAAGGCGCGGTTGACCTCGGCGTCGCCGGATTTATTGCAAGCCGACAGGGCCAGCGCCCCGCTGACCGCGATCGTCAAAATGGTAGATTGGCGCATATTGCCTGCGTCCTTTTGGTCTGCTCTGCCTCACAGCGACTGCAACAGGATCGTTTGACCGCTTCCGCGCCGCACAAGTTGGAACTCGGGGTTCTCTTGGTTTTCGACATAGCCCGGATTTTCGATCAAAGCGAGTGCCATGCGCAGGTTGTCCCGGATCGCGTCGGAATTGCCGTTGTCCGTGGCAAATGCGCGACGGAAAACCTGGCTCGCTTCGCCGTATTCGCCCTTTTCCATCAGGATCACGCCCAGATTGTTCCACGCGGGGGGGAAATCCGGGTCAGCCTCGACCGCGCGGCGCAACAGTTTTTCGGCCTGCCCCAACCGTCCCAGTTTCAGATTGGCTGACCCCAGCGCCGACAGCGTATCGACGTTCAATCCCTGTTGCGCCGCCGCCCGTGTATAGGCCTTGAGCGCCAGATCGTATTCGCCCGCCGCCATCAGGCGATGCCCGATCAGCAGCCCGTCGATGTCGCCCTCGCCCGCGATCCCCGGCGCATAGGTGCCGTCAGGACGGTTCAGGCCGCCCGTGCTACAGGCGGCCAGGGTGGCCAGCGCCACGATCAGAACCAGAAACCGCACGATGCCCCGCAAACCCAGCCAGGGCCGCGCCGATCAGAAGTTGGCGTTGCCCAATGTGACCGCGATCCCATAGACCGACGGCCCGATCAGGATGATGAGTAGCGGCGGAACCGTCAACATCATGGTCGCCAAAGTCATCTTGGTGGGCAGGGTATTTGCTTTTTCTTCGGCCCGCATGACCCTTTTGTCACGCATTTCTCCGGCATAGACCCGCAGCGCCTCGGCGATTGACGTACCGAACTGCTGGCTTTGGATCAGCACGGTCACGAAACTGGTCACGTCCATCACCCCGCAGCGTTCGGCCATGTCGCGCAGCACGGTCGTCTTGTCCTTGCCGGCCTTCATTTCATAGCTGACCATTTCGAACTCGCCGGCCAGCGCCGGAAAGCCCGATTTCAGCTCGCGCGAGACCCGGATGATCGATTGGTCCAGCGATTGGCCCGCTTCGACGCAGACCAGCATCATATCAAGGCTGTCAGGGAATCCGTTGATGATTTCCTCTTGGCGTTTTGCCTGACGTTTGGTCACCCAGTATTTGGGCAGCATGTAACCAACGACGCCGGGGATCAGGATCGACAGGATCGTGGCCTTGGTCGATGGTTCGCCGGTTGACGATTGCAGGATCGCATAAGCCACGCCAAGGATCAGCAGGCCGATCCCCAGTGCGAACTGGGAAAAATGATACATCCGCACCGCGTTTTTCGACCTATAGCCGGCCTGGATCAGCTTGAGGCGGATCGCCGAAAATTCGACCTCGTCCTGCGGTTCCAGAAAGTTGGAATACTTTTCCAGCTTGTCCTTGCCGCCGCCCATGCGCAGCTTGTCCTTGCCGCCGGGCAGCGCATTTGACGCCCGGTTTGCATCGCGCAGTTTGTCCAGCGGATCGCTGGATTTGCGCAGCATCGCCGGCAAGGTCAGCAGAACCAGCAGGACCCCCAGCATGCCGACGACTATCAGCGGACCCATGGGGCCCAGCAGGTCGATCAGTTTCGTGTTTATGGCGTTCAGAATGTCCACGATGATCGCTCCCTTACACCTTGATATTGACGAGGTGACGCATGACGATAATGTTCACGGTCAGGAACGCGGCCACAACCAGACAGGCCGGAATAAACGCTGACGTCGTTTTGACCTCGTCGTAGTAGTCCGGCTGGATCACGTTGATCATGACCAGCGCCCCCAACGGGAACACCGACAGGAACATGCCCGACCATTTCGCCTCGGCTGTGATCGCGCGGACCCGGCGGAACAGCCGGAACCGCGCACGGATCACCTTGGACAGCCCGTGCAGAATCTCGGCGAGGTTACCGCCTGATGTCTGCTGGATGGTCACCGCCACGGCCAGAAACCGCAAATCCTGCATGTCGAGCCGTTCGGCCATCGCCTTGAGGCTTTCGCCCATGTCGCGGCCATAGGCGGCCTCATCCGCGATCACGCCCATTTCGGACCCCAGCGGATCGGCGACCTCTTTTGACACGATGCCGACAGCAGACGAAAACGGATGACCCACGCGCAAGCTGCGTACCATCAGTTCGACGGCATCGGGTAGTTGTTCTTCGAGCATCGAAATCCGCTTTTTCGCCTTGCCGTTGACCCAGATGTAAATCCCGCCGATGCCCATCGCGACGGCAATACCGGCCCGGATCGGGGTCGACGCACCCGTGCCTACGGTCAACCCGACAAAAGCCACCGCCGCCAAGACGCCCATCATCATGATAAGCTGCGTTGGGGTGAACGCGATGTTGGCCTTTTGTGCTTTGGTTGCCAGGATCGAATACAGCGGAATACTTTTCGAATTCATGTGCTGCGACATTTCCTTGCGCAACTGTTCCAGCACCTGTTCGCGCGCTGCGCCCTTTTCCATCATTTCCAGACGGCGGTTCAGCTTGGAATTCAGCGAGATGGATTTGCCAAAGACAGTCAGATAGATGCCTTCGACCAGCACAAGGACGGCGACGAAGATCAGACCATAGATCAGGGGTTCGATTGAGATCATGACAGGCTACTCCGCCGCAAAGGGTTCAAAGATCGCTGCGGGCAGATCGTAGCCCCACAGCCGGAAGCGTTCGGAATAGTGCGTTCGCACCCCCGTCGCGGTGAAATGACCGATGATCTTGTTGTCGGGCGTCAAGCCGACCCGCTGATAGCGGAACACCTCTTGCATCGAGATGACGTCGCCCTCCATCCCGGTGATTTCGGTGATCGAGGTCATCCGCCGCGACCCGTCCTGCAGGCGCGATGCCTGCACGATCAGGTTGACCGCCGATGCGATCTGACTGCGCACCGCCTTGAGCGGCATTTCGATCCCCGCCATCGCGACCATGTTTTCCAGACGACTTACACCGTCACGGGCGCTGTTGGCGTGGATCGTCGTCATTGATCCGTCGTGGCCAGTGTTCATCGCCTGCAACATGTCGATGACTTCCTCGCCACGGGTTTCCCCGACGATGATCCGGTCTGGGCGCATCCGCAGGGCGTTGCGCAGACAGTCGCGCTGGGTCACCGCCCCCTTGCCCTCGACGTTGGGCGGGCGGCTTTCCATCCGGCCCACATGGGTCTGTTGCAGCTGAAGTTCGGCGGTGTCTTCGATCGTCAGGATGCGTTCGTCGTCGTCGATAAACGACGACAGGGCGTTCAGGGTGGTCGTCTTGCCCGAACCCGTGCCGCCTGAAACAATGATGTTCAGCCGGGTCGATACGGCGGCCTGCAAATAGGCGGCCATTTCTTCGGTAAAGGCGCCAAAGCGGACCAGATCGTCGATCGCCAGCTTGTCCTTTTTGAATTTCCGGATCGACACCAGCGATCCGTCCACCGCGATCGGCCCGACCATCGCGTTGAAACGCGACCCGTCGGCCAGACGGGCGTCGACGTAGGGGTTGCTTTCATCGACGCGCCGACCCACAGCCGATACGATCTTGTCGATGATGCGCAGCAAGTGGCGTTCGTCCTTGAACGTCACGTCGGTCAACTGCAACTTGCCGTTGCGTTCGACGAAAATCTGCCGCGGGCCGTTGACCAGAATGTCGTTGACGCTGTCATCCTTCAACAAGGTTTCCAGCGGCCCAAGGCCCGTCACCTCGTCGTAAAGATCCTGGCTGATGATCTGGCGTTCTTCGCGGTTCAGCACCACGCCCATTTCCTCAAGCGTTTCGGTGGCGATGGCGTTGATTTCGCTGCGCAGATCGCTTTCCGTCGCCTTTTCCAGCGCGGCAAGGTTCAGGTTGTCCAGCAGCGCCTTGTGCAACTCAAGCTTGATCTCGCCCAGACGCTCCTTGCGCTTTTTTTCCTTGTCGGCCGGGGCGACTTCGGCCGGCTTGGCCGGCCCGCCCTTCATCAGCATCTTCTTGGGTGCGGCCGGGATCAGGATCGGCGTCACATTGCTGGTTGCCGGTGCGGATGCCGCCGGCGCGCTGGCGGGTGTCGCGGTTGGCTTCTTGTATTTGGAAAACATGGGCTAACCCTACTTTGCTTTGGCCGGAGCGGCGTCTGCCTGATTGATGTCGTGGACCGATTTCGCGAGCTTGGCGATTTCCCTGCGGAGGGCGTTCTTGGCCGCACCTTCGGCCAGCGGAACGCCATGGTCGCCGTTTTGCGCCACAGCCTTGCCGCCATCGGGCAATTGCACCTCGATGGCGATACCCAGACTTTCGGCCAACCGCTTGACCCGGCTTTTGCCATTCAGATCGGTAAAGCCCGGGGCGCGATTGAGGACAAACCGCAGTTTGTCGAACGGCAGGTCTTCGGCCTGCAAGGCGCGTTTCAGGCGCAGCGTGTTCTGCGCCGACCGCATATCAAGCTCGAGCATGGCGAAATACACATGCGCCGCCTCAAGCACGGATTGCGACCATTCGACCATCGTCGAGGGCATGTCGATGACAACGTAATCAAAATTGATCCGTGCCAATTCGATAATCTTGGCAATATCCGCCGGGCTGACAAGATCGAGCGGCACAAGGTCGGTCGGCGCGGTCAGCACATACAGACGATCATGGAACGGCAGCAGCGCCTGCATGAAAGCTTCGCTGTCCAGGTTTTCGGTGTCCGACAACATTTCCAGTACGGATTCCTTGCGCGGCAAATCCAGATAGGTCGATGCCGATCCGAATTGCAGGTCAAGGTCCAGCAGGCAGACGCGCGGCGGGTTTTTCTTGTCGATCGTGGCCAGTTCCCAGGCCAGATTGACCGCGAATGTCGTCGCCCCGGTGCCGCCGGCCATGCCGTGGACGGGGATGACCACGCCGGAACGGTCGTTGGTCGGCTTGAGTTTGTTTTCAACCTCGGCCACCCGGGCAGGGGGCTCGTCGTCGGGGGCCAGCACGCGTTCGACGGCGGCGGCCAGCTCGCCCTCGGGCAGGGGATAGGGCACGAATTCTTCGCCGCCTTCGCGCAAAAGCTGGTGCAGCGATGCGGGGCTGACGTCTTCGGTGATCAGGATCACCTTGATCGCGTGTGCCTTGGCGGCGGCGATCACTTTTTTGACCGGTCCGAGATCGGCCTCGTCCTCGGCATCCAGCGCGACGGCGATGAATTCCAGCGTTGCCGCTTCAGGTTGTTCAAAAAACGCCAGCGCCTCGGCAAAACCCAGATCGCCCCAGCGTTCGCCGAGGATAGTTTCCATATCCTCGATCAGCAGATCAAAGATCTGGACGTCGCGACTGACCGTGCAGGCCACGATGGGTTGCTGTTCGACTTGCAATGCGGCGTTGCTACTCATGGCCTCACGTCCTTTGACTTGGGGGCGCGGGCGGGTTCTGTGGTGGTGGATCGCTTGCACAATCCGCCCACCCCCCGTCGTTGCCCTTGTCCGGAATGGCCCGGACATGGTTCTCCCATTGCAGGCAACGTGACGTTCAAACGTGACAAGAATTGGGCCGAAAAGCTGTAATTATGCGGTATCTTTACACGGTCAGCCGATTTTCGGGGTGTTGTTGACGGACCAGGCAGAGAAGTGTCAACAATCCGGCAGGATCAGTTCGAGGTCGAGAATTCGCCGCCCGAGGTTGCGTTAAGTCCCGATGGCGGCACTGCGCTCGCGACATACTCGCGGAAAATCACCTCGGCGTATTTGCCGTTTAGCACCATCGGGTGATTTTGCACGAAACCGCTGACCTCGGTCACGGTGCGGCGATTCTGCCGCTCCATCGCTTCGGTCTGGATCAGGGGCCGGGTTTCGCCGAACGACACGACAGCCTCAAGCCGCGACCGGCTGATGCCCTGGGTGCCAAGATAGGCGACCACGGTTTCAGCCCGGCGCAAGCCCAGACGGCGGTTGTAGGCCTGCGACCCGACCAGATCGGTATGGCCGAACACCTTGAAGCGGACCTCGGGAAATTGCCGGATCCAGTCGGCCTGCTGGCGCAGCGTGGCCCGTGCGCTTTCATCCAAAGCTGTGGAATTGAAGGGGAAATTGATCGTCGAGTTTATTTCCGACGCGAACCGGCGGGCGAGGCCGATGGTATATTCCTGGTCGCCCTGCTGGACCAGCGAGTTGTTCATCGTGGCGTTGCCGAATTCGCCGCTGTCGATCACGGTTCCTGCCTCGGCATTGAAGGACGGGATTGTACCGCTGACGTTGGCGCAACCGGCCAGAAGTGCCGTCGTGGCTGCCAAGCCGATATACGCTTTCATCATCATTTTCCCGTCCCGTCGCTTAGGTAACCAAATTATTCCAGCACATAACCATATGATCCACTGAAGTCCTGCCGTGCAACCTCTCCTGCGCCGCCGGTGGTCGGGCCATTAGTGGCGGCGACACGGCCGAACAGGAACAGGTCACGTTCGGTCGGCGGGCGGACCCGGTCGGTGGGCAGGGCCAAAGCCTCGCCGCGCGTCGGGGTCACAAGATGCGGGGTGACGATGATCACCAATTCTGTCTGCTGGCGGCTGAATTCAGCACTGCGGAACAGCGCCCCAAGCACCGGAATGTCGCCCAGCCACGGCACTTGACCGTTCAGATCGCTGAAATCGTCCGACAACAGCCCGGCAATGGCGAAACTTTCGCCATCGCGCATTTCGACGGTGGTCGAGGTTTCGCGCTTGCGAAAGGCGTCGATGGTGAATCCGTTCGATGTGAACCCGTTTGCCGGGTCGATGGATGACACCGATGCGTTCAGTTCCAGATTGATGACATCGCCGTCGATGACCCTTGGGGTAAATGACAAGGCAACGCCAAAAGGTTTGTATTCGACCGAGATCGTCCCGTCCTTCTGCGATACCGGAACCGGATATTCGCCACCGGCCAGAAACTTCGCCTCTTGCCCCGACAAGGCGGTCAGGTTCGGTTCCGCCAGAGTGCGGACGACTCCGCGCGCTTCCAGCGCTTCAAGAAGGATGCCAACCTCGACCCCGCCGGCGTTGAAGCCGAACAGCACCGCGCCGTTGTTTTCGTTCGACGCCGGGATGTTTCCAGACAGACCGCTGGTCACCGCGCCCGACGTGTTGGTCGTGCCGGTGCCGCCCGAGAGTCC
Source organism: Rhodobacterales bacterium (assembly GCA_038251315.1). Classification (GTDB taxonomy): domain Bacteria; phylum Pseudomonadota; class Alphaproteobacteria; order Rhodobacterales; family Rhodobacteraceae; genus JBBKXP01. The sequence continues at coordinate 7,362 of JBBSBK010000092.1, read as the reverse complement.
CAGATCGCCGCCAAGGGCGGTGCCCTGGAACATCAGCGAACTGGACAGCGATTTGCTGACCGACCGCTGCATTTCGGCAAACCGGACCTTGAGCATGACTTGCTGGGTGCCGCCGACGCTCATCAGGTTCGACACCCGGTCGGGGGCGTAACGCTGTGCCAGTTCCATCGCCCGGTCAAGCCGGGAGATGCTGGAGACCGTGCCCGACAGGACGATCCCGTCATTGGCGGTGCGCACTTCGATCGGTTCGCCCGGCAGAATCTGTTCCAGCCGTTCCTTGAATTCGGCGATATCCGGGGTCACCTGAATTTCGACGTTGGTGATCAGGCGGCCATCGGCCCCGAGAAGGGTCAGCGTGGTGCGCCCCGGTTCCTTGCCCAGCACATAGATGGTGCGGTCAGACAACGAAGAGATGTCGGCGATGGTCGGGTTGGCGATGGAAAGTTCGGTGAAAGGCACATCACTTTCGACCACGACAGCCCGGTTCATCGGCACGTTCAGCGCCGACGAGGGCGATCCGCGCATGACCTGCAACGTCTCGGCCGGCGCGGCACTTGGCAGGGCCACAAAGGCCAATGCAAAACCTGTGACTGCTGCCTTGATAAATCTGTCATATTTCATGTGACCTGCCTCTTTGTCACGTCCACGTGCGGAACGTTTTACGCCCGTCATTCCGGACACCCTGACCTGAACCCGCATTTATTGCAAGAATCAAAGCGTTGAAGGCCATGCCTTATGTGGATAAGTCGCAACAGATGCGGCTTTTGCGGACTCGCGAACGCGCCGGTGTGGTCCGGCGCGTTGTCGTGGTCATATCGGAAAAGTCCTGTTATCCCTAGTTGGTAGAGCAGGGGATCGGCAGTTCGACAACCTCAGCACCGCGCCGGGTGCGGATGGTGCAAATCTTTTCGGCCTCGATCTGGACGACCTGCTGTTCGACCACGCCAAGCAGGCTGCTCTGGTCGACTTCGGTCACCTGGGCGACTGTATCGTCTTCGTTACCGACCAGCGACAGCGACAGACTTCCGGTCGATTGGGCCTGCGCCAGCGATGCCACTTGTTGCGGAGTCACCTCGACGGTGACGGTCCGCGCGACCGACGCTTCAGACCGGCTGTTGTCGGACGTCTGGTCAACGGCGACGATGCGGATGCCCGGTTCGATCAGTTTGGTGATGCCCTGGGCGGCAAGATCGCCGGTACCCGACCCGCGTCCCGACCAGTAAACGTCGACCCGGTCGCCGGGGTGCAGAAAGCCCGACACGCCCGATTGCGCGTCAACCTTGATCGCAAAGGCCCGCATCCCGCGACCCAGTTGCGTCGTGATCCCCGCCGTTGCCCCCGGTTCGGACACCTTGATCGCCAACAGGGGTTCGTTGGCTTCCATCGGGCGCAGCACGACGCGCTGGTCTTCGGGGCCGTTCGCGAACACCTCTTCCATGGTGCGGAAAGTTCCCGCCGGCAAAAAGGGTTCGGCATATTTGATGACGACAACATCCTCGGCGGTGATCCGTTCACCGTAAGTCATATCGCGGTTGATGGCGATCACGTCGACGGTCGGCACCGCTTCGGCGGCGGCGGCCCGCTCCATCGCCAGAGCGTCGTTCTGGGCCTGAAAGTAACCCGAGGCCATGTAGACCGCAAAGCCCGCAAGCCCAAGACCAAAGACAAGAACCAGTCCGAATACCGATCGCATTTTAACAATCCCTTGTGTTGACCGTCAGCGCAATGCGCTGACCTTTTCGATTGTCGCACAGTCTGCCAGCAGATTGTGGCCAAACCGTGGACACTGGATGGCGGGCCGGTGGATTTCGCAGCCCGGCGTTCTGCCGAACCGCCTAGAAGGTGCTGACTGAGATTGAGCCGATGTACGCCCCAAGTCCGGTGGATTCGTCCAAAGCGCTCCGGCTGATGGTCGCCATGACTGTGACCGAGAGTGCGACGATGGCCGCCGTCAGCACGACCCAGTCAACGGTCACGGCGCCGTCCTGATCGCGCCGGAAGTTTTGCAGAAAGTGTGTCATGGCATAACTCCTATGCTGTCTTGGGTTGTTCTTTTGTCCGTGATTAGCCCCGAAATGTGTCGCAAATCAGGGTTTTGCATGGCCGTTTTGGGCTGTCGCGTGACCGGCCGAGAAAGCCGGTGCGAAAACGAAACCGGTGCGAAAAAGAAAAAGGACCGCACGTGCGATGTGCGGTCCCTTCGATGGTTTTTGGAGCCGCCTTAGTAGGTGGCGATCGTCTGCGCGTTCAATTGCGCGCTGATCTTTTCACCCAGTGAAGTGGTCGCACCACCGATCGTAGTCATGACGGCGATGCCGATGCCGACGACGGCGGCGGTCAGCACGACCCAGTCAACGGTGACGGCGCCATCTTCGTCGGCGGCGAAGGTCTTGATGAAGTTGAGCATGTGTCGTCTCCAGCATTGTTGGCTTCGTCTAGTAGGTTGCGACCTCGACCGCGTCCATCGCGACGCCGATCTTGTCGCTCACGCCGGTCGTCGAGGTGCCGACAGTGGTCATCACAGCGATGCCGAGGCCGACGATGGCGGCGGTCAGCACGACCCAGTCAACGGTGACAGCGCCATCTTCGTCGGCGCGGAAGTTTTTGATGAAGTTCAGCATGTTTTTCTCCAGGGTTCAGGTTGATATTAGTAGGTTGCGACTTCGACCGCGTCCATCGCGACGCCGATCTTGTCGCTCACGCCGGTCGTCGAGGTGCCGACAGTGGTCATCACGGCGATGCCGAGGCCGACGATGGCGGCGGTCAGCACGACCCAGTCAACGGTGACAGCGCCATCTTCGTCGGCGCGGAAGTTTTTCATGAAATTCAGCATTTGTGTCCCTCCTCAGGGGTTTACTCGGGTTAAGTCCTTAGCCGCTTCTTCCCGCACCGGCCTCTTCTTGGTGCGGTCCACGACTTGGATGGGCCGATATAGCCCCCTGATTGGGGCGGGAATTTGACCGGTTTCGTGCAATTTTGCATCAACCCCAAATTGTGTGGTAAAATCGATCAACCTATTGACAAATAACAAAACAATTTTTTAATTTTCTGTTAAAGCCGATCTGAACCGTTGCCGATTTCGACCTAATTGGGCAACAATTTGGCGATTCCGGTCCGGCATGCTGGAAATGGACCCGGAAATTTGCGATAGATGCAACCAATAATAAACCAAGGCAGGGCAGTCACCGCATGAAGCGGCACTTGGGAATCGCAATCGGGTTGGCTTTGTTGTGCGTGGCGTCGGCCGTTCAGGCCGAAGGTGGCCGCCTGCAGGGCGATTTTACCTTTCGCCGGGTGACGGTTCCGGCGCCCGGCACGACGAACCGGATCACCGTCCAGGTCGCCCCGCGCCCGCCCTCTAGCCCCTCGGGACCAGCCGTCGCTGGCACCGCGGGTGCCTTGCCGCAAGTCACCGGGCGCCCCGCCAATGCCGGATCGCCCGCAATCGCGCCCAGCGGCGTCGAGTGGTTCTGGGAGGCCGTGTCGCCGGCGCTGGCCGACAGCGGCCCTGGACGGCTGGAACTGGCGCTGCGCGAAATGGCCAATGCCCCGTCGGGCAAAGCGATACAGGGCCCCCGACTGCAAGGCTTGCAGGAAATCGCCAAACTGCACGGGCGCGATATTCTGGCCGCCACCGTCGGCACCCAGGTATCACCCGCGCTCGTCCTTGCGGTGATTTCGGTCGAAAGCGCCGGACAATCTGACGCCGTCAGCCGGTCGGGCGCGCAGGGGCTGATGCAACTGATGCCCGATACCGCGACCCGGTTCGGCGTCATCACGCCACTGACCGCGACCGCGAACATCAAGGGCGGCGTGGCCTATCTTGACTGGCTGATGAATCATTTCGACCGCGACCCCATTTTGGTGATCGCCGCCTATAATTCTGGCGAAGGTTCGGTGCGCGACAACGCGGGCGTGCCGCCATTCGCTGAAACCCGCGCCTATGTGCCAAAGGTGCTGGCCGCATGGAACGTCGCGCGCGGCCTGTGCCAGACCCCGCCGATCCTGATGACGGATGGCTGCGTGTTCGCGGTGAACGGGAGCTGACAATGACCGACACCCGCCCGCTGGTGCTGGACGTCGACGGGACGTTCCTGAAAACCGACATGTTACTCGAGACCTTCTGGGGTGGCATGGGGCGTGCCCCGTTGGCAACGCTGCGCGCCGCAGTGACAAAATTCAACGACCGCGCCGCGCTCAAGGCCGCTCTGGCCCGGATCGCGCCGCTGCGTCTCGATTTGCTGCCGGTCAATCCCGACATCGTCGCGATGGCCAGGGGGGCGCAGGCCGAAGGGCGCGAGGTGATCCTCGCCTCGGCGTCCGATATCGCCCTTGTCATCCCGCTTGCCGCGCAGTTCGGGATGAAGGGCACGCTGGCCTCGGATGGCGTGACCAACCTCAAGGGGCGCGACAAGGCTGCCGTCCTTGTCGCTGCCTATGGCGAAGGCGGGTTCATCTATGCCGGAAACGATCGGTCGGACATGGCGATTTGGGAACACAGCAGCCATGCGATCATCGTGGGCGCGGCAGGCGGGGCCGCCGCCCGGTTGCAGGCGCGCGGGATCGACAGCACCGCTGTCGCAGGCGGATGGCGCGCCCGCGATCTGGCACGCGCCCTGCGCCCGCACCAATGGGTCAAGAACATCCTGCTCATCCTGCCGATGATCGCGGCACATGATTTCCGCCTGTCGCTGCTGGTGCTGGTGCTGGCGGGCGTCGCTGCATTTTCTGCTGCAGCGTCCTGCATCTATATCGTCAACGACCTGCTCGACCTCGAGGCCGACCGACTGCACCCGACCAAGCAGCGCCGCCCCTTTGCCAGCGGCGCGGTGCCGATTGGTGTCGGGATGGCGACCAGCGCCGTCTTGGGTGTGATAGCGCTGGTCATAGGTGCGGCGCTTGGCGCCGCGTTCCTCGGCGTCGTGATCCTCTACATGGTCCTGTCGCTGGCCTATTCGCTGAAACTGAAACGGATGCGCTGGGTCGATATCGCTACCCTGGCCAGTCTGTATACCCTGCGCGTCGTCGCCGGGGCCGCCGCCACCGGCGTCGCCGCTTCGGGGTTCATGCTGGTGTTCATCTTTCCGGTGTTCATCACCCTGGGCGCGGTCAAGCGGCTGAACGAATTGACCCTTGCCACCAGTGACGCCCGCCTGCCGGGGCGCGGCTATGGCCGGCCCGACCGCAGCGATCTGGTCAATGTGGCAGGTCTGGGCATGGCCGGGGCGCTGTTGATCTTTTTCATGTATTCGTTCAGCGAACAGGCCCGCACCCTGTATCCGACGCAATGGCTGATGTGGGTGGCCCTGTTCCCGATTGCGGCGTGGCTGTTCCGGATGATCCGGCTGGGGTATTACGGCAAGCAGGATTACGATCCGATTGTTTTTGCCCTGAAGGACAAGCGCGGGATCGGGCTGTTGCTGATCACGCTGTCGCTGATGTTTTACGCGGCAGGGCTATGGCAACAGTGGTTCGGGTTCTAAAGGCGGACTTCACATGAAGTCCGTGTCGATTTCCACGTGGAAATCGCGCCCGGTCAGATCTTGAGCTTTTTAAAGATCGGCTCTGGTACCGACCGGATCACCAGCATCACCAGCCGCCAGATGCCGGCGGTATAGATCACGTTGCGCTTTTTCTTCAGTCCCTTGGCGATGTCACGCGCCACACCTTCGGGCGTGGTCATAAAGGGCATCGACGGCAGGCCCCACGTCATCGCCGTATCCACCGGCCCCGGTTTGACCGTCATCACATGCACGCCCGACCGGCCCAAGCGGTTGCGCAGGCCCGACAGATAGGTGGCGAACCCGGCCTTGGCCGCGCCGTAAACGTAGTTGCCCAAGCGCCCGCGATCCCCCGCGACCGACCCGACCCCGGCAATGGCGCCGCTGCCGCGTTCTTCCAGCATCGGGGCAAGCATGGTCAGAAATCGCGCCGGGCCGCTGAAACTGTCGGTGATAACTCCGTCGATCAGGGACGGATCGGCGTCGATGACGGACTGTTCGGGCATCGTGCCGACGAAAACGGCGGCGTTCAGCACGCCCGATTGCCGCGCCGCCAGATCAAGGATCGGCTGGAACGTCGCGGCGTCGCGCACGTCCAATGGCATGACTTCGGCCAGCGGTGCCCCCCGCGTCCCGCAATCGGCTGCGGTTGCCGCGATGTCGGCCATGTCGCGCCCGCACAGGATCAGGGCATGGCCCGCTGCCGCCTGCTGGCGGGCGAATGCGCGGGCGATGCCGGACGTGGCCCCGAGGATGATCCAGGTTTCGGTCATGTCGCGCTCCTTAAATCGAGTCGGCGGATCAGGTCGGTTTCCAGTGTGTGATCGGGGTCGGCGGCGTTGGCAACTTTGGCCCAAGCGGCATGTTCGGGATACATCGCCTTGACCCGTGGCCCGGTCGCCAGCGCGTCCTTGGCAAGATAGATGCGGCCCCCCGCGTCGATAGTCATGTCTTCAAGTGCCGCAATCAGGTCGCGGGCAGCGTCGCGGTTCGGGAAATCGACGGCCAGCGTGTAGCCTTCCATCGGGAACGACATCATGCCCGCACGGCCCGGCCCCATGCGTTTCAACACCGCAAGAGGGGACGCAAGGCCGGAACCTGCGATCAGTTCCAGCATCTCGCGCAATGCAGATTGCGCGGCCAGCGGCACGACGCATTGAAACTGGTGAAATCCGCGTTTGCCGTAAAGTTTGTTCCAGTCGTGAATCCGGTCGAGCGGGAAAAAGAAATCCTGGATCGGCTTGACGACGGTACGGCCCGCTTGGGGGACACGCCGGAAATAGGCGGCGTTGAAGGCGCGCACTATGGGGGCGGACAGGGCAAAGTTCGGGGCGTTGAACGGCACCTTCTTGGCCGGTTTCGGGGCAGGGACCAACCCGCCACCGGTTTCGGCCTCCTCGAGTATGCCGCGCCCCAGTTTCACACCGGTCGCAGTCGCGTCGATCCAGCCGACGCAGTAGGTGGCATCGGAGGCGTCCAACAGGGCGATATGTTCGGCCCAATCCTCGGCCCGGCGTTCGGTGACCATCATAACATCGCCTTTGCAGGCCATCAATTGCAACGTCGCCTGCGCGATGATCCCTGTCTGGCCAAGCCCGCCGATGGTGGCAGCCCAAAGCGTCTTGTCCTTGGGCGTGATCGCGCGGGGCTTGCCGTTCTGGATCAGGGTCATGGCCGTCACATGCTGGCCAAACGACCCCGCGCCGTGGTGGTTTTTGCCATGCACGTCCATCGCGATGCAGCCGCCGACGGTGGCAAAGCCGGTGCCGGGCATGACCGGGGGCAGCCAGCCTTTGGGCGCACAGATCGCGGCAAGGGTCGCGATCGGCACGCCAGCCTCGACTGTGATAAGCCCGGTTTT
>JBBSBK010000091.1:0-15566 GCA_038251315.1 Rhodobacterales bacterium | reverse complement strand
CGCCTCGACCGGAGGCAGGCCGTAGCCTTCGGCCAAGGACGGGAACAACAGTCCGCACGACCCCTGCAAAAGGGCGGCGACGGCCGCATCTGGCAGGCCCGGCACCTCGCGCACCCCGGCCACCCCGGCATCGAGGCGGGCAAAGACGGCTTCGTTGCGCCACCCCCGGCTGCCACAGACGAACAAGCGCGGCGCGTCCGGCTCCAGTTTGTCCCAGACATCAAGCAAAAGCGCGTGGTTCTTGCGCGGTTCAATGGTGCCAACGGTGACGAAGTAGGGGGCCGACAGATCGATCCCGGCAGGCAGGCAGGTCGCATCGGCGGCCACGGGATCGACGCCGAGGGGCGCGACGACGATCGGCGGAACCCGCCCGAAACTCTGAAAATGCCGCTCGATATCCGCTTTGGCAACCTGCGAGGTCGTCAGCACCAGATCGGCCCGTGCTGCCACCCGACGCATTCTGGCCGCAAAGCTGTCAACCGTGCCGGGACGCTGAAAATCAGGGTGGTCCAGCGGGATGGTGTCGTGGACCAACACCACGATCCGCCCGCCCGGATGGCCGCGAAACGCCGCCAGCACCTTGGGGGTAAGATTGGAATGGCCGACGTTCAGATAGGTCAGGCCCGCCGGGCAATGCCGCAGCAGCATGGCCGGCAAACGGCGCTGCAGGCAACGGGCGATGGCGTGACGGCGCAGGAATGTCTGGGCGGCCTGTTGCGGCGCCGTGCGACGGCGCGACAACCGCGACAGCCAGCCAGGGCGTCCCCAGTCACCGGACATGACCGCCGCCAGAACCGCCTGCGCCCCGGCCCGATCCAGCAGCACGAACCCGAGCGAAGTGTGGGCCAGCCCGAACAGCGGTTCTGGTGTCGCGATCAAGGCGCGCAAATAGGCAAATTCGACGCGATCCACCCCGGTCAGCATCCGACCGGCCCGCGACATCAGGCGGGTCAGGTCAAGGCAACGGGCCGTCGGCGGCATCGGGCGTTGCTGAGCTACTGTGCGGCTTTGGGCAGCGAGACCATTTCATCCAGAAACTGGGCGAATTCGGCCCGCAGTTCGGGGCGGGCAAGGCCAAAAGCCACGGTCGCCTGCAAAAACCCCGCCTTTGATCCGCAATCGAAGCGCTGACCTCGGAAACGGAATCCGTAAACATCCCGGCCCTTCTGAATTTCCTGCGCGATGGCGTCGGTCAGCTGCACTTCGCCGCCCGCACCTTTTTCGATCTGGTTGAGGTTCTGTAACACTTTGGGTGTCAGGATATATCGGCCAATTACAGCAAGGTTCGACGGCGCCTGATCTGCGGGCGGCTTTTCGACCATGCCCTTGACCGACACCATCGACCCCATGTCGTCCTTGATATCCAGCATGCCGTAGGACGATGCCTTTTCGTGCGGCACTTCCATCGCGGCAACCATGCAACCGCCGGTTTCGCGGTAAGCCTCGACCATCTGTTGCAGACAAGGGGTTTCGGCGGCGATCACGTCGTCAGGCAGGATGACCGCAAAAGGTTCGTTGCCGACCAGACGACGAGCGCACCAGACCGCGTGGCCGAGGCCCAGCGCCTTGTGCTGGCGGATATAAGCGATGGCGCCGCTGTCCATGTTAGTATTTTTCAGTACCTCGAGCAGTTCATCCTTGCCCGCCTTGCGCAACGCCGCCTCGAGTTCCGGCGCGGTGTCGAAATAATCCTCAAGCGCAGATTTCCCGCGCGAGGTCACAAAGATGAAATCCTTGATGCCTGCTGCCCGCGCCTCGTCGATCGCGTATTGGATCAGCGGTCGGTCGACCAGCGTCATGATCTCCTTGGGAACCGATTTGGTCGCGGGCAGGAACCGCGTGCCAAGCCCTGCCACAGGAAAGATCGCCTTGGTCACTTTGTTTTTCATTTGATGCCCTCTTGCGTGTTGCGATTACCACGTACACGCCACGTCTTCCATTTTTATCTCACCTGACCATGACAACTTCATGCTGACTGCCGTTACGCAAAGGGGGAAACGCGGCATTTTTCCTCATGATCCCGTTTATCCGATCCCACGCGTCTGCGCCACCAATCCCGCCTCGCGCTCGACCCTTCCGCTGAAGCGCCAGAACCGCCACAGCGGATCGTCCCGATTACTGCGCCCGAACAACCCGCCGGTATGCAGCCAATAGCCATCGGGATGAAACCAGATGCGGTGATAGCGGGCAGTCATTGAAAGCAGGTAAATGCTGACCCGGTGACCCGCCGCCACGGCCGTTTTCGCCGCCTCGCGGTGCCGCCGCCCCGCCAGCCGCCAGCCGCTTTGCGTCAGATGTCCCCGATCGGGCCCGGCAGGGGCAAAGGGCAGAAAGGCCGACATGGCATCGGGCAGGGGCGGCAGCGGTGCAATCGACCGCGCCCGACCGTCCTGCCAACCAAGGTCGAACCCGGCCAAAAGACGACGCACTTCGCCCGGTGCCAGCCGCCCGGCCACCATATGGGCCAGAACGCGGCGACGCTGGGCGTCACGCTCGACCCGGCAGATCGCACCGTGGTCACCATCCGGCAGGTGCTTGCGCAGATAGACGGCTAGGCTCGCTCCAATCTGGAACAGGTCGCGCGGGGCGCGGTCATCGGCGCGCCTCTCGCTGGCCGCGTAGCCATGATGGACCTGCGCCAGCGGCACGATCGCGGTCAGCCCGGATTGATCCGCCAAGCGCATATTCAGGTCGGTTTCGTCAAAATAAAATGCAAAGACCGGATCGAACCCACCAATTCCCGCCAGCGCGGCGCGCCGAAAAGCCATGTTCGTCCCTTCGGTCTTGACCCCCTGACCGGGCCGGGGGGTCAGCAAGGTGGGTCGGGTTTCATCCAGATCAAGCGGACACGACGAGCCGTCGGGGCGCACATCCCGTGCCTTCCACTGGAAGGTGATTCCGTTGCGCCCGCGTACGAAACCGCCCGCTGCGGTAACGTCAGGGTCCGCAAAGGGGGGGACGAGGTTGGTCAGCCACGTCGGTTCGGGCACGGCATCGTCGTCGATGAAGGCAACCACATCGCCCGACGCCTGCGCGATCCCGGCGTTGCGGGCAGCAGAGATGTTGGGCAGGTCGAACGGCACGATCTTGATCCGGCCCGTCCAGGGTGCGCTGGCAACGACTCCGACGGGATCAGCCACGACGATGATTTCAAACGCCGGATACAGCAGCTGCCCGACACCGGTCAGGCATAACCGCAATGCGTCGGGACGGCCCCGGCTGACGATGACGACGCTGACTGGCGTGACGCTCACGCAGCACCCATCTCGGCCAGCATCCTTTCGATTCGCGGCACGTCTTCGGGGTTGTTCAGCTCCCAGAACTGTCGGCCCCGCGCCGCCACTTCGACGCACAGCACGTGCACGCCGCGTTCAAGGAAACGCAACTGCTCGAGTCCCTCCAGCCGTTCCAGCGGCCCCGCCGTCCAGCGCGGATAGGCGGCCAGTGCCGAGGGCCTGTAGGCATAGACGCCGACATGATGGAACACCGGGGTTTCTTCCGTCGGGCCGTAGGTCTTGCCGGTGTAGGGAATCACCTCTTTCGAAAAATACAGGGCATTGTTGTCGACCCCGAACACTGCGGTCGTGCCGCCGACCCGACCGGCCCGCCGATCCTCGAGAAAACCGTTCAGCGCGGCGCCTTCGGTCCGCAGCACGGGCGTCGCCACCTCGGCCAAGGGATTTGCGCGCAGACCCGCGATCAGGTCTTCGACGAACCAATGCGGCGTCAGCGGCGCGTCGCCCTGCAGGTTGACGACCACGTCATAACCACCGCCGAGGGTATCCAGCGCCTCGGCACAGCGTTCGGTGCCGTTTTGACAATCCATAGACGTCATCACCACCTCGGCACCAAAGGCCAGCGCGGCGTCGCGGATCCGCCCGTCGTCAGTGGCGACCACCACCCGGTCGACCCCCTGCACCTGCATCGCGGCGTCCCACGACCGGCGGATCAGACTTTTCATCTCGCCGCCCGCACCGCGCAATTCGACCAGCGGTTTGCCCGGATAGCGGGTCGAGGCATGGCGGGCCGGGATGACGATCAGCGTGCCCATCAGGCGGATTTCAACGTGACGCCAGGGGCCATGGCGATAAAGAACGGGTTGGCGAAACCCGGCTTGCCATAGGTCAGTGGCCTGTGATCGTCATGGCGCACCACGGCCCCGCCCGCACCGGTCAACACGGCATGACCGGCGGCGGTATCCCATTCCATCGTCCGGCCAAGGCGGGGATACAGGTCAGCCTCGCCCGTCGCCACAAGGCAGAACTTGAGCGACGATCCGGCACTGGTCATGTCGCGGACGTTATATTTTGCGATATAGTCGTCGGTTGCCTGATCGCGGTGCGATTTGGACGCGACGACCATCAGCGCAGCGTTGTCGGGGGTGGCGACACGGATCGGACGGGTCGGGCCGACGGTATCACGGGCGAAATCCCCCGTTTCTTCGACCGCCTGACCATCAGCGCGGGTGTAGAACAACCGCCCCTTGGCGGGCGCATAGACGATGCCGCGCACCGGCTGACCCTCGACGACGTAGGCAATGTTGACGGTAAAGTCGCCGCGCCGCTGGATGAACTCCTTGGTGCCGTCCAGCGGATCGACGATCAGGAATGTGCCGACAGTTTGGCTATGGGTGGCCGCCTGTTCTTCGGTCACCAGCGGCACATCCGCAAAGGCGGTGCGCAACCCGGCGGAAATGATCGCATCGGCGGCTTCGTCCGCAGCAGTGACCGGGCTGTCATCGCTCTTGGCGCGGACATCGAAATCGTGGGCAGCATAGACCGCCATGATGGCATCGCCTGCATCCAGCGCAAGACTGCGCATGACCTGTGTCAGCCTGTCGAAATCCATACCTCGGGCGTCCTTCATATCTGTGCCAGCCCCTTGGCGTTCTTGTTGAAATCTGTGGGCTGCACCTTTATGCTGCGCGACTAAGCGATCGGCAAGAATTTCATGTGATACGTGACGGCGGCAGGCAACGGGACCAGACAGATGTATCAGGGCAAATTGCATCGCACGACCAGCAGCACCGCATTCGGGATGCTGGAACTGATCTATCATTCCATCGTGCGCCAGATCCGCAAGGATCACAGCAACGCTCTGGTCGGGTTGCTGCTGGCAGTTTCACAATCCATCGTCTTTCTTGCGGCGTTCTATTTCATGTTCGCGGTGCTGGGTCTGAAGGGAAACGCCATCCGTGGCGATTTCATGTTGTACATCATGACCGGGATTTTTCTGTTCCTCACCCATACAAAGGCGATGGGGGCGGTTTTCAAATCCGAAGGGGCGGCATCCGCAATGATGCAGCACGCGCCGCTGAACACGGTCATCACCATTTCCGCGGCGGCGTTGGGGTCGCTGTATCTGCAATTCCTGTCGCTGCTCGTGGTGCTGTTCCTGTATCACGTTCTGCTGAACCCCGTGTATATCGACAAGCCGGTTCCGGCACTGGGCATGTTCCTCCTCGCGTGGTTTTCTGGCGTCGCCGTCGGGATCGTATTCCTGTCGCTGAAACCCTGGTTCCCGGAATTCACCCGTGTCGCACAGTCGATCTATGCGCGGGCCAACATGATCGCTTCGGGCAAGATGTTCGTCGCCAACACGCTGCCCGGTTTCATGCTGGTGATGTTCGACTGGAATCCCCTGTTTCATTGCATCGATCAGATCCGTGGCGATGTGTTCATCAACTACAACCCGCATTACAGTTCGGTCGCCTATCCGCTGATCCTTTCGCTGGTCCTGATCCTGATCGGCATGATGGCCGAATTTTTTACCCGCCGTAACGTCTCGCTCAGTTGGAGCGCGGGACACTGATGCATTGACGGAACTCAGATCGTCGTGCGCGCGTGATTCAGCCGTTAAAGCCGAGAAACCCGCATTTTTGCGCCCTTCCCGTCCCCTGCACCCGTTGCAGCCCCGAAATCGGACCCCTATATAGCCGTATCGGCGACAGGGACATATGATGCCCTGTCGTTCACCACCAACATGGGCGCGGGTGCCGCAACGGGCCTGCACCGCTCAAACCGCCTCAAGCATGGGATTTGAAAATGGCTAAAGTCATCGGAATCGACCTCGGAACCACCAACTCCTGCGTTGCCATCATGGATGGCAGCAAACCCCGCGTCATCGAAAACGCCGAAGGCGCGCGCACCACCCCGTCCATCGTTGCCTTTACCGACAACGAACGGCTGGTCGGACAGGCCGCCAAACGGCAGGCCGTGACCAACCCTGAAAACACCATCTTTGCCGTGAAACGCTTGATCGGCCGCCGCGTCACCGATGCCGAAGTGACCAAGGACAAGAAACTTGTTCCCTTTACCATCGTCGATGGCGGCAACGGCGACGCATGGGTCGAAAGCCGTGGCGAAAAATACTCGCCCAGCCAGATCAGCGCCGTGATTCTGCAAAAGATGAAGGAAACCGCCGAAAGTTATCTTGGTGAAGAAGTGACGCAGGCCGTCATCACCGTGCCCGCCTATTTCAACGACGCCCAGCGTCAGGCGACCAAGGACGCGGGCAAGATCGCCGGCCTTGAGGTGCTGCGCATCATCAACGAACCGACCGCCGCCGCATTGGCCTATGGTCTGGACAAGAAAGAGACCAAGACAATCGCGGTCTATGACCTTGGTGGCGGCACGTTCGACGTGACCATCCTCGAGATTGACGACGGCCTGTTCGAGGTCAAATCGACCAACGGCGACACGTTCCTTGGTGGCGAAGATTTCGACATGCGCATCGTCAACTATCTGGCGGACGAGTTCAAAAAGGAACACGGCGCCGACCTGACCAAAGACAAGATGGCGCTGCAGCGGCTTAAGGAAGCCGCCGAAAAGGCCAAGATCGAGCTGTCATCATCCACCTCGACCGAAATCAACCAGCCGTTCATCTCGATGGGTGGCAACGGCCAGCCGCTGCACCTTGTGATGAAACTGACCCGCGCCAAGCTGGAAAGCCTTGTCGGCGATCTGATCAAGGCGTCGATGAAACCCTGTCAGGCCGCGTTGAAAGACGCCGGGCTGTCGACGGGCGACATCGACGAGGTCGTGTTGGTCGGCGGCATGACCCGGATGCCCAAAGTGGTCGAGGAAGTGACCAAATTCTTTGGCAAGGAACCCCACAAGGGTGTGAACCCGGACGAGGTTGTGGCACTGGGTGCCGCGATTCAGGCCGGCGTGCTGCAAGGCGACGTCAAGGACGTTGTCCTGCTCGACGTGACCCCGCTGTCGCTGGGAATCGAAACGCTGGGCGGCGTGTTCACCCGGCTGATCGACCGTAACACGACGATCCCGACGAAAAAGTCGCAGGTGTTCTCAACCGCTGAGGATAACCAGAACGCCGTGACGATCCGCGTGTTCCAGGGCGAACGCGAAATGGCCCAGGACAACAAGATGCTCGGCCAGTTCAACCTTGAATCGATCCCGCCCGCGCCGCGCGGCATGCCCCAGATCGAGGTGACGTTCGACATCGACGCCAACGGCATCGTGTCGGTCAGCGCCAAGGACAAGGGCACCGGCAAAGAGCAAAAGATCACCATTCAGGCAAGTGGCGGTCTATCGGACGAAGACATCGAAAAGATGGTCAAGGACGCCGAGGAAAACGCCGAATCCGACAAGGCCCGGCGCGAACTGGTCGAAGCCAAGAATCAGGCCGAAGGGCTGATCCATTCGACCGAAAAGTCGATGGAAGAGCATGCCGACAAGGTCGATCCGACCACGATCGAGGCAATCGAACTGGCGATTGCGGCGCTCAAGGACGACCTTGAGGGCGACAACCCCGGCAAGATCAAATCCGGCATCCAGAACGTCACCGAAGCGGCGATGAAACTGGGCGAGGCGATCTACAAGTCGAGCCAGTCCGAAGGTGACGACGCGGAACCGCGCGCTGCCGACCAGGAGGACGACATCCTTGACGCCGATTTCGAGGATCTGGACGATGACAAGAAGCGTGGCCGCTGATCACGCCTGATTAACGACAAGGACGGGCCGGCCTGACACCACAGGCCGGTCTTTCCATTCCCAGTCTTTCCAGTTCCGGGGGAAACCGACGCATGGCCAAACGTGATTACTACGAAACGCTTGGGATTTCGAAAGGCGCGAATGCCGACGAGATCAAAAAGGCCTATCGCCAGAAGGCCAAGGATCTTCACCCCGACCGCAACGCCAGCAACCCCAAGGCCGAGGAACAGTTCAAGGAAGCCAACGAGGCTTACGAAGTCCTGAAGGACGCCAACAAAAAGGCCGCCTATGACCGTTATGGTCACGCCGCGTTCGAGGGCGGAATGGGTGCGCGTCCCGGTTCCGCTGGTCAGGGCGATTTCGCGTCCAGCTTTTCGGACGTGTTCGACGACCTGTTCGGCGATTTCATGGGGGGCCGTCAGGGCGCCGCTGGCGGGCGCACCCGTGCATCGCGCGGTAACGACCTGCGTTACAACTTGCGCATCGTTCTTGAGGATGCGTTCAACGGCCTGCAAAAGACGATCAACGTGCCGACCGCCGTCGCCTGCACATCCTGCAAGGGCACAGGTGCCGAAGGTGGCAGCGAACCGCAGACCTGTCCGACCTGTTCCGGCATGGGCAAAGTGCGCGCCCAACAGGGCTTTTTCACCGTCGAACGCACCTGCCCGACCTGCAACGGGCTGGGTCAGACGATCAAGAATCCCTGCAAGACCTGCGCGGGGCAAGGCCGCGTCCAGAAGGACCGCAGCCTGTCGGTGAACATTCCCGCCGGGGTCGAAACCGGCACGCGAATCAGGCTCGCAGGCGAGGGCGAGGCGGGTATGCGCGGCGGCCCCATGGGCGATCTGTATATCTTTATCGAGGTGCAGGAACACGCCTTGTTCCAGCGCGAAGCCAACAATCTGTTCTGCCGCGTCCCGGTGTCGATGGTCGATGCCGCGATGGGGGGCGACATCGAGGTGCCAACGATCGACGGCGGGCGTTCGCGCGTCAAGATCCCCGAAGGCTCGCAAACCGGACGCCAGATGCGCCTGCGCGCCAAGGGAATGCCGGCGCTCCGCTCGGGCGGTCCGGGGGACATGTTCATCGAAATTACGGTGGAAACCCCGGTCAAGCTGACGACCAAGCAGAAAGAACTGCTGGTCGAATTCGACAAGCTGAGCGCGGAAAACAACCCGCAATCGGAAGGGTTCTTTTCGGCGGTGAAGAACTTTTGGGACAGTATGAAAGGGTGAGGGCCGCTGTCTCGATTAATGCTTTGCTAACCGACTCGCGCCATCGTCCTCCGCATGACCCCGCGCCCCTCATTCGCCGAAGCCCCGCTGCCGTTCCTTGATCACGACGAGGTGCAGATCGTGCCTGCCGTGCCGGGCGGCAAAACCCCGTCTTATCTGGCCGATCACCGCAAGCGTCTGCGTGACCGCTTCATGGCCGGCGGGGCGGCGGCAATGCCCGATTACGAGGTGCTGGAACTGGTGCTGTTTCGGGCCATTCCCCGCCAGGACGTCAAACCGCTCGCCCGCCTTCTGATCGACACCTTTGGCGATTTTAACCGCGTCATCGCGGCCCCGCCGGCCCGACTGGCGCAGGTCAGCGGCGTGGGCGACGCGGTGATCGTCGAGTTGAAAATCGTCGAGGCGGCAGCGCAGCGCATGGCCCGCGCCAAGGTCATGCAGCGCCACGTCATGTCAGGCTGGGATGCGCTGCTCGATTATTGCCACACAACGATGGCGCACCGGGAAACCGAACAGTTCCGCATCCTGTATCTGGATCGCAAGAACGTCCTGATCGCGGACGAGGAACAGGCCAAGGGCACCGTCGACCACGTGCCGGTCTATCCGCGCGAGGTGGTCAAACGGGCGCTGGAACTGAATGCCTCGGCGCTGATCCTTGTCCACAACCACCCGTCCGGCGATCCGACACCGTCGGACAGCGACATCGCGATGACGGCACAGATCGACACCGCCGCACAGGCACTGGGGTTGACCCTGCACGATCACCTGATCATCGGGAAGTCGCGGGAATTAAGCTTTCGGGCGCAGGGATTGCTCTGACAGTAAAATGCGGCCCGCATGGGGCCGCACCTTCGGCATGTTGATCTTTCAGGGGGACGTCAGCGCGCAGCAACCCTGATGTCTTCGAACATGTTATTGAGGACCAGGAAGTCGCCAACGCCGTCGCAGGCGGGCATGGTCAGTGTGAGGTCGGTCGCGCGGGGGTCTTGCCCCGGCACGACCTGAATGCTTTGCGCCGCGATGTCGCGGCCGCAATTGACGCTGGTGATCTCGGCCTCGACGTTCAGATCGACGCTGCCATCCCGTGCGGTGACGCCGACCGGATAGGTATAGATCTCGGCCATCAGCGGGTTGACTGCGCCCGTAGCGCCCAGACGAACCAGAAACCCACCGTCACCCGCCACAGCGACCGACGCATCGCGCGGCGATGCGACCGAAACGTTGCCCGGCGCGCCAAAGATGGCCCCATTTTCATAGGCCTGAATGTTCACCCCGGCGTCGCCCTGCCACAGCAGCACGGCGCGTTCGAAGTTGTCGACATCGGGGGCGGCGATGGCGGCCACGGCGCCCTGTCCATTGTCGAAGGCGGCAATGAATACGGCCTCTTTGGCAAGGGCCGGGACTGTGACGCTGGCGAAGCCGTCGGCATCGGTCAGGGCCGAAATCATCATGCCCTGATGGTGAATGACGAAGGTGGCTGATGCATTGCAGGGGGCCGACAGATCAAGCGTCACCATGGCTGCAGGCGCGGTCACAGCCGTCATTTCGGCCCGACAATCGGCGGGGGGCAACGCAGCGTCCGGTTTCATCGCATCGGTCATCGGCGCGTCGGCCTCGACCGCAGCAAGGCGGATCGGTTCGGCGGGCGTGGTCGGTTTCAACATCGGGGCCGGGATCGCGATGGCCGCGCTCAGCGATTCGGTCATCGGGGCGGACATCGCCGGATCAGAGGTTGGGTCATCTGCAAAAGCCGCAGCAACCACGGCCATAGGCTCGGCCAGGGGCGGTGCGATTTCGCTGACGACAGCGGCGTCAGCTGCGAACCGGGCGGCCAGCGCATCGCCGTTCTGCATCGCGAAACCGATGCCCAGCGCCACGGAAAACGTGCCGCCTGCCATCATCAACTTTTTCACCTGGGACATCGAACGTCTCCTTCTCCATCACGGATTTGGAAACAATCTGCCCCCCCAAGGTGTCCGAAACAGGACCGGGGTCAGGTTCTTTCAGGGCCGAATTGCGGCAGGATCAGGCGAATTTGCCGTGGCAATGCTTGAACTTGTTGCCCGATCCGCAGGGGCAGGGGTCATTGCGCCCCGGATCACCCCAGGTCGTCGGATCGGCCTCGTCAAAGCCCGCCAGCGCCACGCCCGTAGCCGGGACTGCGGCCGCAAGTGCTGGCCCAGAAGCCGGGGCGGTCTGCTGCATCTTTTTCTGCTGTTCGACAATCTGCGCCAACATCGCCTGCTGTTCGTCCTGCGTCATCGGCCGGATCTGCGACAGTTTCTGCGTTACTTCGGTGCGCAGCCCGTCCAGCAGCGCCTCGAACAGCTGAAAGCTTTCCGTCTTGTATTCGTTCAGCGGATCGCGCTGCGCATAGCCCCGGAACCCGACGACCGACCGCAGGTGTTCCAAGGTTAGCAGATGTTCGCGCCACTTGCCGTCGATCGCCTGCAGCAAAATCTGCTTTTCCACCGAACGCATCGTGTCGTCGCCGAAACTGGCGGTCTTTTCGGCCATCAGTTCGTCCGTATTCTTTTCAAGGCGGGCAATGATCTCTTCCTGATCGACACCTTCTTCTTCGGCCCATTTCATCACCGGCAGGTCGATCCCCAGCTTGGCGATGGCATCGACATACAGGCCCTGACCATCCCATTGGTCGGCATAGCTGCGCGGCGGCAGATGCTCATTGACCAGATCCTCGATCACCTGATGGCGCATGTCCTGCACGATTTCCGACAGATCCCGCGCCTCCATGATCTCGCGGCGTTGCGAAAAGATGACCTTGCGCTGGTCGTTCATCACGTCGTCGAATTTCAGCAACTGCTTGCGGATGTCAAAGTTGCGGCCTTCGACCTTGGCCTGCGCGCGTTCCAGCGATTTGTTGACCCAAGGATGGACGATCGCCTCGCCGTCTTTCATCCCGAGCGACGACAACACCTTGTCGAGTCGTTCCGACCCGAAAATCCGCATCAGGTCATCTTCAAGGCTGAGGAAGAAGCTTGACCGCCCCGGATCGCCCTGCCGCCCGGACCGTCCGCGCAACTGGTTGTCGATCCGTCGGCTTTCGTGCCGCTCGGTCGCCAGCACGAACAGCCCGCCCGCGTCCTTGACCGCCTGTTCGGCTTCGGCATGTTCAGCCTCGATTTGGGCGCGGATAGCCTCGTGATCGCCGTCGGGTTGGGCCGTGATTGCTTCGAGGATCTTGAATTCAATGTTGCCGCCCAGTTTGATGTCGGTGCCGCGCCCGGCCATGTTGGTGGCGATCGTCACCGCGCCGAGCTTGCCCGCATCGGCGATGATCTGCGCCTCTTGTTCATGCAGGCGGGCGTTCAGGACGTTGTGCGGGATGCCTTCAGTCTTGAGCAGCTCGCTCAGGAATTCGGATTTGTCGATCGACGTGGTGCCGACAAGAATCGGCGTGCCCTTGCCGTTCGCCTCCTTGATCGCCTTGACGACGCCCTCGAACTTTTCGCGGCCCGTGCGATAGACCTGATCGTGTTCGTCTGCGCGCGCGATGGGCCGGTTGGTGGGCACCTCGATCACCCCAAGGCCGTAGATCTCGGCAAATTCATCGGCTTCGGTCAGTGCGGTGCCGGTCATTCCGGCAAGTTTGTCGTAGAGCCGGAAATAATTCTGGAACGTGACGCTGGCCAGCGTGACGTTTTCCGGCATGATCTTGACGCCTTCCTTGGCCTCGATCGCCTGATGCAGACCGTCCGACAGCCGCCGCCCGGTCATCATCCGGCCGGTGAATTCGTCGATCAGCATGACCTCGTCATTGCGAACGATGTATTCCTTGTCCTTGTGGAACAGTTTGTGCGCCCGCAGACCCTGATTGATGTGATGCACGATGGTCGTGCTTTCGGGGTCATACAGGCTTTGATCCTCGGGCAGGATGCCTGCCGTCACCAACCGGGTTTCCAGAAACTCGTTGCCTTCATCGGTAAAGGTGACGTTGCGGGTTTTCTCGTCGAGTGAAAAATGGTCGTCCGTCAGTTCCGGGATCAGCCGGTCGATGGTGATGTACAATTCCGACCGATCCTGCGCTGGGCCTGAAATGATCAGCGGCGTGCGCGCCTCGTCCACCAGAATCGAATCGACCTCATCGACGATGGCATAGTTGTGCCCGCGCTGATTCATCTGCGACAGCTCTGATTTCATGTTGTCGCGCAGGTAATCGAACCCAAGTTCGTTGTTCGTGGCATAGGTAATATCGGCGAGGTAAGCCTGCTTCTTCTCGGCCTCGGGCTGTTGCGGGTAAACGACGCCGGTGGTCAGGCCCAGCGCGCCGAAAACCTTGGCCATCCAGGCCGCATCGCGCCGCGCGAGGTAATCGTTGACGGTGACGATATGCACGCCCTTGTCGGTCAGCGCGTTAAGGTAGGCCGGAAAGGTGGCGACAAGGGTCTTGCCCTCGCCTGTCTTCATTTCCGAGATATTGCCCTGATGCAGGAAAATGCCGCCCATCAATTGTACCTCGAACGCATGCAGGCCCAGCGCACGCCGCGCCGCCTCGCGGCAATTCGCGAACGCCTCGGGCAGCAGGGCGTCAAGCGATTCGCCGTCCATCGCCCGTTTTTTGAGGTCTTCGGTCCTGGCCTTGATCTGGTCGTCGGTCAGTTTCTGAAACTCGGGTTCGAGCGCGACGACCTGCGCCACCAACGGCAGCGTTGCCTTGATCTTGCGGTCATTGGGTGTGCCAAACACCTTTTTGGCCAGCGTTCCGAATCCCAGCATTTTCTCTCCGCGCCCCGTTCGGGGACTTTCTGACGACGATGTGTGAGGAGGTTGCTTGAAGGCATCGCGCCTGCACCCTAAAAGGGCGCCAAGTATGCCCCCTCGGAGCCTGACGTGGCATGTAAGGGGCGGGTTATGCCGTGTCAACGTCGCGCCCCCGCGCGACCTATCAAGGGATCGTTTTATGCTGAAACATGCAACATTTGTGGCCTCCGTGGCCATGTCCGCGCTGATTGCCACCGCCGCACTGGCCGAAGGTGAAACCGCTGAGACCGTCGTCGCCACCGTCAACGGGACCGACATCACGCTTGCTCAGATGATCCTCACCCGCGCCCGCCTGCCCGAGCAGTACCAGTCGCTCGACCCGCAGGTGCTGTTCGACGGCATCCTCGACCAGATGGTCCAGCAGCAGCTTTTGGCCGACACGATGGACGCCGACCCAAAGCGCGTCACCGTATCGCTGGAAATCGAACGTCGCGCCCTGTTGGCGGGCGAGGTCATCAATGACATGATGACGCAGCCTGTGGATGAAACCGCCCTGCAGGCCGCCTATGCTGCCGCTGTCGCCGACCTTCCGGCGGGGATGGAATACAACGCCAGCCATCTGCTGGTCGCCACCGAAGCCGAGGCTTTGGCGGCAGCGGCGCGCATTGATGCAGGCGAGGACTTTGCCGCAGTCGCCACAGAACTGTCATCGGACGGGTCGGCCGCCAATGGCGGCAATCTGGGCTGGTTCAGCGATGGCATGATGGTCCCTGAATTCGAGGCGGCGGTGAAGGAACTGGAGGCCGGTCTGGTCTCGGCCCCGGTGCAGACCCAATTCGGCTGGCACCTCGTCAAACTGAACGAGGTCCGCGCCAAGGAGCCACCGACCATCGACCAGATGCGCGAGCAGCTGACCAGCGAAATCCAGAACAAGGCGCTGGTTGACCGGCTGGACGCGCTGACCACCGCAGGCGAGGTGACCCGCCCCGAGGCAGGCGCGTTCGATCCCGCGCTCCTGACCAACCTTGACCTTCTGGAACAGTAAATGACCGTGTCGCCTCTTGCCCCTGCGGGTTTTCCGCCACTTCCGGTGATCGACGGCGTCCGTTTCGCCGCAATCGCTGCCGGGGTTCGCTATACGGGGCGCACCGATCTGATGCTGGCCGAACTGACGGAAGGGTCGACCGTCGCCGGGGTCTTCACCCGGTCTGCCACAAGGTCGGCCCCGGTGCTGGACTGTCAGGCCAAGAACGGCGGTCTGGCACAGGGTCGGGCGGCGTTTCTGGTCAACTCGGGCAATTCCAACGCCTTTACTGGCAAGGCGGGGGTGGCGTCGGTTGACGCGATAACGGCCGCCGTCGCCGCCAGCTTGCGGCTTGACACCAACCGCGTGTTCACGTCGTCCACAGACGTCATTGGTGAACCCCTGCCGCACGACCGGATCATCGGCGCACTTGACGGGTTGCGCGATGCCTTGTCGCCCGGCGCCATCGAACCCGCCGCCCGCGCCATCATGACCACCGACACCTTTCCCAAGGGTTCGGCGGCCAGCGTGACCATCGGCGGCAAAATCGTGCGGATCGCCGGCATCGCCAAGGGGTCGGGTATGATCGCCCCCGACATGGGCACCATGCTGGTCTATATCTTTACCGATGCG
>JBBSBK010000090.1:0-15667 GCA_038251315.1 Rhodobacterales bacterium | reverse complement strand
GGTTGAGGACGCGATGGGGCACAAGAAACGGGTCGGGTTCGAACATATCATCGAAACCGCATTGGGTATGCAGAACGTTAGCGCAATCGCGAGCGCGTCCAAACGCAACGAAAGCCTGCATTTCGGGGTCGCCGACTATGCCGCCAGCACCCGCGCGCGCACCACCAACATCGGCGGCGTCAACCCCGACTATGCCGCCCTGACTGACCCCGACGCGGATGGCAACCGCGCGTTGCATTGGGGCGATATGTGGCACTATGCCCTTGCCCGCTTGGTCGTTGCCGCCCGCGCCAACGGCCTGCGCCCGATCGACGGACCCTTTGGTGATTTCAGCGATGTCGAAGGCTACAAGGCCGCCGCGCGTCGGTCTGCCGTGCTGGGCTGCGAAGGAAAATGGGCGATCCACCCCAGCCAGATCGCATTGGCCAACGACGTGATGAGCCCGTCCGAGGCCGAAGTGACCAAGGCCCAGCGGATCATCGCGGCGATGGAAACCGCTGCGAAAGAGGGCAAGGGCGCCGTTTCGCTCGACGGTCGCCTGATCGACTATGCCTCGATCCGGCAGGCCGAGGTACTGGTCGAAAAGGCGCGCCAGATCGCGGCGAACTAGCCCCGTGTCCGACCTGCGCGATACCGCGCTGGCGCTGTTCGGTGTGGCCTGTCAGGCCGCGGATCCGGCGCGGGCGCTGACCGCCGCGCTGGTGGCGCACCCGTTGCCGCGCCCCGACCCCGGCGGTGGGTATCGCGTCGTCGCCTTTGGCAAGGCGGCGATCCCGATGGCGGCCTGCCTGATCGCCCGGATCGGCGGGGCACCTGTGCTAATCGTTACCAACGCCGAAAACGCCCGTGATCTGCCCGGCGCGACGGTGCTGGTCGCGGGTCATCCGGTGCCGGACGAAAGCGGTGCGACGGCGGCGCGGCAGGTCGAGGCGTTCGTGGGTGCTGCTGGCCCCACCGACCGGGTGATCGCGCTGGTGTCGGGCGGCGGATCGGCGATGCTGCCTGCTCCGGTCGCCGGGTTAACTCTGGCCGACAAGGCAGCGTTGAACCGCGTTCTGCTTGGGGCCGGATTCGACATCACCGACATGAACCTGATCCGCCAACAGGTTTCACGGCTCAAAGGGGGCGGGTTGTTGCGGGCCACGGCAGCCCCGGTGACAGCCTATATCCTGTCCGATGTGATCGGCGACGACCTGCGCGTCATCGCGTCGGGGCCAACCGTCGCGCCGATCGGGACACGGGCCGATGCGCAGGCCTTGCTCAGATCGCGTGGGTCATGGGACAAAGTCCCGCAGACGGTGCGTGATGTGCTTGACCGCGCGCCCGAAGTTACGGCGCAATTGCCCCGGGCCACCAACATCCTGATCGGGTCGAACCGCATAAGTCTTGACGCCATCGCAGCGCAAACGCCCAACGCAATGATCGTCGAAGATCACCTGACGGGCGATGTCGCCGACGCGGCGGCGATCATCGTCAAGGCGGCTCAAGACGCGCCGGTTGGCCGATCCGCCTGCCTGATCTTCGGCGGCGAAACGACCGTGATACTGCGCGGCACCGGCCTTGGCGGGCGCAATCAGGAACTTGCGCTGCGGGTCGCGTTGCTGATGAACGGCGTGACGCGGCCTTGGGCATTCCTGTCGGGCGGCACCGATGGGCGCGATGGGCCGACTGACGCGGCGGGTGGGCTGGTAGACGGCACATCCATCGCCCGGATGCAGGCCGCTGGCGGCGATCCCGAAACGCTGCTGGCGAATAACGACAGCCATGCCGCGCTGCACCTGTCCGGCGATCTGGTCATCAGTGGGGCCACGGGCACCAACGTCGCCGATGTGCAGATCATGATGCTGGGTGGTGTGTCCTGACCGTCAGAAGCGGGATTGCACCCCGATTTCCGTTACGATCGCGTCCATCGGTATGTCATGCGGTTGCGGAAAAATCGTTTGCACCCGTGCCACCTGTAATCCGATCCCGATGGCAAAGGGGCGGGGATCAAGCGCCGCCAGCGTCCGGTCAAAATAGCCGCCGCCATAGCCCAGCCGATATCCCGCATCGTCCCAACCGACCAGGGGCGCGAGGGTGATGTCGGGCGTGACCGCAGGGCCGTCGGCAGGGACCGGGATTTTCCAGAACCCCTGTACCATCTTGCAATCGGGGGTCCAGACCCGGAATTCCAGCGGCGCGTGCGGCGTGACGACGACGGGCAACGCGGCCCGCGCGCCACGCGCCGCCAGCCCGGTCAGCCAGTGGCGCAGATTCAGTTCCGCCTTGATCGGCCACCACGCGGAAATCGTCATCCCCTCCAGCGACTCGAATCGCGCCGCCAGAAATCGGTCGATGTGGTCGGCGATGATCTCGGACGCGTCGTGCCGCACCGCCACTGACAGCGCCGCGCGTTCTTCCAAAAGGCGCTGACGTTCAGCCTTGCGCCAGTGGGCCACATCGCCGGGATGGGTCGGATCGGGGAGTGGATTGTCTTGCGTCATCGGCCCCTCACATCCTGCAATCGCGCCAACGCCGCTTCCGCCTCGGCCATGATCGTCGCGATCCGCTCGGCCGCCGTCGGCAGGTCGTCGATCAGCGCGGCACTTTGCCCGGCATAGGCGGCCATCACCTCAAGATCGCCAGTCGTGGTGCGCAGCGGTGAATCGGTACTGTATTTCAACAGGGGCCGCCCATCGTCCGCACCGATCACCTCACGCGGCAACCGGTCCGGGTGATGTCCCATCAGGTTCGGCCCCAAGGCATCGGTCAGCGAATTGCGGATCACCCGGACCGGTGCATGCGGTGGCCAGTTCAGGGCAAAGGCATCGGTGTAAACCGTATCTTCGGCGCTGGCGGCCAGAACCCGCGCCTTGTGGTCGTCGTGCGCAAAGGATTCGACCGTTGCCAGAAACGCAGTGCCGCAATGGATGCCCTGCGCCCCCAGCGCCATCGCGGCGATCAGGGCGGCTCCGGTGGCAAACCCACCCGATGCGATGACCGGCAGCGGCACGGCGCGGGCGACCTGTTCGACCAGTATCAGCGCGGCGACCGTGCCATGCACATGGCCCCCGGCCTCGACCCCTTGAACGATCAGGATGTCAGCACCCGCCGTCGCCGCCGTCCGTGCCGCGTCGAGCGATCCAACCTGATGCAACACGATGCACCCCGCTGCCTTGGCCCGCGCCACGGCAGCCGGGACCACATCCCAGAAGAAGCACATGGCGGGCACTCCACGGTCCAAACAGATGCCGAGTTCGGCATCGAGCAGGCCCGGATCGGTCGCCGCCGGGATCAGGTTGACCGCAAAAGGCCTGTCGGTCTGGGCCCGCACCGCGTCGATTTCCGTAGCAATCAGGTCCGGGCTTTCACGCACCATCCCAAGGATGCCATAGCCCCCGGCCCGCGCCACCGCCGCCACCAGATCGGCCCGCGCCACGCCGCCCATCCCGGCAAGCAGGATCGGCACATCGCAGTTCAAAAGCTGGCAAACCGGGCTGTGGATCGCTGACATGACGAGGCTCCTTTACGCGCTGACCTGCCGTCGAATCTTTCACTGTCGGGAAAATAACTTGCTTTCTGCAATAAGGAAACATCCGCAGCGACCAAAATGCCTGCCAATTCGCCACCCGCCATTGTTGATCCTGTCAATCACAAACGCTGAATTGACCCCGCCCGCCGATCCCGCCAAATCTGCGCGCATGGACCAGACCCGCGCCCCCATCTTTACCCCCGTCCTGATCGTCGGGTGCATCATCCTGATGACCGGGTTTTCGATCCGCGCCGCGTTCGGCCTGTTCCAGATCCCGATTGCCGCCGAATTCGGTTGGGCGCGGGCGGATTTCAGCCTTGCCATCGCAATTCAGAATCTGGCCTGGGGGTTCGGGCAGCCGGTATTCGGGGCGATTGCGGAAAAGATCGGCGATCGCAAGGCGATCCTGATGGGCGCGTTTGCCTATGCCCTTGGCCTTGTCCTGTCGTCCGGTGCGACGACACCGCTGGAACACCAGCTTTACGAAGTGATCGTCGGTTTCGGCATCGCCGGGACCGGGTTCGGGGTGATTCTAGCTGTCGTCGGTCGCGCGTCGTCCGCCGAAAACCGCAGCATGTCGCTGGCCATCGCCACCGCCGCCGGGTCGGCCGGGCAGGTCTTCGGGCCGCTGCTGGCCGGCAGGTTGCTGACCGTGATGCCATGGCAAAACGTGTTCCTCGTCTTTGCTGCTCTGATCCTTGCCGTCCTCGTCCTGCTGCCCTTCATGCGCAGCCCGCCCCCTGCCAGCCGCGCCGAACTCGAGCAATCGCTGGGCGCGATCTTGAACAAGGCGCTGCGCGACCCGTCCTTCGCGCTCATCTTCATCGGCTTCTTTTCCTGCGGCTACCAACTGGGTTTCATCACCGCGCATTTCCCCGCCTTCATCACCGAAAACTGCGGCCCGATCGCGGCGGGCGGGATGTTGGCCGGACTTGGCATTGCCAGCACCTCGGCCCTTGGGGCCGCTGCGATTTCGCTGATCGGTCTGGCCAATATCGCCGGGACGCTGACAGCGGGCTGGTTGGGCAAACGCTACCCCAAGAAATACCTGCTGGCGGGAATCTACACCGCCCGCACGATCATCGCCGCATGGTTCATCCTGACGCCGATGACCCCCGCGACGGTCATCATCTTCTCGCTCGGCATGGGCAGTCTGTGGCTCGCCACCGTGCCACTCACCAGCGGCCTCGTCGCGCATATTTACGGGTTGCGCTATATGGGCACGCTTTATGGCATCGTGTTCCTGTCGCATCAGATCGGGTCGTTCATGGGGGTCTGGCTCGGCGGCGCGCTCTACGACATCTACGGCAGCTACACCTTGGTCTGGTGGATCGGGGTCGGAGTCGGCGCGTTCAGCGCAATCGTGCATCTGCCGATCCGCGAACAGGCGGTGGCCATACCTGCCTGACTATTCGGTGTGCAGCACCTGTTGCAGGATTTCCGTCACCTCTGCCGCATGGGTCGTCGGCATGTCATGCGCCGCGCTCTTGACCACCTCCTGGCGCGCCGCCCGGTTCCACTGCGCCAGCTTGCCCAGCGCCGTCAGCGGGATCACGCGGTCAGCGTCGCCCCAGATCGCCACTACCGGAGTCCCGTCGCGGTGGATCTTGCGATGATCCACCTCCTGCACTGCGGCCAGCATGTTGCGCCGACTTGACAGCACAGCCGCCCCCTGCCCCTTGCGCCGATATCGCGCATTGCCCCGCACAAACGCCGCGTGCAGCCAGTCGCCCATCACAGGCACCGTCCGGCAGACCCGCGTGAACCGATCCTCGGTCATATCGATCCCGCCGGGGGCCAACAGGATCAGCCGTTTCATCCGGTGCGGGTTGTCGGCGGCAAAGGCGGTGGCAATCGACCCGCCCATCGAATAGCCCAGCAACGTCAGTTCGTCATTCAGCCCCTGATCCGCCAGAAGGTCAGTCAGCTGGCGCAGAAAGAACGCCCGGTCTTGCGCCCCCGGCACCGCATCCGAAAACCCCCGCCCATACAGATCATAGACCAGCACCCGATACCCCAGACGCCCCAGCCTGTCGCCGATATCGTCCCAGATCGGCGACGGAGTCGTCAGCCCGTGGATCGCGACCACCACCGGCCCACGCACCGGGCCGCCCCACTGGTAATGGGTCACCCCTTGGGAAAGTTGCGCAAACGCACCCGGCGCGGTGGCGCGGACGGGAACCTTGCGCACCGCGTCAATGGCAAAGGGCGCGGCGATCAGCGCCAGCAGGATCAGCGCCCAGATCACGTCAGCCCTCAAACCGCGACAGGATATAGCGGCAGGTCATCAGATCCAGATGCGCCCCGCCGCCGTTCTTGAACAGGGTGATCTCGGCGTCCGAGCCGCGCTGAAACTGGTCCAGCGCATAGTAATCCGCCACAATATGATCCCGCCCGATCACACCATCGGCAATTGGCGTCTTTAACTCGCCGATATGATCCGCCGTCGTGTGCAGGTTATCGACAAAGACGCGCGATTTCAGGATCGCAGCGTCGTCGGCCTCGCGCATGTCAGGGCGGTAGGCCCCGATCAGGTCGATATGCTGGCCGGGTTGCAGCCAGTCACCCCGGATCAGCGGCGCGGTCGACATCGTGGCACTGGTGACGATATCGGCGGCCCGCACGGCGGCTTCCAGATCATCGGCAATCGCCACATCGGGGTAATCGGCGACAAACGCGCGCGCACCCGCTGGCGAGCGGTTCCAGACGGTGAACTTTGCCTCAGGAAACGCCGCCCCATAGGCCGCCCGCAGACTGTGGCCGACCGTCCCGGCACCGACGAGCAGGATATTTTGGCTGTCCTTGCGGGCCAGCCGTGTCGCCGCCAACAAACTGTCCCCTGCGGTTTTCCACTTGGTCACCAGATGGAAATCAAGGATCGCCTCAAGCCGCCCGTCGTCATCCGCAAACAGACTGACCGCGCCACCGATCATCGGCTTGCCGACCGCCTTGTTGCCGGGAAACACCGTGGCGCATTTCACCGCCAGCCCCAGCCCGTCGATCCACGCCGACCGGTTCAGCAGCGTATCGTCGCCACGATACAAAAACACATCCTGCACCTGCGCCTTGGGCAATTGATGCCCTTTGGCCAGCGCGGCGGTCAGGCCAAGCCAATCGAGCCGCCTTTCCCCCTCGACAAACGGAATGATAACGGTCATGCAGCGTCCTCCTTGGTCAACAATCCAGCCCCGACCAGCCTGTCGGCCCAGCCCTGCGGCCCGTCGAACAGATGCACCTGCCAGCCCCGGCCCTGCGCCGCCGCGATATTGTCGATCCGGTCATCGACGAACAGCAACGCGCCGGGGGCAATCCCGCAATCCGCCTCGACCATCGCATAGATCGCCGGGTCCGGCTTGGTCACGCCCATGTGGCCGGAAATATAACGGCGGTCGAATTCCTCGAGAAACGGATACTCGCGCAGCCCGATATCAAAGGTCTGGATGCCAAAGTTGGATAAGGCAAACACCGGCACGTCTTTACGCCGCAGCGCCCTCAGCAGCCGCACCGAATGGTCGATCGCCGGGGCCGCCATATCGCGCCAGTTGTCATGCCACATCATCACTTCGGCATGCCAGTCCGTGTTGGCAGCGGCAAAGCCAGTCACCGTCTCCTCAAAGTGCGCGCCCCGGTCCACGTCATCGTTCATCCCATGCAGATCAAGCGCCGCAAAGAACGCCCCCCGCCGCTCAGCCCCGATGGCGCGGTCATAGAACCGCTCCGGGTTCCATTCGATGAGGACATTGCCGATGTCGAAAATGACGGCCTCGGGGATCATGGGCGGCTCCTGTTCAGTCGCGCCATCTAACCCGTCCAACCACGCAACGCCAAGGGTCAGCGGCGCAGTTTCGGACCACGGCGCGCAACCCCGGCCTGCGCCTCGCGCCAGATCGTGAACAGGCCCGACCCGATAATCATCGCCATTCCCAGCAAGGCAATCGCGTCGGGCCATTCGCCAAACACCGCGATTCCCCAGACGATCGCCAGCGGCAGCGCGATGTATTCGAACGGCGAGACCGTCGCCGCAATGGCGACACGATACGCCTGCGAAATGAAAAAACCCCCGATGGCAATGGCAACCCCGATCAGCAGGAAAATCGGCACATCGCCCAGCGACGGCCATTCCCAACCGCGCAGCAGAAACGCCAGCGACGCGTTGTCCTGCGCCGCGAACCGCCCGTCACCTACCGCCAGACCGAACCCGATGCTTACGGCGACGAACGTGATCTGGATGTAGAACGCCATCGTCAGCGCGCTTTCGGTATCGCCGATACGCCGGGTCATCGTGTGCATCGCGGCATAGAACACCGCCGAAATCAGTGGCAGCAGCGACGTCAGCTGGAACGTCGATGTGCCGGGCCGCATCATCACGATCACCCCGGCCAGCCCGATCCCGATGGCCGCCCAGCGGCGCACCCCGACCTCCTCGCGCAGGAACACGACCGAAAACACGGTCAGGATCAACGGACTGACGAAAAAGATCGCCGTCGCCTCGGCCAGTGGCAGGGCCGCCAGCGCCAGAAAATAGGTCATGTTCGACAGCGCCACAAAGACGCCGCGCAACAGATGACTGCCCAGCCGCCGGGTTTTCACGATGCCCCAGCCGTCTGCCATCAGCGGCGCCAGCACGCCCAGCAGGAACGCCAGCGCGATCAGCGACCGCAGCAGGATCACTTCGTGCAGGGCATAGCCGCCCGACAGGAACTTGACCGAGGTGTCGTTGATCGAAAAGCACAACGTCGCAACCACCGCGCACAGCGGTCCGGCGATAGCGGGGTGCAGAGAGGAGAGGCGGATCATGGCGCCAACCGATACCGCGCGCCAGGCTTTGTCCAGCCACGATGGCGACAATCAAACGTCGCGTTTGGCTGCCTGCACCATCCGCTCCAGCCCCTCCAGAAACCGCGACCGGTCAGCCTTTGTAAAACCCTTGCCGCCGCCCATGCGGAACGGATCGGCGGCGCGCAGGTCGGCCATCAGGTCGCGGGTGGCCAGCACATTGCCGATGTTGGCGACCGTCAGCGCCTCGCCGTTGTGCTTGATGACCCGCGCCCCGGCAGCGACGCATTTCGCGGCCAACGGAATATCCCCCGTCACCACCACGTCGCCCGGCCCGACGCGGTCGGCGATCCACATATCGGCCGCGTCCGGGCCATCGGGCACGATCACCGTTTCAACCAGCGGGTTGACCGAGGGTCGGATTCCCCCGTTGCACACCACGAACATCCGCAGCCCATGCCGGGTCGCCACCCGTTCCGCCTCGGCCTTGACCGGGCAGGCATCGGCATCGACGTAGATCATCCGTAAAGCGCCTCGGCATGGAAATCGACGTGATCGGCCATGAACGTGGACACAAAGAAATAACTGTGATCATAGCCTTTTTGCAGCCGCAGCACTCCCTGTTGCCGTCGCTCCGCCATCGCTTGGGCAAAGGCCGCCGTCCCCAGATGCTCGCCAAACTGATCGTCGGTCCCGGTGTCGATCAGAACCGGGCCGTCAAAGCCCCGCGTTGCCATCAGCAGCGTCGCATCATGCGGCGCACCCGCCGCGACCGACCCCTGATATGCGGTGAACTGCTTTTTGCCCCACGCGCTCGTCGTCGGATGACAGATCGGCGCAAAGGCCGAAACCGACCGGAACCGCCCCGGCAGCCCCATCGCAAGGGTCAGCGCCCCATGCCCGCCCATCGAATGGCCACTGATTGCCTGCCGCTCCATATCCAGCGGAAACTCCGCCCCGATCAGCGCCGGCAGTTCGGTCGCGATATAATCCCACATCTGAAAATGCGGCTTCCACGGGTTTTGCGTCGCATTCAGATAAAATCCCGCCCCCTGCCCCAGATCATAGGCGTCGTCGTCGGCAACCCCCTCGCCGCGCGGCGAAGTATCGGGAAACACCAGCGCGATGCCCGCCTGGGACGCCCAGCCCTGCGCGCCTGCCTTGACCATCGCGTTTTCATGCGTACAGGTCAGACCCGACAGGAACCAAAGCACCGGCACCGGACCATCCGCATCCGGCATGAACAGGCCAAACGTCATGTCGCAGGCGCAGGCTTTGGACGCATGCGAATAGACCCCCTGCACGCCGCCAAAACAGCGGTTTTCCGAAACGGTTTTCATGCCTCACCTCCAAACATCGTCATGATCTCATCCAGCGGCTTCTTCTTTTTCGCCACGGCAGGGACAGTCGCATCGGGCGACGGATGCCCGACAGCCAGAATCATCACCGCCTTTTCCTGTTCGGGCCGATCGCATAATTCATTCAGAAATTTCATCGGGTTGGGCGTATGGGTCAGGCAACTCAACCCCGCTGTATGCAGGGCGGTAATCAGCATCCCCGTGGCGATACCGACACTTTCCGGCACATAATAGTGCTTGAACTTCGCACCATCGCGGACCCCCCACCGCTGGGCAAAAACGACGATCAGCCAAGGGGCCACATCCAGATGCGGCTTGCTTGCCCCGGTGCCGATCGGCTCCAACGCAGCCAGCCATTCATCGCCACCGCCCCCATCATAAAACCGCACCTCTTCCTCCTCCGCCGCCGCGCGGATGCGCGATTTCATCGCCGGGTCTGCAATAGCCACGAAATGCCACGGCTGCTGGTTTGCACCACTCGGGGCCGTCCCGGCAGCGCGGATGCAGGTGGCGATGACCGCAGCAGGGACCGGGCGGGGCAGGTAATCGCGGACCGTATGGCGGGTGCGGATGTGGTCGTAGAACGCTGTCGCGTCGGCGATCATCTGCGCGTCCGTGACCTCGCGCAGATCGGGCAACGGCAGGGGTTCATAATGCGGGGCCGACATCGGATATTCCTTTCAGGGCATGAAACCACTGACCCAGGCGATAACGCCCGACACGGTCAGCACGGACACAAGGGTGGACAGCAGGATCGACGCCGACACGCGGGCAGGTGCCACGCCGTAATGCTGGGCAAGGATGTAGACATTGCCCGCGACGGGCAAAGCTGCTGCGGCGATCATCACCCCGGCGGCATAGGGCTGGACGGGGAACATGAACAGCGCGGCAAAGGCGACGGCGGCGGGGTGCAACACCAGCTTGCAGAATGACAGCCAGCCTGCGACGGCGATCCGTTCGGCCGATTTGGTCGCCAGCGACGCGCCGATGGCGAACAGCGCGCCGGGGGTAGCAGCAGCGCCAAGGATGGAGACAAACGCATTGACCGGGCGCGGCAGGGCAAATCCGGTGGCCGACCACGCAAGGCCCAGCACGATGGACACGATCATCGGGTTTTTCAGCAGGCCAATGCCGACAGTGCGCAGAATACCCAAACTCACCCGGCCATCGCGCGATCCGGTAATCAGGATCACGATCAGTGACCCGAACACGATCAGATCGACCGCCAGAATCATCATCACCGGAC
The DNA here is from genome assembly GCA_038251315.1 of Rhodobacterales bacterium. Lineage (GTDB taxonomy): Bacteria > Pseudomonadota > Alphaproteobacteria > Rhodobacterales > Rhodobacteraceae > JBBKXP01. The sequence continues at coordinate 4,776 of JBBSBK010000090.1, read as the reverse complement.
CAATGGCGGCCTCTCCCAGCAGCATGACGAGCATCGGGATACCCAGAAACCCGACGTTGCCGATCACCGCGCACTGCGCCTCGACCGCGGTTTCGGCAACGCCCAGACGGCGGATCAGGCCAACGGCAGTGGCCACCAGATAGATGGTCGTGGTGCCCCAGAGGTAGGCCAAGACAAACGGCCAGTCGAAAATCGCACCGATCGACAGGTTCGCCGAAAACCTGAACAACATGGCCGACAGGGCGAAATAGAACACGAATTTGGTCAGATACGCCGTCGCCTCGGGGGTGAAAAACCCGGTCCGCCCCGCGCCATAGCCAAGGGCGATCAGGGCAAAGAACGGCAGGGTTTCGAGAAAAATCGCAGTCATGGAATCGGCTTAACACGCGGCGCGGACAAGGCAAACGGCAAGCAGATGCTGCAAATGGCGGACCCTTCGGGCGGAGTTGTTATGGCAAAGTGAATGGGCCCTGGTCTTGCGCCTTCTTTTGGCCAAAAATATCCTCGCCGAAGGCCAAAAGTTCTTATCTACACCCGGTGGTACGGCGCGCCCGCCATAATACTTGCTGCACGATACATTTGTTCGGCCAGCATCACCCGGACCAACATGTGCGGCCAGACCATCGGCCCGAACGACAGCGCGGCATCGGCACGGGCGCGCAGGGCGGGGTCAATCCCATCAGCCCCGCCGATAACGAATGCGATGTCGGATCGCCCCGCATCGCGCCATCCGGCCAGCAGATCGGCAAAATCCGGCGATGTCATCTGCCGCCCGCGTTCGTCCAGACAACAGACCAGCGCCCCGGCGGGCATGGCACGGTCCAGCAGCACGGCCTCTGCCGCCATGCCGCCGCCCTTTTTATCCTCGACCTCGATCACCTGCGCGGGGCCAAGGCCAAGGGCGCGGCCCGTGCGGTCGAACCGTTTCAGGTAATCGTCGATCAGGTCACGCTCCGGCCCCGCCCGCAGGCGGCCGACAGCGCAGACTTGCAGCCGCAACTAGCTGGACTTTGCGACCGCACCAGTCGTAGGGCTGGGCATCCACATCTTTTCCAACTGATAGAAATCGCGCACTTCGGGGCGGAACACGTGGACGATGACATCGCCCGCGTCGATCAGCACCCAATCGCCGATATCCTTGCCTTCGACCTTGGAAATCACGCCAAATTCGGTTTTCAACCGATCCATCAGCTTTTCCGCGATGGCACCGACCTGCCGGGTCGATCGGCCGGACGCGATGACCATGTGGTCGGCCATTTCGGATTTGCCGCGCAGATCGATCTGCACGACCTCTTCGGCCTTGTCGTCGTCGAGGGATTGCAGAATGGCCGCAAGCAGCTTGTCGCTGGTGGCCGTTGTCGTACCTGCCATCAGGCCGGCACGGGGTGCAGCCGCCGGGGCCGCGTGGGTGGTAAGTGACAGATCATCATCCTCCTGAAACGCACCGCTGAAGAACCCCGGCGCCGGGTATGGAGCAAAGGTAGCAACGACACGGTAAACTTTCAACAAATCCCCGACGTCGCGACGGGAAAGGCGGCATGTCGCGCAAAACTGTTGTATTCGGCAACATCACAGCGAACCGGATCAAGTTCGCAAACCCTGGACTGGGTCCATGCCGGGCTGATCAACCACCGCCACCGCAACCGTCTGGCCCCGCATGGTCACAGCGCCGTAACTGGTCATGAACGCCACGTCGGCGGCGTCCCGTCCGACGCCGATCCGTGCCATGCCGTCCGCTGTGGCCATCCCTGTCGCATCGACCAGATGCCAGGCACCGCCGAGAAAAACCTCCGCCACCGCGTGAAAGTCGGGCGGCTCGACGGCAGCGGCATAGACGCTGGCAAACCGGGCCGGGATCGTGGCGGCGCGGCACAGGGTGATGAGGACGTGGGCGTAATCGCGGCAAACCCCCTGTCGTTGCACGAAGGTATCCAGCGCCGTGGTCTGGGCACCGCTCGACCCTGGAACATAAGTGAACCGGTCGGCAATCCAGTCGCGCATCGCCATGACCCTGGCACCGCCTTGCAGCGCGCCGAATTCGCCATCGACAAAGGTCTGAAACTGGTCCGACGGGCAATAGCGCGACGGCATCAGATAGGCGACAACGTCGGCGGGCAGGTCATGCGGCAGGTCTGCAGGCAGCGTCATGAGGTCGGCAACGGCCCGGTCGACCGCCACTGTCGCACGGTAGGCACAGGTCAGTCGGTCGTTCGGGCGCAACCAGATCCGTTCGCCGACATCGGCGTCGCCTTCGATCCGGGTCAGCGGCGGAACCGCGCCAAAGCTGGTCGTCGCGTCGCTGACCACCTGATCGCCGCCATGCGCCACCTCGATCTGCAACAGGATATCGCAAGGCTCGGGCACATCGTAATCCAGATCGACGGCTATCGTCAGAATCATTGTTTGGGGGGTCCCTCGGTGTTGATCGTCGATCCCTCCAACACCTTGATTTCGCGTTGAGGGAACGGGAAGCTGATGCCGTTATCGGCGAAAGCGTCCCATAGGGCCAGATAGACATCGCCACGCAGGTTTGCCAGCCCCTGTGTCGGATCCTTGATCCAGATGCGCAGCACGTAATCGACCGAACTGTCGCCAAAGCCCGTGATGTGGCACACAATCGGCCGGTTGCTCAGCACCCGCGGCACGGTCCTGGCCGCCTCGATGGCGATCCGGCGCACATCATGCGGGCTGTCACCATAAGAGGTGCCGAACGTCAGGTCGAGCCGGACGAAATCGTTGGAATGGGACCAATTGACCACCTGCCCGGTGATCAGATCCTCGTTCGGAATCAGGTATTCCTTGCCGTCGCGGGTGACGACCGACACATACCGCGCCCCCAGACTGTTGATCCAGCCAAAGGTGTCACCGATGGAAATGACGTCGCCCGGCTTGATCGACTTGTCCAGCAGGATGATGATTCCCGACACAAGGTTCGACACCACCTTTTGCAGACCGAACCCCAGACCGACACCAATCGCACCCGACAGCACCGCAAGGCCCGTCAGGTCGATCCCCAACGACCTCAACCCAATAAAGAACGCCGCGCCATACAGCAGCATCTGCAGGAACTTGACCGTCAGCACCTGCATCGACGGGCTGATATCGGGGCTGTCCTTGATCCGGGCCGTCGTGATGCGCGACAGGAACCGCGCCCCGAAGAACAGCAGGCCCAGCACGAACAGCGCCTGCAGGATCAGCCAGACGGAAATGCGAAAGGTGCCGAATTCGATGGCAATTTTGTCTAGCAACCCCTCGGCCTGCAACCGCAGGTCAAGGATCGACAGGGTGATCCAGATCCACGCGCCATAGCGCACCACCGCCCGCATGAAATTATTGGCGATCAGCCGGGTGGTGAAAACGACGATCAGCCAGGCGGTCGACAGATTGGCGACCAGCCCGATGATGTAGGACCGGCTGGGCCACGTCCATTCACGCATCACCGTATAAGTGATCCAGATCAGCGCGACGAAAAAGATCGCCCGCAATCGTTTGTGCAGGACGACCATGTAACGCATCCGCCACTTGGGCCAGCCTTCGCGGGTGCGCATCCATGCGTGCAGACGCGGGGCAATGATCAACCGCAGCAGATGCGCGACGATGAACAGCCCGACGATGATCCCGATCTGATACGCACTCCACGGCCGCAGCAGTGACTGGCCGAACAACAGCGTCTGCCCCCATAGCCCCTGCCCGACCTCAAGGATCGCGCCCGCCTGTTCCGCCACGGATGGCTGGTCTGGTTCCATGCCTTGCCCCTTCGGCGATATACTGCCCCGCAAGCGGCGTGGTCACAAGCGCGACCCTTGCGGGAACCCTTGCAGGGGTGTATCCCGCACCTCATGAGCGCTGTTTTCGACATTGCCGACCGCAGCCGCCTCCCTTGGCGGTTCTATGGTGCGACCTGCACCATTCTCGCGCGCGTCTGATCGACCCCGGCGCACCTGCGCCTGATCCCCAAGCACATTCATTCATACGGGAGTGGACCCATGTCCCCCAAGACGCTTTATGACAAAATCTGGGATGCCCATGTGGCGCACGAGGCCGATGACGGCACCTGCCTGCTCTATATCGACCGGCATCTGGTGCATGAAGTCACCAGCCCGCAGGCCTTCGAGGGTCTGCGTCTGTCAGGCCGCAAGGTCCGCGCCCCCGACAAAACCATCGCCGTTCCTGACCACAACGTGCCGACGACGATTGACCGCGCCAATGCCGCGACGATGACCGAAGACAGCCGTATTCAGGTCGCCGCCCTCGACAAGAACGCGCTCGATTTCGGCATCCACTATTACCCCGTGTCCGACGTGCGTCAGGGCATCGTTCACATCGTCGGCCCCGAACAGGGCTGGACCCTGCCGGGGATGACGGTGGTCTGCGGCGACAGCCACACCGCGACCCACGGCGCATTCGGCGCACTCGCCCACGGCATCGGCACGTCCGAGGTCGAACACGTTCTGGCGACCCAGACGCTGATCCAGCGCAAGGGCAAGAACATGAAGGTCGAAATCACCGGCCATCTGCGCCCCGGCGTTACCGCCAAGGACATCACCCTGTCGGTGATCGGCGTCACCGGCACGGCGGGCGGCACGGGTTACGTGATCGAATACTGCGGGCAAGCGATCCGCGATCTGTCAATGGAAGGCCGCATGACGGTCTGCAACATGGCGATCGAAGGCGGCGCACGGGCCGGGCTGATCGCGCCCGACGAAAAGACCTACGCCTACTGCATGGGCCGCCCCCACGCGCCCAAAGGCGCACAGTGGGAGACCGCACTGGCGT
>JBBSBK010000089.1:0-15707 GCA_038251315.1 Rhodobacterales bacterium | reverse complement strand
TCAAGGTCGGCGGTGAAATCATAGCCAACGTATTTGTTGAAATAATTGGTCAGGAATGCCGTCACCAGCCGCCCTTTGTCCTGCGCGATCAGCCGTCCCTTGTCCTTTTCGACATAGCCGCGGTCCTGGATCGTCGTGACGATGGACGCATAGGTGGACGGGCGGCCGATGCCGAGTTCTTCCATCCGCTTGACCAGCGTCGCTTCGGTATAGCGGGGCGGGGGTTGGGTGAAATGCTGGTCGGGGGTGACGGTGACCTTGACCGCCGGTTCGCCTTGGGTAATCTGTGGCAGGCGTTTGTCGTCCTCGTCGGTCGTGTCGTCGCGGCCTTCCTCGTAAACGGCTAGGAAACCATCGAAAAGCATGACCTGCCCGGTGGCGCGCAGCGCGACCTGCCCGTCCTTTGACCCGACATCGACGGTGGTGCGTTCCAGTTGCGCCGCCGCCATCTGGCTGGCGATTGTGCGTTTATAGATCAGGTCGTACAGTTTGCGCTGATCGGCGTCGGAAATCCGCACCTCGTCGGTCGATTTCATTTCGGTCGGGCGGATACATTCGTGCGCTTCCTGTGCGTTCTTGGCCTTGTTTTTATAGATGCGGGGCGCGTCAGGCAGGTATTTTGCGCCAAACTTGGCCTTGATCGCATCCCGCGCCGCGGTCACGGCCTCGGGCGCCATGTCGATGCCGTCGGTGCGCATGTAGGTAATCAGGCCCGCCTCGTAGAGACGTTGGGCGACGCCCATCGTTTGCTTTGCGCCCATGCCGAACTTGCGGCTGGCCTCTTGTTGCAGGGTCGAAGTCATGAACGGCGGGCTGGGGTTGCGGGTCGCCGGTTTGGCTTCGACCGATTGCACGGTCAGGTCGCGGCTGTTGACCGCCTGCACCGCAATTTCGGCCTGCGTGGCGTTTGCAATGTCGAACTTGTCCAGCTTTTTGCCTGCCAGCACGGTCAGGCGGGCATCATAGGTTTGGCCGCGCGGTGTTTTCAGCTGCGCGCTGACGGTCCAGTATTCGCGGTTGCGGAACGCCTCGATTTCCATCTCGCGGTCAACAATGATGCGCAGGCAGACCGATTGGACGCGACCGGCCGATTTGGCACCAGGCAGTTTGCGCCACAGCACCGGCGACAGGTTAAAGCCAACAAGGTAATCCAGTGCGCGGCGCGCAAGGTAGGCATCGACCAGCGGGCCATCGACCTGACGGGGGTTCTTCATCGCCTCGGTCACGGCGGATTTGGTGATCGCGTTGAATACGACTCGACTGACGGGCGTATCCTTGCGGATCGCTTTGCGGTCGGTCAGCGCCTGTTGCAGGTGCCACGATATCGCCTCGCCCTCGCGGTCGGGGTCGGTGGCGAGGATCAGGTTGTTGTCGAGTTTCAGGGCGTCGGCGATCGCCTTGACGTGCTTTTTGCTGTCGGCGGCGATTTCCCATTTCATGTCGAAATCGGCGTCGGTGTCGACCGATCCGTCTTTGGGCGGCAGGTCGCGGACATGGCCGTAAGATGCCAGAACCGTGTAACCCGGGCCGAGATATCCGTTGATTGTCTTGGCCTTGGCCGGGGATTCGACGACGACGACGGGCATGGCAATCCTTCACGAAACCGGCAGAACACTTTGGGCCGGGAACATGTGTTGTCGGTTCGGGATTTGTCAATGCGGCGCGGCGGCGGAAACCGGCGCGATGGCGTGCAGCCCTAAAGGGCTGTCAGCGGATGGTTATTTTTTGACCTGTGGCGGGGTATGGCCAAGGGCAGCGCAGCGTTCGGTCTTTGCGGCATCCAGCAGGTCGGCAAGGGCGGCGGCGGATGTGGCCGCAAACGCGGCAATCTTCACGTGCCGCAGTCGTGCCCCGGTGCCCGTCAAAAGAACCATCGGATCCGGCAGGGACGTGCCGCGATAAAAGCCGAGATTGACCCATCGCCGGTGGGGCTGGATGAACACATAGGCCTCGGACATCTTTTTCGACCCCGGCCCATAACTGGCTGCACGATCGCCAATGCGGACAATTTCGACGGCTCCGCCGTCGCGCAACAGGATCAGGTCGCGCAGCGCCAGCATGATCGGACGCAGCTCGGGGGTCGCAAGGGCCAGGAGGGTAGTGAAAGGTTCGGGCATCGGGTTTCGGCCGGTCAGGGTGGTGGCGTCAGAATACACCGATCCGTTGCCGGCTTCACGGTCTGAAATCGCGTGCCTATTGTCGAAAACCGTCACATTACCCGCGCCAGCAGCCCGCCCGCCTGCCGGGCGATTCTGCCGTCCAGCTCGAGGTCGATCAGCGCCGGGGCGACGGCGGTCGGGGTGCTGGCCAGATCGCGGATCAGCTGATCTTCGGCCATCGGCGAAGGTCCCAGACGGTCGAGGATTTGCTGGTGCAGCGCCGCACTGTCGCGCAGCGACCGCGGCGCGGACGGTTCGGGCGCAACTGTCGGAACCGCAGCCATTCTTGCCGCCAGCGGTGCCAGCGCTGCGATGATATCGTCGGCCCCGCGCACCAGCGTGGCACCATCGCGTATCAGCATGTTGCACCCCGATGCGCGGGCATCGAACGGGTGGCCGGGCACCGCGAACACGTCGCGCCCCTGCGCGAGTGCGGCGTCGGCGGTGATGAGACTGCCGGATTTCGCCGCCGCCTCGACCACGACGACGGCCTGCGACAGGCCGGATATGATCCGGTTGCGGGCCGGAAAATGGCGCGCTTGCGGCTGCAATCCCATCGGTTGTTCGGAAATCCGCAACCCCTTGGCCCCAATATCATGCGTCAGGACGGCATTTTCGGCCGGATAGATCACATCGACCCCGCCCGCCTGTACCGCGACGGTGCCGCCCGCCAGTGCCGCCAGATGTACCGCCGTGTCGATCCCACGGGCCAGCCCGGACACCACGACATAGCCCGCATGCGCCAGATCGGCGGCCAGCCGTTTGGCCATCCGTGTGCCCAGCGAGGACGCGTTGCGCGCCCCGACCAGGGCAACCATCGGGCGATCTAGCAGCCCAAGGTCACCGATGCACCACAGGATCGGTGGGGCGTCGGGAATGTCGGACAGCAGGGTGGGGTAATCGGCGTCGCCCCGGCAGATCATCTGCGCACCTGCCGCCCGACCAGCCTTGAGTTCGGCGTGAATGACGCCTTCGGGGCAGATCGCGTAATCGGTCACCCCGGCGGCGCGAGCCACACCCGGCAACGCCGTGAGCGCCTCCAGCGCGCTGCCATATTCATCCAGCAGTCGGTAAAATGTCACGATCCCGACCCGTCGCGAGCGCAGCAGGCGAAGCCACGAAAACCTGAGTTCTTCCGTGGTGGGTGGGAGTGGGGGGTGAGTGGAAGAAGGGTGTTCTTCGGTCATCCGTCGCTCCGCCTGACTGCAGAATCATGATTATGGCATCGGGGTTAATGAGTGGTGAATGACCGTCCGGGCCGGGCCCTAATGCGTCGCAACGCAAAACCAAATACCATAGGAACGGTCTTGACCCCAAAGCGCTGGGTCGACCGTTGAGGTGATCGTCTCGCGCCCATTGGCATCGGCACCGGGTGCCAGAACGGTCAACCCGTCACGCCGCCGCACCGCCCACCGTCAACCCGCCGATCAGCAGGCTGGGCTGGCCGACGCCGACCGGCACCCACTGCCCGGCCTTGCCGCAGTTGCCGATGCCGGGGTCGAGGGCGAGATCGTTGCCAATCCCCCTGATCCGCTGCAAGGCTGTCGCGCCGTCGCCGATCAACGTCGCGCCCTTGACGGACGCACCGACCTTGCCGTTCCTGACCCGATAAGCTTCGGTGCAGGAAAACACGAACTTGCCGTTGGTGATGTCGACCTGCCCACCGCCGAAACCGACGGCATAGATGCCGTCATTCAGGTCGGCGACCAGCGATTCCGGTGAGACATCGCCCGCCAGCATGTAGGTATTGGTCATCCGGGGCATCGGAATGTGGGCAAAGCTTTCGCGCCGACCGTTTCCTGTGGGCGCGACCCCCATCAGCCGGGCATTCTGGCGGTCCTGCATGAACCCGACCAGCTTGCCATCCTCGATCAGCACGTTGCGGGCTGACGGCGTGCCTTCGTCATCCACCGTGATCGATCCGCGCCGGTCGGGAATCGTGCCGTCGTCCAGCACGGTGACGCCCTTGGCGGCAACCTGCTGACCCATTAGTCCGGCAAACGCGCTGGTGCCCTTACGGTTGAAATCACCCTCGAGACCATGCCCGACAGCCTCGTGCAACAGAATGCCGGGCCAGCCGGGGCCAAGGACCACATCGAAAACACCCGCCGGGGCAGGTTCGGCGGCAAGGTTGACCAGCGCGATGCGCAGCGCCTCGCGGGCGGCGTCCTGCCAGTGGGCGGGGGCGATCAGGCCGATCAGCCCGGCGCGGCCACCGGCCCCGGCGCTGCCGCTTTCACGCTGGCCGTTTTCCTCGACGATGACGCTGATGTTCAGGCGCGACATCGGGCGGATGTCGGTGACAAGCGTGCCTTCGGGGCGCAGGATCACCACCTCTTGCAGGCTGGCCGCAAGGGTCGCGCTGACCTGCACGACACGTTTGTCGAGGCCGCGGGCAAAGGCGTCGATCTCGCGCAGCACGTCGATCTTGGCGGGGAAGGTCGCCTGTTCCATCGGATCGGTGTCGGGGTAAAGTCGGCGGTTGGTCCCTGCGGGGCCATCCGCAAGGGTGCCGCCGCCATCGCCGACAGCAAGCCGGGCGGTGGCCACGGCGCGGCGCAGGCTGTGTTCGTCGATAGTCGTTGAATGCGCATAGCCGGCGGTTTCGCCGCGCACCGCCCGCAACCCGAACCCTTCGGCGGCGTCATAGCTGGCGGTCTTGACCCGGCCATCGTCGAAAGCCAGCACTTCGGATCTCCGCCGCTCCAGAAACAGTTCGCCATCGTCGGCTCCGGCGACGGCGTCGCGCAACAGCGACAGGGCGGCGGCCCGATCGAGCATGTCGTCGAACGGGCGGAAAGGGGCTGTGGGCATGGGGAAATCCTTTGCAGGCGGAGGTGACGCACAGAAAGCGGCCGTTTGCCGCATCAGCACTTCTTGAGTTGTCCGTCAGGATATGGGATCAGCGGCTTCAGATACAACGGGATTCCGCCCCAGCCAGCGCGGCGAATCTGACCAGTGGGGCGCGTTGCGCCAGCAAAGACAGGGTATGACATGCGACTGACTCATTTCGCCACTTCGCTTTGGACGACCGCCGGACTGATGCTTGCCGGGGCTGCCGGGGCGCAGGACGTCACCCAACAACTCGAGATCGTCGGCCGCCCCGTCGACGGCAAGATGGGCTGGCAGCCGGCTGCGACGGAACTGGCGCGCGACATTCACTGGCTCGACGGCATGCTGTTGGTCATCATCGCGGCAATCGCCGTGTTCGTGACGCTTTTGCTTTTGTGGGTGATCGTGCGCTACAACAGCCGCGCCAACCCGGTCCCCAAGACTTTTACCCACAACTCGCCGCTCGAAGTGGCCTGGACCATCGTGCCGATCGTCATCCTGGTGTTCATCGGGGCGTTTTCGCTGCCGGTGCTGTTCAAGCAACAAGAGATCCCGGCGGGCGATATCCATATCAAGGTGACTGGCAACCAATGGTTCTGGAACTACGAATACACCGACGAAGCGGTGCGTTTTGACAGCTACATGATCGGCGCAGGCGAGGGGAACATGAGTCCCGCCATCAGCGCCGAATTGGCCGATTACGGCTACACGGACGCGGAATTCAAGCTGGCGACTGATACTGCGGTGGTGATACCGGTAGGCAAGATCGTGGTCATGGAAGTGACCGGCGCGGACGTGATTCATAGCTGGACGATACCGGCGTTTGGCGTCAAGCAGGACGCGGTGCCGGGCCGTCTGGCGCACCTTTGGTTCGCTGCCGAACGCGAAGGCATCTATTTCGGTCAATGTTCGGAACTTTGTGGCAAGGACCATGCGTTCATGCCGATCACCGTCAAAGTGGTGAGCCAGGAAACCTATGACGCCTGGCTGGCCGAAGCCAAGGTGCAGAACCCGGCATGATCGGGGGTGGGTCGACACCCACCTGATGATTTGCCGGAACGGGGCACGATGGGTCACTGACCCATCTCTCCCATTGGAAAGCTGAATGACCGACGTGACCCTGGAACCTGCCGCGCAAGAGGCCGAAATGGGCGATTACATCGCCCTTTTCAAGCCGCGCGTGATGTCGCTGGTGGTGTTCACCGCGCTGGTCGGGCTGTTGGTCGCCCCGGTGCATGTGCATCCATTTATCGGCCTCGTCGCGATCCTGTGTATCACTGTTGGAGCGGGGGCGTCTGGCGCGCTGAACATGTGGTGGGACGCCGACATCGACGCCCGGATGAAGCGCACCGCCCGCCGCCCGATCCCTGCCGGCCGGGTGCAGCCGGGCGAGGCCCTGGGGCTGGGCCTGACACTGTCGGTCTTTGCCACTGTCCTGCTTTGGCTGGCGACGAATGCGCTGGCCGCCGGGCTGTTGGCCTTTACCATATTCTTTTACACGGTGATCTATTCGGTCTGGCTGAAACGGCTGACGCCGCAGAACATCGTCATCGGTGGTGCTGCCGGGGCCTTTCCGCCGATGATCGGCTGGGCCGTGGCAACGGGCGGCGTATCGGTCGAATCCGTGCTGATGTTCGCCCTGATCTTTATGTGGACGCCGCCGCATTTCTGGGCGCTCGCCCTGTTCGTCAAGACCGACTACGGCGATGCCGGCGTGCCGATGCTGACCGAAACCCACGGGCCCCGCGTCACCCGCAATCACGTTCTGGCCTATACGATCCTGCTGGTCCCTGTGGCGATCGGCCTTGGGTTCACGTCGATCGGCGGGCCGGTCTATCTGGCGACAGCCGTTGTGCTCAACCTGTGGTTCCTGAAAGGTGCGTGGGACATCTGGCAGCGGACCGAAGATCAGGCGACGGCCGATAACTTCAAGGTTGAAAAGCAGGTTTTCAAGGTTTCGCTCTACTATCTGTTCGGGCATTTTGTCGCTCTGCTGATCGACGCCGCACTGCGGGTCGGGGGGGTCTGATGGCGCTGCAAGTGGAACATGAACTGCACGCCCGGCGGCGCGGTCGCAACCGTGGACTCGGGCTGCTGCTGGCCGGTTTCGGGGCACTGGTGTTCGGGCTGACCGTGGTCAAGGTTATCGAGCTTGGCGACGCCGGCAAATTTGAATCCTTCGATCACGTCGCCCGCCCGCAACTTGAACCGCCGTCCGACCCAGCAACTGCACCTGTGGTGAACCCATGAGACTTTTTGGCCGCACCCTGACCGGCTCCCAAAAGACGGCGACCCAACTGGCCGGGATCGTCGTCGTCATGATCGGGCTGACCGCAGCGGCGGTGCCGTTCTACAGCTGGTTCTGCAAGGTGACAGGTTTTGCCGGGACGACCGGCGTGGCGACAGTTGGCAGCGACGTGATCCTGGACCAGACCGTGACCGTGCGTTTTGACGCCTCGCTTGACCGCAACATGCCTTGGACCTTCAAACCGGTACAGCGCGAAATGACGGTGCGGATCGGCGAAACCGCATTGGCGTTCTACGAGGCGCATAACCCGACCGACCGGGTCGTCGCCGGGCAGGCCGCCTACAACGTCGTCCCCGACGCCGCGGGCGGCTTTTTCGACAAGATTGAGTGTTTCTGTTTTATCCGGCAAATCCTGCGCCCCGGCGAAACCGTGATGATGCCTGTCAGCTTTTTCGTCGATCCGGCGATCGTCGATGACCGCGAAGGCAAGTACGTCCACCAAATCACCCTTAGCTATACCTTTTACGAGGCCGGATTGTCGGCCGAAGAAACGCAGGCGGCTTTGACAAACGATACCGATGCCGCCATAGAAACGAACTAAGAAACGTCACGAGGGGAGCCAACCACATGGCGCAAGCGAAAAACCACGACTACCACATTCTGAACCCCTCGATCTGGCCACTGACCGGGGCCGTGTCGGTCTTTACCATGCTGTTCGGCGCGGTGCTGTGGATGCACAATTCGTCCATGCCGTATCCGTTCCTGATCGGTCTGGCGGGAGTGTTTTACACCATGTATGCGTGGTGGTCGGATGTCGTTGCCGAAGGTGAAAACGGCGTCGATCACACCCCCGTGGTGCAGATCGGCCTGCGCTATGGCTTCATCATGTTCATCATGTCCGAGATCATGTTCTTCGTGGTCTGGTTCTGGAACTTCTTCAAGAACGCGCTTTATCCGATGGGCCCGCTCAGCCCAGGCACCGATGGCGTGTGGCCGCCCGTGGGGATTGAAACGTTCGACCCATGGCACCTGCCATTGATCAATACGTTGGTTCTGCTGTGTTCGGGCATGGCAGCGACATGGGCGCACCACGCCCTTGTTCACGAGGATAACCGGCAGGACGTCAAAAACGGACTGATCCTTGCGATCATCCTGGGCGCTTTCTTTACCCTGTTGCAGGCCTACGAATACAGCCACGCCGCGTTTGGCTTTTCGGGCAACATCTACGGCGCGACCTTCTTTATGGCGACCGGGTTCCACGGGTTCCACGTGCTGATCGGGACGATCTTTCTGGGGGTCTGTCTGCTGCGAGTCTATGCCGGGCATTTCACCCGCGAAAACCACGTCGGGTTCGAGGCGGCGGCCTGGTATTGGCACTTTGTTGACGTGGTCTGGCTGTTCCTGTTTGCCTCCGTCTATATCTGGGGCGGCTGACGCCCCGGCGGGTCATCCCCGCCACCAACGACAAGCCAACGCGCGGGACCCCTCGCGCGTTTTTCTTTGAAACGCGGATGGGGACAACGTGGCCCGTGCATTCTTTCCGATCTTGATGGGAGTCGTCGGCGTCGCCGTTCTGATTGGCCTTGGCGTCTGGCAGGTCGAACGTCTGTCTTGGAAAGCCGCGATTCTGGCCCGGATCGATGCCAGTTTGCTGGCGCCCGCTGTCGCGATCCCGGCTGACCCGACCGAGGATCCCGACGAATACCTTTCCGTCACCGCCACCGGTGATTTGCCGGGGGAGGAAATCCATGTGCTGACTACCGTCGATGACCTTGGCGCAGGCTATCGCAACATTGCCGTTTTCGACACCGATGGCCGTCGGATTCTGGCCGATCTGGGGTTTGTCGGGCTGGATACCAAGGACGCCACCCGCGCGGCCAGCGGCGTGACCCTGACCGGCAATTTGCTGTGGCCCAACGAGGTCGACAGTTGGACGCCCACGCCCGACCTGCCGAAAAACATCTGGTTCGCCCGCGACCTGCCAGCGATGGCTGCCGCCTTGAACGCCGAACCGGTGTTGCTGGTTGTCCGCACCGCGACCCCGCCCGATCCCGACCGTATCCCGCTGCCGCTGGACACTGCGGCCATTCCCAACGATCACTTGAATTACGCGATCACGTGGTTTTCGCTGGCTCTTGTCTGGGCCGCGATGTCGGTCGTTCTGATCGCCCGCACATTGCGCCGAAAGGGCCGTGCCTGATGCAATACGTCTCGACCCGCGGCACCGCTCCGGTGCTGACCTTTGAACAGGCGATGATGACGGGGCTGGCCCGTGACGGCGGGCTGTATGTGCCCGCAACCGTGCCGGTGTTGGACCCGGAACAGATCGCTGCGATGGCAGGGCAATCCTACGAACAGATCGCATTCACCGTCATGCGCCCATTCATCGGCGACACCTTTGACGACGCGACGTTTCGCAAACTGATCGCCGCCGCCTATGCCGGGTTCACCCATCCGGCACGCGCGCCCCTCGTGCAGATCGCCCCGAACCATTTCCTGCTGGAACTGTTTCACGGGCCGACGCTGGCGTTCAAGGACTTTGCCATGCAGTTGATCGGGCAGATGTTTCAGGCGTCTTTGGCCCGGTCGGGCGAGCGGATCACGATCGTCGGCGCCACCAGCGGCGACACCGGATCGGCGGCCATCGAGGCGTTTCGGGGCATCGAAAACGCCGACGTCTTCATCCTGTTCCCGCATGGCCGGATTTCCGAGGTCCAGCGCCGCCAGATGACCACCCCGACCGAATCCAACGTCCATGCGCTGGCGATGGACGGCGATTTCGACGACTGTCAGGCGGCACTCAAGGATATGTTCAACGATTTTGCGTTCCGTGACGATGTGCGTCTGGCCGGTGTGAACAGTATCAACTGGGGCCGGGTTCTGGCACAGGTGGTCTATTATTTCAGCGCTGCCGTGTCGCTCGGGTCGCCGCGCCGCAAGGTCAGTTTCACCGTGCCGACAGGCAATTTCGGCGACATCTTTGCCGGCTACATCGCCAAACAGATGGGCCTGCCGATTGACCAGTTGATCGTCGCGACCAATCAGAACGATATCCTGCACCGGACCCTGACCACAGGCGAACAAAAGAAGGAGGGCGTGACCCCCACCATCAGTCCGTCAATGGATATTCAAGTCTCGTCCAATTTCGAACGCGCTCTGTTCGATGCCTACGGGCGCGACGGCGCGACGGTAGCCGCACAGATGGACGATCTGAAATCCAAGGGGGCGTTCACGATTTCCCAAGGCGCGATCCAGATGCTGCGCGATACGTTCCAAAGCGGGCGCGCGTCCGAGGACGAGACCAAGGCGATGATCGCGCGGCAGGCGGCAACAACGGGCGAAATCCTTTGCCCGCATACCGCAGTCGGCGTGCACGTGGCAGAGCAGCACCTCGGCAGTGTGCCGATGGTGACGCTGGCCACCGCTCATCCGGCCAAGTTTCCCGACGCGGTCGCGGCCGCGACCGGCATCCGCCCCGCGCTGCCACCCCGCATGGCCGACCTTTTCGACCGTCCCGAACGCGTCACCCGCGTTCCCTACGATCTGTCTCATCTGCAATCCCTGATCCGCGAGCGTATCCGCCCTTGACCATTCAACAACACACCCTTCCCAACGGTTTCCGTATCGTTACCGAACACATGCCGGGCCTGAAATCGGCCAGCATCGGTATTTGGGTGCTGGCAGGCGGGCGGCACGAACGTGCCGAACAGAACGGCATCGCGCATTTTCTGGAACACATGGCGTTCAAGGGGACCAAGACCCGCACCGCGCTCCAGATCGCTGAGGCGATCGAGGATGTGGGCGGTTACATCAACGCCTACACCAGTCGCGAAATGACCGCCTATTATGTGCGTCTGCTTGAGGATGATGTGGCGCTGGGGCTTGATGTGGTGGCCGATATCCTGCTGAACCCGGTGTTCGATCCGGCGGAAATCGAGGTCGAGCGCGGCGTGATCCTGCAAGAAATCGGCCAGGCGCTCGACACCCCCGACGACATCATCTTCGACTGGCTGCAAGAGGCGGCATATCCCGATCAGGCGTTGGGGCGCACGATCCTGGGGGCCGCCGAACGTGTCAGCGCCTTCCAGCGCGATGACCTGTCGGGGTTCGTGTCCGAACATTATGGGCCCAACCAGATGATCCTGTCGGCAGCGGGCGCGGTCGATCACGACGCCATCGTGGCACAGGCCACGGACCTGTTCGGGCATCTGTCAACGGTGATCCGCCCCGACAATCTGCTGCAACCAGCAAGGTTTGAGGGGTCCGAACGGCGCGAGATCAAAAAGCTGGAACAGGTGCATTTCGCGCTGGCGCTCGAAGGCCCAGACTACCGTGACCCCGCGATCTATACCGCGCAGGTCTATGCGGCGGCACTGGGTGGCGGGATGTCATCACGCCTGTTTCAGGAGATCCGTGAAAAGCGCGGGCTGTGTTACACGATCTTTGCCCAAGCGGGTGCGCACGAAGATACCGGCATGACAACGATCTATGCGGGCACTTCTGCCGGACAGATCGCCGAACTGGTGCAGGTCACGGTCGACGAAATGAAACGTGCCGCCGATGATATCGACACCGCCGAGGTGGCCCGTGCCCGCGCCCAGATGAAGGCAGGCATGCTGATGGGGCTGGAAAGCCCGTCCAACCGGGCCGAACGGCTGGCCCGGATGCTGTCGATCTGGGACCGGATTCCCGGCATCGACGAGGTGATCCAGCATATCGACGCGGTGACGACGGGCGATGTGCGCGATTTTGCGGGCCGGATGGCCGGGCAGGCGGGCACCGCGCTGGCACTTTATGGCCCCGCCAAGGCCGCCCCGACGCTGGAGGCCATGCGCGTCAGGCTTGCCGCCTGATGCTTGGATCGCGCAGGAAGGTCCAGCTTGCTACCGAACGGTTGACCCTGCGCCTGCCGCAACACGCCGACTATAACGCCTGGGCCAACCTGCGCCGCGACAGCCGCGAATTTCTGACCCCGTGGGAACCCGTCTGGGCCCCCGACCACCTGACCCGCAAGGCGTTTACCAACCGGGTCTATTGGGCGCAACGGTCGATCGCCAACACAACGGCGGTGCCGCTGTTCCTGATCCGGCAGGGCGACGG
Organism: Rhodobacterales bacterium; assembly: GCA_038251315.1. Taxonomy (GTDB): domain Bacteria; phylum Pseudomonadota; class Alphaproteobacteria; order Rhodobacterales; family Rhodobacteraceae; genus JBBKXP01. The sequence continues at coordinate 3,368 of JBBSBK010000089.1, read as the reverse complement.
GGCGTTACTGGGCGCAATCACGCTCGACAACATCCGGCGCGGCCCGGCGCAGGCTGCGACCACCGGCTATTGGATCGGCGCGGCTTACGCGCGGCAAGGCTACATGCGCGAGGCGATCGCGGCGATGGTGCATCATGCATTCACCACGCTGGACCTCAGCCGGATCGAGGCCGGGTGCCTGCCCGAAAACACGCCGTCCCGTCGATTGCTGGAAACCTGCGGTTACAAATACGAAGGTGTGGCGCAAAGTTATCTGCAGATCGGCGGGCGCTGGCGCAACCACGTGCTTTACGCCAACCTGCGCCATGACCGGCGGGGCAAGACGGACGCGGGTTAGTTTCGGCGTGACAATCGCCCGGCGCGTCCTAGCTGACATCTGCCGGAGGTCGACCGCGATGAAAACCGCCCTTGCCCTGCTACTGACCCTTGCCGCCCCTGTCGCGGCGCAGGATCGCACGCCCAGCCATTGCATTGCCCTGTCGCAGGCCGCACCGGGTCTGGAATACATCCATCTGGCCGGGTTTCGCGATTCTGTGCCGGACGAGACCGTGCGCATCCGCCATATCGACCATTCGATGTTCCTGATCCAGACTAGTGGTGGTCTGTCGGTCGTCACCGATTTCAACGGCTGGATCGGAACTGCCGATTTCACACCCGATATCGTCACGATGAACAACGCCCACAGCGGCCATTTCACCGCCTCCCCCGATCCGGCCATCACCCATCCGCTGCAAGGCTGGCCGACGGCGGGGCTGGCCGCCGATCACGACCTCGACCTTGGTGAAATGCTGGTGCGCAACGTCACCAGCGACATGCGCAGCCGCGGTGTCGGCGTGATCCCCGACGGCAATTCGATTTTCGTGTTCGAGGTGGCGGGGCTGTGCATCGGCCACCTTGGCCATTTGCATCAGGAGCCGACGGGCGCGCAGTATGCCGCCCTTGGGCGGATGGACGTGGTCATGGCGGCGGCGGATGGCGGGTTAACGGTGGATCACTCGACGATGATCCGCATCCTGAACCGGCTGCGGTCGTCCGTGGTGATCCCGATGCACTGGTCAGGGCGACATGGAAGTTTGGAGGCGTTCCTGCGCGGCATGGTCAACGATTTCGACATCCGCCGCGACGGGGTGAGCGAGGTCGAGGTGTCGTTGCGGACGCTGCCCGATCGCCCGACCGTAATTGTGCTGGAACCCGCACCGCTGCGCGACGACGGCTAAGCGGCCTTGCCAGCCTTTGCCTTGCATGGTTCATCTGCCCGCAAAGGAACGGTCATGCTGAACCCCGCCACCCCAGACTTCATCGCATCCCTGCAGGCGATCCTGCCCGACGTGGCGTTTCGCGATTCTGCCCCTTACCTCGCCGAACCGCGTGGCCGCTGGCAGGGGCAAGGCGTCGTGGTCGCCCCCGCCGACACCGATCAGGTCGCTACCGTGGTGCGAAACTGTGCGGCGGCGCGTGTGGGTGTGATCCCCTATGGCGGCGGCACCGGGCTGGTCGGTGGGCAATTGATGCCGGATGGTCCCGCTCCGGTGATCTTGTCGCTGGAACGGATGAATCGGGTCCGCGAGGTTTACGCCCGCGAAAATGTGCTGGTCGCCGAGGCAGGGGTGATCTTGGCCGATGTCCAGAAGACGGCTGAGCGCGTCGGGCGGCTGTTCCCGCTGTCGCTGGCGTCCGAAGGATCAGCGCGGATCGGCGGTTTGCTGGGGACCAATGCAGGCGGGGTCAACGTGCTGCGTTATGGCAATGCCCGTTCTTTGTGTCTTGGGGTCGAGGCAGTGACAGCGGACGGCACCGTCTGGCACGGCCTGTCGCGCCTGCGCAAAGACAACACCGGCTATGACCTGCGCGACCTGCTGATCGGGGCCGAGGGGACGCTGGGCGTGCTGACCGCCGCCAGCCTGCGGCTGTATCCGCGCCCCGCCGAAGTTGGCGCGGCCTTGCTGGCGGTGCCCTCGCCTGCGGCGGCGCTGGACCTGCTTGCGCTGGCGGGTGAGCGGATCGGCGATGGCGTTTCGGCGTTCGAATTGATCGGGCGGCAGGGATTTGTTTTTCTGGACGAAACCGGCATGGGCGTGCCGCATCCCTTTAATACATTACCCGATTGGATGGTGCTGATCGACCTTGGACTGGCCGCAGGGCAATCGCCCGCGACAGCGCTTGAGGGGTTGTTCGAGGCGGCCCATGCCAAGGGTCTGGTCAGTGACGGCGTGATCGCGTCCAGCCTCGCTCAGCGCGACGCCTTTTGGCACATCCGCGAGACGATCCCGGCGGCAAACCGGCGGATCGGCGCGGTGTCGTCGCACGATATTTCCCTGCCGCTGTCGATGGTGCCCGATTTCATTGCCCAAGCCCCGGTAGTGATCGCGGCGATCGGTAATTTTCGGATCAATTGTTTTGGCCATCTGGGCGACGGCAACCTGCACTACAACGTCTTTCCGATGCCGGGGCGCAGCCGCGCCGACCATGACGACCAGCGCGGCGCGATCAAGACGGCAGTGCATGACCTGACCCACGCGATGGGCGGGTCGGTCAGCGCCGAACACGGGATCGGGCGGCTGAAGGTCGACGATCTGGAACGCTATGGCGATCCGGTCAAGCTGGCAATGATGCGGGCGATCAAGGCAGCGCTGGACCCTGTAGGGATAATGAACCCGGGGGCTGTGCTGCGCGGCTGAGTGCGGACCCTCCGGGGGGAGTTGTTATGGCAAAGTGAATCTGGGCCTTGTCAGTCGCCTTCGAACGCGCAAAGCGTGTGAACGTCCATGCCAAGGCTTTCCAACAGTTTGCGCCCCCCCAGATCAGGCAGGTCGATGACAAAGGCGCAGCCGATCACCTGCGCGCCCAAGCGTTCGATCAGCTTGATCCCCGCCTCGGCCGTGCCGCCCGTTGCCAGCAGATCATCGACCAGCAACACCTTGTCGCCGGGGGCGAGGGCATCGTCATGCACCTCCATCGTCGCTTGGCCATATTCCAGCGTGTAGTCCTGTGACATCACCGCCCCCGGCAATCTGCCCTTTTTGCGGATTGGGACGAATCCCACCGCAAGCTGGTGTGCAATCGCGCCGCCAAGGATGAACCCCCGCGCCTCGAGCCCGACAACCTTGTCGATCCGCATGCCCGTATAGGGGTGCAGCAGTTGGTCGATGGCGATGCGAAACCCCCGCGCGTCTGAAAACAGGGTCGTCACATCGCGGAACATGATCCCCTTGTGCGGGAAATCGGGGATCGTGCGGATATAGTCACGGACGGTTTTCATGCGGTTTCCTTTAGGACACGCCCGGCCACGGCGTCCAATTTCGCAAGCAGGGCCGCGTCGCGTTTGTCGGGCGCGGTCATGATGGCATGGTCAAGGGCGCGGTCGCAGC
>JBBSBK010000088.1:0-15961 GCA_038251315.1 Rhodobacterales bacterium | reverse complement strand
GTGGGGCGTGGTGGCGGTAGTCGGCTTGTTCCCCTAGCGTTCCCCAGAAACAAAAATCCGCCAAGGGCAGTTGAGGGAGCCAAGCTAAGTATCGGTCCTCTCAGGATTTTTTGGCTCCGGCGGTAGGGATCGAACCTACGACCAATTGATTAACAGTCAACTGCTCTACCGCTGAGCTACGCCGGAACACGATGGCGCGTATAGCAATGCTCTCCGGGCGCGTCCAGTGGATTTGGGCAAATAAATCAGAGGCAGCGTCAGACTAGGGCGAATGTCGCGCCGACACCCAGATCGGGTCGGGCGCAGACGATGTTTCTGCTATGCAGATCAATGAGATGGGCCAGAACGTTTCGGGCGCCGGCGGGGTGCAGAGCAGGGGCGGTGTCAGCGTAGATCGTCGCCGTCAGTTCTGGAACTGTCGCATGACCTTGACTCAACGCCGCTATGATCTGTGCCTCGCGTTTCAGCCGGTGACTGACCAGCCAACCGATCCGCGTCGTCGTGTTGGCCACCACAGGCCCGTGACCGGGATAGGCGGGGCCACTGGGCAGCCGGGCCAGCTTGCGGCAGGACATCATGAAATCGCTCAGGTCTCCGTCCGGGGGCGAGACCAGCGAGGTCGCCCAACCCATCACGTGGTCACCGGTGAACATCATATGCCCCCACCGAAGGCAGATATGGTTGCCCAAATGGCCGGGGGTATGAACCACGCGCAGGGTCCAGCCGTCGCCGTCGATCACTTGGCCATCGCGCAATCGATCGTCGGGCATGAATTCGACATCGACCCCTTCGCCGCCGCCCACCAACCCGGTCGCCGCCAGCCCGGTCATCACCACAGAGCGTCCCGCCAGACTGTTGCCGTAGGCCAGCACCGGCCCGCCCGTCGCCTGCGCCAGTGAGCGGGCAAGGGTGGAATGGTCGCGGTGGCTGTGGGTCACGATGATGTGGCTCACCGGCCGTCCCCCGATCGCCGCGACCAGTGCGGCAAGATGGTTCGGGTCGTCGGGGCCGGGGTCGATCACGGCAACGGTCGTATCACCCAGCACATAGCTGTTCGTGCCCCGCCATGTCATCGGCGAAGGATTGGGCGCCAGCACCCGCAGCAATCCCCGGCGTAGCCGTACGGCCTTGCCCACCGTCCAGTCGTTTTCGCTTGCGAACATCGCTTTCCCTTGGCCCTGCCGCCCGCTAGCCTGCGGTCATGTTCTTTCGCTGGCTCAAACGCACCATGCCCCGCGGCCTTTACGGGCGCGCTGCCCTGATCCTGCTGCTGCCGGTTCTGACGCTGCAAATCCTTGTCTCGGTCGTATTCATACAGCGGCATTTCGAAGGGGTCACGCAGTTGATGACCCGGTCGGTGGCACTCGACCTGCAATATCTGCAGGAAACCGTGGCCGAAGCGCCGGACCTTGCCGCCGCGCGTGTGGCGGCAACGCGGATCGCAAACGCTCTTGAAATGGAGATCGCCTTGCCTGTCGCCGCGCCCGGCAAGGACGCGCGGGAGTTCTTTGACCTGTCGGGGCGCGCGGTGATCGCCACACTGCGCGACCGGCGCAACGATGTTATAGCAGTTGACCTGACCGACCGGGGTCGGGTCGACCTGCGGCTGGCCACTGCCTACGGGCCGATGGCCGTTACATTCAGCCGGATTCGGGTATCGGCCAGCAACCCGCATCAACTGCTGGTCGTCATGGTGGTCATGGGCGCGTTGATGACCTTGATCTCGTTCGTTTTTCTGCGCAATCAGTTGCGTCCGATCAAACGCATGGCCACTGCCGCGCAACAATATGGCAAAGGGCGGATCGTCACATACGCTCCGTCGGGCGCGACCGAAGTGCGGGCCGCCGGAACCGCCTTTCTGGACATGCGCAACCGGATCGAACGGCAGACCCAAAGCCGCACCATGATGCTGTCGGGCGTCAGCCACGATCTGCGCACGCCGCTGACCCGGTTGCGTCTGGGCCTGTCGCTGATGGACGATGCCGAGGCGGCACCGTTGATCGGCGATGTCGACGACATGCAGCGGCTGGTCGATGCGTTCCTCGACTTTGCCCGCAGTGACGCAGGTGACGCCGTCGTTCCGACCGATGTGCTGGGGCTGGTCCGGCAGGCCGTCGCTGATGCCCAAAGGGCCGGGCAAGCGGCAAGCCTCGGGCCGTTGAAAGGGGTCGATCTGCTGGACGCGCCGGTGCCGCTGCGCCCGATGGCCCTGCGCCGTGCGCTGGAAAACCTGATCGGCAACGCCCTGCGCTATGGCACCCGCGCCGAGGTCGGGCTCACCGTGATGGAACGCACCCTGCGGATCAGTGTCGAAGACGACGGACCCGGCATTCCTGCCGCCCGGCGCGAAGAGGCCCTTCGCCCGTTTTCCCGGCTGGACCCGGCGCGCAATCAGGACAAGGGATCGGGTGTCGGCCTGGGTCTCGCGATCGTCGCCGACATCGCCCGCCTGCACGGTGGCGTGCTTCGCCTGGACGATTCTGAGCGGTTGGGGGGTCTGAAAGCCGATCTGGTGCTGGCACGGTAAAGCGGGTCGGTTGCGTCCAGTGTGCGGATGCGTGCCGCTATCGCATTGCTCCGCAATACGACCTTGCGCATATATCGAAACCACCTGCGTGATTTCGATGTGGTAGGCCCGGCAGGACTTGAACCCGCAACCAAAGCGTTATGAGCGCTCTGCTCTAACCAATTGAGCTACAGGCCCCCGCGTGTGTGCTAACGGCGGTGCGCCAAGGGGTCAATCCGTATTACCTGACACACCGGATCGGGCAACGCGGTTGGCATCGAACCGATGTTGCCGTCGACCACCGCATCGGCTATCGCAAACCCACATTCGTGCCATCCGGAAGGCCTTGCCATGTCCTCACCAAACGGTCTGACCTATACCGATGCTGGCGTCGACATCGACGCCGGCAACACCCTTGTCGAGCGGATCAAACCGGCGGCCCGACGCACCGCGCGCCCCGGCGTGATGTCGGGCCTTGGCGGTTTCGGCGCGCTGTTCGACCTCAAGGCGGCGGGGTATGTTGACCCTGTTCTGGTCGCCGCGACCGATGGCGTCGGCACCAAACTGCGCATCGCCATCGACACCGGCCACGTCGACACAATCGGCATCGACCTTGTCGCCATGTGCGTCAATGATCTGGTTTGTCAGGGGGCGGAACCACTGTTTTTCCTTGATTATTTCGCCACTGGCAAGCTGCAACTGGATCAGGCAACGAGGATCATCGAAGGCATCGCCGACGGCTGTGCGCAGTCCGGCTGCGCCCTGATTGGCGGCGAAACGGCGGAAATGCCGGGGATGTATCACGGCAGCGACTTTGATCTGGCCGGATTCGCCGTGGGCGCGATGGAGCGGGGGGCGGAATTGCCCGTAGGCGTTGCGGTCGGCGATGTGTTGTTGGGGCTTTCGTCCAGCGGTGTTCATTCCAACGGCTATTCACTGGTGCGCCGGATCGTCGAACAGTCGGGGTTTGGTTGGGCCGATCAGGCCCCCTTTGCCGATGGCACCTTGGGTACGGCCCTGCTGACGCCGACCCGGCTTTATGTCGCCCCGGCGCTGGCGGCGATCAGGGCAGGGGGGGTTCGCGCCTTGGCCCATATCACCGGCGGCGGGTTGACCGAGAACCTGCCGCGCGTCCTGCCCGCCGATTTGGGCGCGACCATCGACCTTGGATCGTGGCCACTGCCCGCGGTGTTCGGCTGGCTGGCCGATCAGGGCGGAATGGCGCAAGGTGAAATGCTGAAAACCTTCAACGCCGGGATCGGCATGGTGCTGGTGGTTGCCGCCGATCGGACCGCGGCGCTGCGCGATCTGCTGACCGACGCGGGCGAGGCGGTTCACAGGATCGGCCATGTGACCGCCATGCCGGGTATCACCTACACGGGCAAGATTTTTTGACCCAGCGGGTCGCCATCCTGATTTCGGGCGGCGGGTCGAACATGGTGGCGCTGGCGCAGTCGATGACAGGCCATCATCCCGCCCGCCCGGTGTTGGTCGTGTCCAATGACCCCGATGCGGGCGGGTTGTCCAACGCGCGGGGTATGGGCATCGCCACCTTCGTCGTCGATCACCGCGCCTTTGGCCCCGACCGGGCCGGGTTCGAAGCGGACCTGACCCGCGCTCTGGCGACCGCCCGCGCCGATATCGTCTGCCTTGCCGGGTTCATGCGCATCCTGACGCCGTCTTTCACCACCGCATGGGCGGGTCGGATGCTCAATATCCACCCGTCGCTTTTGCCGAAATACAAGGGGCTGCACACCCACCAGCGCGCCCTCGATGCGGGCGACAGCGAACATGGGGCCAGCGTCCACGAAGTGACAGCCGATCTGGACGGCGGTCCGATCCTTGGGCAGGCGCGGCTGGCGATCCGGCCGGACGACACCGCCGCGACACTGGCCGCCCGCCTGCTGCCGCTGGAACATCGGCTTTACCCCGCCGTGCTGCGCCGCTATGCCGGGGGCAACCGCTCGCCCGTAGTGATCGCGGAATGACCGATAGCGCCTTTAACCGAAAGACCGACAGAGCCTGATGAAAACGATCACCACGACCGCGGCGCTGGCCGCATTCTGCGCCGAGGCGGCCAAACATCCCTTCGTCACAGTCGATACCGAATTCCTGCGCGAACGCACCTATTATTCCAAACTGTGCCTCTTGCAGATGGCCTACGGGACCGACGCGAACGGCGATGCGGTCCTGATCGATCCGCTTGCCGAAGGTCTGTCGCTTGAGCCTGTCTACGATCTGTTCCGCAACCCCGACGTGGTCAAGGTGTTCCATGCCGCCCGTCAGGATCTCGAGATTTTCGCCGTTGAGGCGGGGGTGATTCCCGATCCGCTGTTCGACACCCAGGTCGCGGCGATGGTCTGCGGGTTCGGCGAACAGGTCGGCTATGAGACACTTGTGCGCAAGATTGCCAAGGCCGACCTTGATAAATCGAGCCGTTTCACCGACTGGTCGCGCCGCCCTCTGTCGGACGCGCAACTGGTCTATGCCCTCGGCGACGTCACCCACCTGCGCGATATCTACGTCTATCTGGCCGACCGTCTGGCCAAATCGGGCCGCCAGAAATGGCTGGTCGAGGAAATGGGCGTTTTGAAAGACCCCGACACCTATCGCACCGATCCCGAAACAGCTTGGGAAAAGGTCAAGACCCGCACCAGCAGTGCGCGATTCCTTGGGATCGTGCGCGAACTGGCGCGGTTCCGCGAGGTCTATGCCCAGTCCCGCAACATCCCGCGCACCCGTGTTTACAAGGACGAAGCGCTGGTCGAATTGGCCAGCACCAAACCGATGAACGAGACCGATCTGGGTCGCTCGCGCCTGCTACTGCGCGAAGCCCGGCGCGGCGACATCGCTGACGGGATCATGGCGGCGATCAAGACCGGGGTCGAGATGCCCGCTGATCAACTGCCCAAACCGGACCGCAGCCGCGAGAAAATTCAGGTCAACCCGGCGCTGGCCGACCTTTTGCGCGTTCTGCTCAAGGCGCTGTCGGAAAACGAAGGGGTGGCGCAGAAACTGATCGCCACCTCCGCCGATCTGGACCTGATCGCGGCGGGCGAACGCGATGTAGCGGCTCTGAAAGGCTGGCGGCGCGAAGTATTCGGCGAGGACGCGCTGCTGCTTTGCGCGGGCAAGATTGCGCTCGCGACCAAGGGCAACAACGTCGTGACGATCCGGCTTTAGCGCGATGACGTCTGGGCGTTGAGCGCACCGCGTACAGTGATGCTGCGGATCCCCTCGAGATCACGGGTTGTCAGGTTAGCGGCGGCAGTGATCCGACGCGACGACACGGTGCCGACCGCTGCGGGAGTAACAGGGCGCTTGACGCGGAAATCATAGGTCAGGGCGCCATTGTCAATCTCGCCTCGGACCAACTCGGCCTCAAAGAATTCCTGGGTTTCGGCGATGCCTGTGGCGGTGACGATCGCACCGCCCGGCGTGCGGTCGACCTGCAGCGATTCGATCTGGGCGATCAGCGGACGATCGTCCGCAGCCGCGCCGAGCCGCGCCGGGTCAACCAGCGGCGTTCGGGCGTTACGGCGCGAAGCGCGGGTCTGCCTGCTGCGCCCGAACCATCTGAACGGATTAAGCCCCGAACCCCGCCGGGCGCACCCTGCGACGGCGATTGAAACACAGAGCAACAAGACGGAACGACGCTGCATTGGGGGCCTCATGATCCTTGCGACCCAAGGGGTAGCCGATCATTGGCCGCTTGAAAAGCACGCACTGGACCTTTCCGGCCTCCACCCCTAGATCGACCTCTACAGGAGACGTGACCATGGCCACCCCCGCCTTTGAAGATATCGCCGAAACCTTCGATTTCCTTGACGATTGGGAGGATCGCTATCGCCATCTGATCGACCTTGGCCGGGCGATGGACCCGCTTGAGGATGCCTTCAAAGTGCCCGCGACCAAGGTCGATGGCTGTGCATCGCAGGTCTGGTTGCAGCCAGACACCACTGGTGATGTCTTCAGCTTTCGCGGCGACAGCGACGCGATGATCGTGCGCGGGTTGATCGCCGTGCTGGCGGCCCTTTACAACGGTTTGCCGATGGCAGAAGTGGGCGCGGTCGACGCGCGTGCGGAACTCGGGCGGTTGGGGCTGAACGACCATCTTTCGGCGCAGCGCAGCAACGGCGTCCGGGCCATGATCGCGCGGATCCGGGCGGTTGCGGCTTAGACGGCCCCGGTCGTCACATCGAAGATCAGTTTCAGGTTCAGCGCGATGATGATTGCGGCGATGACGGCGCAGGCCACCGTTTGCCAGCGCGGCGCGGGCAGTCCGTTCATCAGGGCGCGGTTGGCGGTGAACATGACCAGCGGGACGATGGCAAAGGGCAGTTGCAGCGACAGCACGACCTGACTGAGGATCAGCAGTTGCGCCGTGCCGCTTTCGCCGTAGATGACGCTGACCGCCACGGCGGGCATGATCGCGATGCCGCGTGTCAGCAGGCGGCGGGCCCAGGGTGCCATGCGCAGCCGAATGAACCCCTCCATCACGATCTGCCCCGACAGGGTGGCGGTGACGGTCGAATTCAGGCCCGAAGCCAATAGTGCGACGGCAAAGATGGTCGCGGCGAATGTCGTCCCGAGGGTCGTATCGAGCAGGGCAAAGGCATCCTGAATTTCCGCCACATCAGTCTGGCCGGTGCTGTGGAACGTCGCGGCCGCAAGGATCAGAATCGCTGAATTGATGAACAAGGCGAATGTCAGGGCCACGGTGGAGTCGATAGTGGCGAACATGATCGCGTCGCGTTTGGACGCCATGTCGGGGGCAACGGCGCGGGTCTGAACGATTGATGAATGCAGGTAAAGGTTGTGCGGCATCACCGTCGCCCCGATGATCCCGAGCGCCAGATACAGCATCCCCGGTTCGGTCAGCACGGACTGACGGGGGATGTAGCCCGCCAGAACCTCACCCCAGACCGGGGCGGCATAGACCATTTCGACCGCGAAACAGATAAAGATCACGACCGTCAGGACGATGACAACGGCCTCGAGCCGGCGGAACCCCTTGCCTTGCAGCCAAAGGATCAGGAACACATCCAGCGCGGTGATCACGACCCCGATGGTCAGGGGGATGCGGAACAGAAGGTTCAGCGCGATGGCGGTGCCGATCACTTCGGCAAGGTCAGTGGCGATGATCGCCGCTTCGGCCATCAGCCACAGAAAGATGCGCACCGCCGGGCGGTAACGGTCATGGCAGAACTGTGCCAGGTCGCGTCCGCCCGCTAGACCCATCCGCACCGCCAGCGATTGAAGCAGCACGGCCATGATATTGGACAGCAGCACAACCGACAGCAGGGCATAGCCAAACGCCGACCCGCCGGCCAGCGATGTGGCCCAGTTGCCGGGGTCCATGTAACCGACCGCGACGAGGTAACCGGGGCCGCTGAAACTCAGCAATCGCCTCCAGAAACCGCCGCTGCTTGTGTGCACGGTGCCATGCACTTCGGGCAGGGAAAGTTGGGTTGTCGTGGGTCGGGAAAGATCGGCCTGCGCCACAGAATGCTCACGGAATGATTTCTGCGAATGATTATCAAGTGCGGGATGGGGCCGCAAGCCCTATCGGGGCAGGGCAGCCAGGACGCCGGTCAAGTCGCCGTAACCCGTTAGCCGCCGCTCGAACGGTAGTTCCAGACGCGCGGCACACGCGCGGGCCTTGGCGGTCAGAGCGGGGTCGTCGGTCTGGGCCTGATACACGACCTTGGTGTAATTGCCGAAATACATGTCGCGCAGCGCCGGGTGACGGCCAAGGCCCAGCGGTTTCCAGATGAAGGCGTCGAATTGGCGCACTGAAAAGTCGGTAAGGTAGAACGCCGTGATCTCGTCCATCGCGGCAAAGGCCGCGTTGCCTTCGAAGAACGAATAGCAATGCGGCCCGGCGATCATCTGCACGCCCATCCGGTCGCAGGCCGCCTGCAACAGCCCGCCAGTGCCGCAGTCGGCATAGACGACAAAGATGTCGGCATAGTTGTCGCGCTGTTCGCGCACCAGCTTTTCCACCGCCGGAGTGATCTTGGCCGGGCGGTGGTGTAACCCGGCAGGCAGGCAGTGCAGGTCCAGATGGGTCCAGCCGTTGGCACGGGTCAGCGCCAGCACTTCGCGGGCAAGGGCACCGCAGGCGATCAGCAGAATCTTGTCGGGATCAGGGGTCATCGGTCAAACAACGCAGCAGCGACTACCAGAGTCGGCAGGATGATCCGTTCTCCGCTCAAGTCGATAAAACCACGCAAGAGCCATCCGAGGCCAGCCATCAGGAACGCCACACAGATGATCGTCGCGAAAACTCCAAAAACAAGAAAGAGAGACATCGGGTGTCCTTTCCCATCAAATATGGCCGTTGCGGCTCAAAAGCAAAAGGCCCCACCATGCGGCAGGGCCTTGTTATCGCACCAGCGTCCCGCTCAGGCGTTAGCGGCTGCGGCGTTGTTGTGCTTGCGCGCCATGAACGTCTTGGCGGTTTCCACGGCCACGGCGGCGTCGCGGCAATAGGCATCCGCGCCGATCGCCTTGCCGAACTCCTCGTTCAAAGGCGCACCTCCGACAAGGACGATGTAATCCTCGCGCATGCCCTTTTCGATCAGGGTGTCGATGACCACCTTCATGTAGGGCATCGTCGTGGTGAGCAGGGCCGACATGCCCAGGATATCGGGGCCTTCGGTTTCGATCGCAGCCAGATACTTGTCGACCGAGTTGTTGATCCCCAGATCGACGACCTCGAAACCCGCGCCTTCCATCATCATGCCGACAAGGTTCTTGCCGATGTCGTGGATGTCGCCCTTGACGGTGCCGATCACCATCTTGCCGACGCGCGGCGCGCCGGTTTCCGCCAGCAGCGGTTTCAGGATCGCCATGCCGCCCTTCATCGCGTTGGCGGCCAGAAGCACCTCGGGGACAAACAGGATACCGTCGCGGAAATCGGCGCCGACGATGGTCATGCCGCCGACCAGCGCGTCGGTCAGGATGTTGTAGGGTTCCCACTTGCGTTCCAGCAGGATGTTGACGCCGTCCTCGATCTCTTCGCGCAGGCCGTCATACAGATCGTCGAACATCTGGGCGACAAGGTCTTCATCGGAAAGGTCGGCCAGAATGATCTCGTCGTCGTCTGCCATTGGAGTGTCCTTTGCGGGCGGCGGGGTGCGCGCCTGATCTCTTGTTCCTAATGCGCTTTTGGCGCTCTTGCCAGCCGACGAATTGCGACATTGGGCAGGGCGTGACCGACTTTGACTTGTCAGGGTTCTCGTTTCGTTCTAGTGATGCGCCATGCAGAATGGCCCCGCCCCCCAGATGCGCACGCCCGGACGCGCCGCGTTGTCCAACCCCGACGTGCGATTTGATCGCTTGCGGACCGAGGCAGTGGATGACGGCTGGGCGCGCGATGATGATCTGCCGGTGCTGCGCACCCAGGTGACCGAAGAATTGCCGCGCCGTGTTATTTCGCACAACACTTCGTCCGACTTGTCATTCGAACGGTCGATCAACCCCTACCGTGGGTGTGAACACGGCTGCATCTATTGTTTTGCACGGCCCAGCCACGCCTATCTGGGCCTGTCGCCGGGGCTGGATTTCGAAACCCGTCTGATCGCGCGCCCTGACGCGGCGCGGCTGCTGGCGGCCGAGTTGCGCGCCCCGTCCTATCTGCCGGCGATGATCGCGATCGGTACCAACACCGACCCCTATCAACCGATTGAACGGGATCGCAGGATCATGCGGTCGATCCTGCAGGTGCTGGCCGATTTCAACCACCCGGTCGGGATTGTCACCAAGGGCGTCCTGATCGAACGTGATATAGATATTCTGGCTCCGATGGCGGCCAAGGGGCTGGTGCGGGTCGGGATCACGATCACGACGCTGGACGACGCGACTAGCCGCGCGATGGAGCCGCGCGTGCCTTTACCGGCGCGGCGGCTGCAGACGGTCCGGCGGCTGAGTGATGCGGGGATTCCGGTGCGGGTCATGGTGTCGCCGGTCGTGCCTGCGCTGACCGATCACGAACTTGAGTCGATCCTGACGGCAGCGGCGCAAGCGGGGGCGACGGCGGCATCCTCCATCGTGCTGCGGCTGCCGCGCGAGGTGTCGGGGCTGTTTCGCGATTGGGTCGCGGCGACCTATCCCGACCGCGCCGCGCGGATCATGGGGCGGGTGCGCGACCTGCACGGCGGGCGCGACTATGACCCGGACTTCGGCAAGCGGATGACCGGGCAGGGGCCCTGGGCGGGGTTGCTGCGCCGCCGCTTTGATGTGACGATCAAGCGACTGGGCTTGTCCAAAAGCCTTCCACCCTTGCGGACCGACCTGTTTGCGCCACCACCGCAGGCTGGCGATCAGCTATCGCTGTTCTAAGCGGTCACAGCGCCCGAATCTTCAGCGTCGCGATCCGGTTGTCTTCCTTGCTCAGCACTTCAAACCGAAACCCGTGGAACGAAAACACTTGCCCTTCCACCGGGATCATCTGCGCTTCGTGGATGACCAGCCCGGCGACGGTGTTCGCCTCGTCGTCGGGCAGGGTCCAATCGTGGGCGCGGTTCAGGTCTCGGATCGTCATGCCACCATCTACGATATAGGCGCCGTCGTCGGTGCGTTCGATCTGTTCTTCGGTGCTGTCATCGAATTCGTCGGCGATCTCGCCGACAATTTCTTCCAGAATATCCTCAAGCGTGATGAGACCCTGCAACGCACCGTATTCGTCGACGACAAGGGCAAAGTGGGTCTTGCGGCGCAGAAACTGGCGCATCTGGTCGTCCAGCGTCGTCGTTTCAGGCACGAAATACGGCGGCATCGCCACATCCATCACATTGAAATCCGTCAGCTTTTTCGCATCTACCGCACCGGCGCGCAGCAATTTGTGCATCGCCCGCAGCAGATCCTTGGCATGGATCACGCCAACGATGTTTTCGGGATCGTCGCGGTAGATCGGCAACCGGGTGTGGCGGCTTTTCAGACTTTGCGACAGGATGTCTGCGGCGGACTGATTGCCGTCGATCATCTCGATGCCCGAACGATGCAGCATGATCTCTTCGACCGTCCGCTCGCTCAGGTCCAACGCGCCAAGGATTCGGTCGCGGTCTTCCTTTTCGACGATCCCTTCGGAATGGCCCAGTTGCAGCGCCCCGGCGATTTCCTCGCGCACGGCCAGAATGTTGCTGTTGGGGTCGATCCGCACCCCAAACAGCCACAGCACACCACGCACTAGCGCACGGACCGCAGTGACCATCGGCGAGAACACCAGCACCACCAGCTTGATTGGTCCGGCAACCCGAGACGCTACCATCTCGGGGTTGGTGATCGCATAGGTTTTCGGCAGCACCTCGGCAAAGATCAGCACCAGCAGAGTCATCACCAGCGTCGCCACCGCAACCCCGTTCTGCCCGAACAGCCGCGTCAGCATGGCGGTCGCGAGCGAGGTTGCCAGAATGTTGACAACGTTGTTGCCCAGCAGGACCGACCCGATCAGCCGCTCGTTATCTTCGGTCACATCCAGTGCCCGCTTGGCACCAGCCGACCCACGGTCGGCGGCGGAGCGTAATTTGCCCCGCGACGCCGCCGTCAGCGCGGTTTCCGATCCCGAAAAGAACGCCGACAGCACCAGCAGGATCAGGATGGAAGCAGCGGTGATCCAGAATGCCGCGTCAAGCAGGGGGGTCATGTCAGGCTTTCAGGGGTGGGGTTGTGGCACGTTATGGGGCCAGCAGCGGTTTCCTTCAAGGTGTGCGCCGCTTTTTGGCCAACGGATGATGCTCCATCACCAGCGCGGTCAGCCGTTCGTCCAGCACATGCGTGTAGATCTCGGTCGTCGCCACATCGGCGTGGCCCAGCATGGTCTGGATCGCGCGCAGATCGGCGCCCCCTGCGAGAAGGTGCGTGGCAAAGGCATGCCGGATCGTGTGTGGCGTCACCTTGGCTGGCGATACGCCGCAAGTGACGGCCAGTTCCTTGATCAGGGTAAAGAACCGCTGTCGCGTCATGTGCCCAGCCTTGCCGCTGGCGGGAAACAGAAAGGGTGACGCTGGCTTGCCCGCTTTCTTGGCCACTTCGGCAACCCGGTCGCGTTCCTGCAACCAGATCGTTGTCGCCGTACGCGCGGGCAGCGACAGGGGCACCAGTCGTTCCTTGCCGCCCTTGCCGCGCACCAGCAGCATCCGCGGATCGCCGCGTGCCGCCGCTACCGGCAGGCTGACCAGTTCGGTCACGCGCATCCCCGTGGCGTAGAGCAGTTCCATCAGGCAGGTGTTGCGCACGCCGTCACGGCCCTGTCCTGCGGCGGTCAGCAGGCGGCCCACCTCAGCCTCGTCCAGCGTTTTTGGCAGGCGTTTGTCGCGCCCCGGCCCGGACAGGCGGATCGCGGGATTGTCGGCGCGCCAGCCTTCCTCGAAGGCAAAGCGGAACAACTGCCGGATCGCAGACAGGCGGCGGGCGCGGGTGGATTTCGACAGGCCGTCAGCCTCGCAATCGACCAGATAACTTTCGATGTTGTCCTGGGTCACCGCGCCATAGTGCAGGCCGCGTCGCCCCAGCCAGCCCGCGAAATCGGTCAGGTCACGGGCATAGGCCAGTTGTGTATTGGTAGCCGCCGCCCGCTCCGCCGCCTGCGCCTCAAGAAACGCCGAGATCCAGTGCGGCATTGGGCGGCTGGCCGCGTCGTTCATGCCGGACGGTCAAGCAGCAGCAGTTGCAAGGCGGTGCGGCGGGCCTGATCCTCGAGCCCAACGGACCGCAACAGGGCCAGCGACGCGGTGATGGCCGTCGGGTCGCCGCCAACCCCCTGATCGAACAGGGCAAGGGCCCGCAGGATCGCCTCGCCCAGTTTGCCCGCGCCGGCCATGACCGTCAGGGTATCCTCGGCGGGAGGCAGATCAAAGGCGGCAGCGATCGCGGCGGAGTTCGAGTCGTCACCGGTCTGGCCCGATAGGTCGCCTTGCGCGAGCCCCTGCAAGAACCGTTCGGTTGGGCCCGTCGGTGTGGCCGCCAGTGCGGCCGCCTCGTAGTCGGGCGATAACAGGGCGATATGAAAGACCAGCGTGCGGCTCTCGTCGGGCAAGGTCAGGTCAGAGACGGCAGGAGAATAGACGCGGGCAAAGGCCACCTCGGCCCGGATGTTCTGCATCGCTGCCCAGACCGTGGGTAGGGCGGCAGCGACAGCGTCGTCGTCGCCCGCCTTGAGCGCGGCGTCAAAGGTCTGCACTGCGCGCGCCCTGTCCCATATGCCGCCGGACGCGGCCGGGGTATGGGCGAGGTAGAGACCGAACAGCACGTTCGGGTCGATGGCACTGCTGCGCGCCAACCGTTCGGCCGCTTCAAGCTGCGCCTTCCAGCCGGTCGTCTGGCGCAGGTCGGCATGGGCAAATGCGCGGGGGAGGCCGGCGGTTGTCAACCCCTCGCCGATCGCTTCGTGCATCCGGAACACCAATGGGGTCATCCGTTCTGGGGCCGTCAGGGAGTCTTCACCTTCGTAAAGATCGGGGTCAAGGAACCGCGACAGCAGCGCGTCGTCGGCATCGGTGATGTCGCCCAAGGCGCGTGCGGTATTCAGGATCAGCGCCCCCGCTTGCCAGTCGCCATTGCGGGCAAGGCAGAAGACCCGCGCCGGGATCGTCGGCGCAAGATCGGGATGGTCGCGCAGGGTGGTGCAGGCCTGATCCTCGGTTCCGGTCAGCAGGGCGACGTCGAACCAGCGGCGGAACAGTTCGGGCGTCGTCGGATCTGCCGCCTCGAGCAGGGCCTGTGCCTGTTCCAGCGCGCCGATATCAAGCAATTTGTCGACGCGGGCCAGGAACAGATCGCCTTGCGGCCCGGCGCCGGAGGGCGGATCGGCCTCGGCCAGCATCAGGGTGATCAGAAGATCCTGCAGGGCGGGCAGCGTTTCGACCCGTTCGGCGCGCACCAGCAGGCTCAGCGTTTCGGCATCCGACGCCGACCACAGGCTGCGCGGCAAGCCTGTCACGGCGGGGGCCAGCAGGCCGGTGCCATCGGGCGACGGATTGTCCAAGGCCGTGACTGTCACGCCTGGCGATGTGGCATTATCTGCGATGGGGGGTTCGACGGGCAGGGTCGGGGTCGGGGCTTCAGGCGCGGCGATAGGCGTCTGCACGCTTTGCGATAGCCAGTCGATCGCCGACAGGGGGTTCCCGTCGCTATCCTGCGCTGACGCTGGCAGAGAAGCGACGGCCACCAGAACGATCAGTGATCTTCGAAGACTCATCAATCGACGCTCAGGCTCACCGGTTCTGAAACTGCCTGGGACGGGGCGGCAAAATCGGCGGGTGAAAAGATGGGCCCCAGATAGGCATACGCCACAAGGCCCAATGCTGCCAAGACGGCAAGAAGAAACAATGCCTTGATGAGACTCCACAGCATGGGGTTGGCCTGCCTTTCCGTTCGTACCTCGGGTGGGCCTTGCTGCCCTTGGGCTGCCCTTGGTCGGTTTTATATATGGCCTTTGCCCCAAGATCACGCCATTCAGGAATTAAATTTGCAAGTCGGCGGTGGCTGGCCGACGATCACGCAGGAAAACAAGGCAATGGCCGAAAGGACAGCCAGAACCGGTTCGCCCGATACGACGCCCGCGCCGGCCTGGCGTTTGCACCGCACGGTCGTGCTGGTCGGGATGATGGGATCGGGCAAAACCGCTGTGGGACGCGCGCTGTCAACCATGCTGGGCGTGCCGTTCCTGGATTCCGATGTCGAGATCGAAATGGCAGCTCAGGCCACCATTGCCGAGATTTTCGCCCGTGACGGAGAACCGTTTTTCCGAAACCGCGAAACCGAGGTGATTGCCCGCCTGCTGTCCGGCCCGCCCTGCATCCTGTCGACCGGCGGCGGCGCGTTTCTGGCCGAACGGAACCGTGCGGCAATCGCTGCGCGGGGGGTGTCGGTCTGGCTTGATGCCGATCTGGCCCTGCTTTGGGAACGGGTCCGCCACAAGGACACGCGCCCGCTGCTGCGGACCGCCGATCCGCGCCAGACCCTCGCCGATCTTTACGCCGTCCGGGTGCCCGTATATGCGCTGGCAGCGTTGCGTATCTCGGTGCAGCCCGGATTCGCCATCGACCAGACTGCGGCGCAGGCCATCGAGGCGCTGTCCGCCCGTCCTGACCTGCTGGAGCCTGCTTGATGCCGCATGATACCGTCCGCGTTGACCTGCCGGGGCGGGCCTATGATATCGTGATCGGACCCGGTCTGGTCGTTGACATTGGCACCCATCTGGCCCCGTTCCTGCGCCGTCGACGGGTCGCGATCGTCACCGATGACACCGTCGCCGGGCTGCATCTGGCCGCCCTGACCGGCACGATGGCCAAGGCTAGAATCGATGCGGTCACACTGTCGCTGCCGCCCGGCGAGGCGACCAAAGGTTGGCCACAGTTCACTCGCACCGCCGAATGGTTGTTGGCCCAAAAGGTCGAACGGGGCGATCTGGTCATTGCTTTCGGCGGTGGGGTGATCGGCGATCTTGTC
>JBBSBK010000087.1:0-16206 GCA_038251315.1 Rhodobacterales bacterium | reverse complement strand
GGTCGGAATCGGGGCATACGAAAGATATGATCGAGATGGAAATTGGACAGCAATTTACTATTTCTACGACAATGGTGGCGGGGTTCAAATGCGCGCGCTTTCCAGACCAGGCCTAGTTGTTCGGGATCAGAACCCCGCCGCACCTCTGGAGCGCAATATAGCGGACTTTGATGGCGCATGTGCACCACTGTGGGAACGGCCTTAATTCTCTGACTTCGCTCCATTTGGTGCGAGGGACAGGCAGCACTTCTAGTAAGTGACGGCAAACGATCATGGGTCATGCTGGGTTTGATTTCAACAGTCAGGCGCCAAGAATTTGCAATCAACATCCGATTTTCCACCTCTTCTTAAATAATCCAGTTTCGAAGGGCTTCCGACCGCACAAATTTCGAGGTCTGCGACGGACGAAAAACCGGACCTTCCCCTTTTACCCCCTCTGCCCCTTTCGCCTTGCACCACCTTCACCCCCTGCCCTACATAGTTTGCGCAAGGTCTAGGGAGAGCGCCCATGCGTCGCGTCGTCATTACAGGTCTGGGGATCGTGTCGCCGATCGGCAATTCGGCGGCCGAGGTCGCGGTATCGCTGCGGGCCGGCCGCTCTGGCATCGAGGCGTCGCCCGAGATGGCCGACCGCAACTTTCGCAGCCAGATCGCCGGGACCGTCAAGATCGATCCGACCGAACTCGTCGAGAAACGCGCACTGCGGTTCATGGGCCCTGGTGCCGCCTATGCCCATATCGCAATGGCGCAGGCAATTGCCGATGCGGGGCTTGAGGACTCCGATGTGGTCAACCCGCGCACCGGGCTGATCGCCGGATCGGGGGGGCCGTCAACCAGCGCGATGTTCGCCGCGCATCAAACGCTGCTGTCCACCGGCAGCCCGAAACGGATTGGCCCCTTTGCCGTGCCAAAGTGTATGGGGTCGACCATATCCGCCAACCTGTCGACCGCCTATCACATCAAGGGGATCAACTATTCGATCACCTCTGCCTGTTCGACCTCGCTGCACTGTATCGGGGCGGCCAGCGAACAGATCATCATGGGCAAGCAGGACATCATGTTCGCGGGCGGGGCCGAGGAGCTGGACTGGACCCTGTCGTGCCTGTTCGATGCGATGGGCGCGATGTCGTCCAAGTATAACGATACGCCGACCAAGGCTTCCCGCGCGTTCGATTCAGGCCGCGACGGGTTCGTCATCGCGGGTGGCGGCGCGATTGTCGTGCTTGAGGAGTTGGAGCATGCCCGCGCACGGGGCGCGAAAATCTACGGCGAAGTCACCGGGTTTGCCGCGACCAGCGACGGCCATGATATGGTGGCCCCCAGCGGTGAAGGCGGCGAACGCGCTATGCGCCTTGCCCTCGATACCCTGCCAAAGGGCCGCAAGGTCAGCTATATCAACGCCCACGGCACCAGCACACCCGTGGGCGATGTCGGAGAAGTGATGGCCGTGCGTCGGGTGTTTGGCGAAGGCACGACACCGCCGATCAGCAGCACCAAATCGATGACCGGCCATTCCCAAGGGGCCACAGGCGCGTCCGAGGCCGTCTATTGCCTGCTAATGTTGCAGGGCGATTTCATCGCGCCCTCGATCAATGTCGAAACGCTCGACCCGGCGTTGAAACCGGCCGAGATCGCGACCCAACTGGTTGAAAACGCTGGGCTGGATACGCTGATGACCAATTCTTTCGGGTTTGGCGGAACCAACGGGTCGATGCTACTGTCGAAATTCAACGATTAAATTCAACGACCGGGCGGACAGGCCAATGACCATCGGATTGCAAGGCAAACGCGGCCTGATCATGGGGGTCGCGAACGACCGGTCCATCGCCTGGGGGATCGCAAGGGAAATGCACGCTGCCGGGGCGGACCTTGCGTTCAGCTATCAGGGCGACATGTTCCGCAGCCGGGTCGAACCACTGGCCGCAAGTGTGAGCAGCGACATGCTGATCGATACCGATGTGAACGACGATGCGTCGATGGACGCGGCGTTTGCGATGCTGCACGACCGCTGGGGAACGATCGATTTCGTCGTCCACGCCATCGCCTATTCGGACAAGGCCGAACTGGCGGGGCGGTTCATCAATACCACCCGCGCAAATTTCCAGAACTCGCTGACGATTTCGTGCTTTTCCCTGATCGACATCGCACGCCGCGCCGCCGATCTGATGCCCGAGGGTGGCTGTATCCTGACCCTGACCTATGAGGGCGCCAACAAGGTGACGCCGTTCTACAACGTCATGGGTGTCGCCAAGGCGGCGCTGGAAAGTGCGGTGCGTTACCTTGCCAATGACCTCGGGCCGCAGAAAATTCGCGTCAACGCGATCAGTCCGGGGCCGATGAAAACGCTTGCCGGATCGGCCATCGCCGGCGCGCGGCGGACGTTCCGCCATACCGAAATGAACGCGCCGATGCGCAGCAATGCCACGCTCGAGGCGGTTGGCGGGACGGCGGTTTATCTGGCGTCGGACGCGGGCGGGTTCACAACCGGCGAGGTGATTCATGTCGATGGCGGCTATCACGTCATCGGGATGCCACAGCCGGAAAATCTGGTTTGAGCGGAAGGCGTGGCGCGCACTTGTCTGTCTGCCACGGTGGGGCCAGAATAACCGTAAAAGCAGGAGAGTCGCACCGTGTCACGCAGCATTTTTGTCAATCTGCCCGTCGCCGATTTGATTCGGTCGCGGGAACCGTTATGGATGGACCCCGCCGCTGCGGAATCCAGTCCGCCGGACGCGCGATAGAGCGTGGCCACAACGATCTGTGTTTTTGACGCTTACGGCACCCTGTTCGACGTCAATGCGGCGGCGCGGGTTGCCGCCCAAGACCCGGGGTTTGCGGCCCTGGGCGCGATTTGGCCGCAAGTCGCGCGGGATTGGCGGGCCAAGCAGTTGCAATACACATGGCTGCGCACCGTCGCCGACTGTCATTGCGATTTCTGGCAGGTGACGCAGGACGGGCTGGATTGGGCGCTGGAGGCAGCCGGGCTGGACAATCCGGCCCTGCGCGAGAGGCTGTTGGGGCTGTATCGCGAGTTGCCCGCCTTTGCCGAGGTGCCCGCGATGTTGGCGACCCTCAGGGCGCGGGAGATGAGATGCGCCATCCTGTCCAACGGGACACCCGACATGCTGGCCAGCGCGGTCAGATCAGCAGGGATTGCCGATCTGCTGGACGCGGTGCTATCGGTCGAAACGGTCGGCGTTTTCAAGCCTGCAGCAGCGGTCTATGATCTGGTCGGGGCGCGGTTCGGCTGTGCCAGTGATCAGGTGCTGTTTGTCTCGTCCAACGGCTGGGACGCCGCCGGGGCGGCCGGTTACGGATTCCGCACCGTCTGGGTCAATCGCGCGGGCGACCCGATGGACCGACTTTACGCCGCCCCCGCACATGTGATCCCTGATCTGACCACCATTCCGGACATGATCTGATGCCGACTTTTCACAGCGTCGATGGCCTGACCTTGCACTATTCCGATGATGCAACGGGCAAGCCACTGATCTGTCTGGCCGGATTGACACGCAATGGTACAGATTTCAATCATGTCGCCCCGCACCTGACTGGCGTCCGCCTGATCCGCCCGGATTATCGCGGGCGCGGGCAATCCGATTGGGCCGATCCTGCCACCTACTCGATCCCGACCGAGGCCCACGATGTGCTGGCCCTGATGGATCATCTGGGGCTGGAAAAGGCGGCAATCCTTGGCACCTCGCGCGGCGGCCTGATCGCGATGGTGCTGGCGGCGACGGCCAAGGACCGGCTGACTGGCGTGGCGCTGAACGACATCGGGCCTGTGATCGACCCGAAGGGGCTCGACGTCATCAAGGGATATATCGGGCGTAATCCGGCACAGAAAACCTACGAAGATGCGGCGCAAGCGCGGGCGGAACTATGGACGCATTTCAGCGATGTGCCGATGACGCGGTGGCGGGCCGAGGTGGAACAGCAGTATCGCGAAACCCCGGATGGTCTTGTGATCCGCTACGATCCGAAACTGCGCGAAGCCGTGCTGGCCGTCGGCGCACGGCTCGCGCCCGATCTATGGCCTCTGTTCGACGCGCTGCAGGGCCTGCCACTTGCGCTGATCCGGGGGGGCAATTCCGACTTGCTGACTTCTGACACCGCAGACGCGATGCAAGCCCGACGGCCTGACATGATCCGCGCCGATGTGCCGGGGCGGGGCCATGTGCCGTTCTTGGATGAACCGCAGGCGCTGGACGTGTTGCACCGCTGGATCGGGGAACTGCCATGAACATCGACATGATCCGCGCCGCCGCGAAACGGCTTGACGGGAACGTGCGCCGCACGCCGCTGCTGTCCGACCCAGCCTTGGACGCCATCGCGGGCCGCCGGGTGTTCGTCAAACCCGAGTGCCTGCAATTCACCGGCAGTTTCAAGGCGCGGGGCGGCTGGGCGGCGGTGTCGGCGCTGACGGATTCGGCGCTGAAAACCGGTGTCATCGCGTTTTCATCCGGTAATCACGCGCAGGGCGTCGCACGGGCGGCGCAGGCGCACGGCGCAGCTTGCGTCATCGTCATGCCGTCCGATGCGCCTGCGGTCAAGATTGCCAACACGCGGGCCTTGGGGGCCGAGGTGGTGCTGTATGACCGCGCGATTGACGACCGTGACGCCATCGGGGCGCGATTGTCAGATGAACGCGGTCTGACCCTGATCAAACCCTACGACGACCCGCAGGTGATCGCGGGTCAAGGCACCACCGGACTTGAGATTGCCGCCGATGCCAACGCGTTGGGAATCGCGCAGGCGGATGTGCTGGTTTGTTGTGGTGGCGGCGGGCTGACGTCAGGGATCGCGCTGGCACTCGAGGCCGATGCACCCGGTCTGCGCACTCGCCCGGTGGAACCTGAAGACTTCGACGATGTGACCCGGTCGCTGGCCAGCGGCACCATCCAGCGCAATGACCGTCTGTCGGGGTCCCTGTGCGATGCGATCATCACACCGCAGCCGGGTAGTCTGACGTTCCCGATCATGCAGCGCCTGTGCGGCCCCGGTATCGTGGTCAGCGAAGCCGACTGCCTGCGGGCGATGGCCGCCGCATTCGCCCATTTGCGCATCGTCATCGAACCGGGCGGGGCGGTGGCGCTGGCGGCGGCGCTGTATCATTCCGACGCCGTTTCGGGCGATGCGGTGATCGCGGTTGCAACCGGCGGCAATGTCGATCCGGCCACGTTCGCCCGCGCATTGGCATAGCGACAGGTCGGGTTTTCCTGCCTATCCAGACCGCAACAGACCACCTAGCCTGACCCAATTGAAGACCTATAATTTTGATGGGAATTTGGTCATGTTCGAATTGGCGACGAAACCGCTGTTTCTGATTACACTTTGCGCCCTTGGCTATGCCGTCGCGACGGTGGCGATGAAAATGGCATCCGACACGCCCCACATCATCATTTACGCGGCCATCGCCGCCTGCCTTGTCGCCGCCGTGGCGGGCGAGGTGCTGTTGTTGCAGCGCACCCATCTGGGGATCGCCTATATCGCCATTCTGGGGGTCGAGACGGTCATCGTTCTGCTGGTGGCTGCATTCATGGGCGAAGGTCTGAGCGGGCGCGAAGTGGCGGGCGGGTTGATCGTGCTGGTCGGTGCCGGGGTCCTGTCGACCTGAGTGGCTTGCGGGCCAGGCACAGCATCCTCGGCAAGGGGGTAGCGAGGCACGTCTGCGACGTGATCTGTCGGTTTGGGGATTGCACGCAGGCGTGGGGCGGTGAATGTCACGCCAACATCAACGCCCCAAGGACATCCCACATGCCGCTGATCGACGCCGCCGTCTGCCATGAATTTGGCCAACCCTTAACTATTGAAAAGGTCGCCCTGCGTGCGCCCGAAGGGGCCGAGGTCGAGGTGACGCTGGCCGCCTGCGCGATCTGCCATTCCGACATCACCTATATGGATGGCGGCTGGGGCGGGTCGCTGCCGGCGGTTTACGGGCACGAGGCGGCGGGGCATGTGACGGCGGTGGGCGCGGGCGTGCGCGGGATCAGCGTCGGCGACCCTGTCGTGGTGACGCTGATCCGGGCCTGCGGCCATTGTGCGCCCTGTTCCGAGGGGAAACCGACCGCTTGCGATACCGGTTATGACGGCGACCACGGGCCACTGAAAACTGCCGACGGCAGCAAGCTACATCAGGCGATGGCTTGCGGTGCGTTCGCCGAAAAGGTCGTGGTCGATCAAAGTCAGGTGGTGCGGGTGCCCGCCGACATGGCGCTGGACGCCGCGTCGTTGCTGGCCTGTGGGGTCATCACGGGCATCGGCGCAGTGGTCAACGCCGCCAAACTGCGCGCCGGGCAGGATTGCGTCGTGATCGGCGCGGGCGGCGTGGGTCTGAACGCCATCCAAGGGGCGCGGATCGCGGGGGCGCGGCGGATCGTGGCGGTGGACATGTCGCCCGAAAAGCTGGCGATTGCGCGGGAGTTCGGCGCGACGGATGGGGTGCTGGCGACCGAGGCTGAACCTTGGGTCAAGGCGCTGGACATCATGGGGCGCGGGGCCGATGCGGTTTTTGTCACCGTCGGATCGGCCAAGGCCTATGAACAGGCGGTCAATTATATCGGCAAGGGCGGCAATATCGTGCTGGTGGGGATGCCCCATACCGGGCAGACGTCGAGCTATGAGATGGCCAACCTTGCGGCGTGGTCGCAGGGGATGATGGGGTCGAAGATGGGCAATGTCGTCATCAAACGCGACATTCCGTGGATGGTGGATCTCTATCAGCAGAAGCGCCTGAAACTGGACGAGCTGATTTCGGGGCGCTATCCGCTCAGCCAGATCAACGAAGCGATTGCGGACACGCGGACGGGGAGCGCGAAACGCAATGTGATCGTGTTCGGTTAGGGTTGAGGGGGCGCTGCCCCCCGTCCCGGTGGGCCGTCCCCCGGGATATTTTCAGCCAACAGAAGGGGTGAATTGTCAGTTCTCGTCCAGCGCCCCGTTCCAGCCGAAGCCGGTGAATGGCACTTCATCGCCCTTCAGACTGCGGTAGAGTGTAAGCGCGCCTGCGTTGTCGGGTTCGGTGCCCAGCCAAATGCCGTCGCACCCCCGCCTTCGGGCCAGGTCGAACAGGGCCTGCGTCACAGCTTTGCCGATGCCCCGGCGCAGATAGGCATCCCTCACGCCGACCTCGTTGACGAACATTGTCGGAGGCTTGTCGGGATGCAGCAAAACCGACCCGGTCGCCATGCCGACAACCACACCATCCGCCATCGCCAGTACGATCGCCTGCCCCGGATCGGCAAGGTAGGCCTTGGCCTGCACGGCATCCACAGGATTGTCGAACGGCCCCTCGTTCACGCCGCACAGAAGGTCGAGATGTTCTGGACCAAGGCGCAGGTATGTGATTGCGTCCGACATGACAATTCTCCCTAGTGACGGGCATAAGCATGAAACTCGCCGATCTTGACATCATCATCACCGCGCCCCCGGCCCCCGGTTGGGGCGGGCGGTACTGGATCATCCCCAAGGTCACGACCGATACCGGGGTGGTGGGTTACGGCGAATGTTATGCCTCAAGCGTCGGGCCAGCGGCGATGAAGGCCGTCATCGCGGATGTGTTCGAACGCCACATGGTAGGCGAGAACCCCGAGAATATTGAACTGATGTTTCGCCGGGTCTATTCCGCCGGGTTCACCCAGCGCCCCGATCTGACGGTGATGGGCGCGTGGAGCGGCCTTGAGATTGCCTGCTGGGATATCTTGGGCAAGGACCGCGACCGACCTGTGCACGCCCTGATCGGCGGGCGAATGAATGACCGGGTGCGGGCCTATACCTACCTATATCCGCAAAAGGGCCACGCCCTGCCCGATTTCTGGGCCAGCCCCGATATGGCCGCCGAGGCGGCGCTGGCGATGGTCGACAAGGGCTATACTGCGGTCAAATTCGACCCCGCCGGCCCCTATACGATACGTGGCGGGCATATGCCGGCCCTGTCCGACATTTCCCTGTCGGTCGCATTCTGCAAGGCGGTGCGCGAGGCGGTTGGGGATCGCGCTGATATTCTGTTCGGCACGCATGGGCAGTTTTCGATGGGCGGTGCGATCCGGCTGGGTCAGGCGCTGGAACCCTATAGCCCGCTGTGGTTCGAGGAACCTGTGCCGCCGGACAATCCTGCCGATATGGCGCGGGTTGCCGCCGCCGTGCGGATCCCGGTGGCAACGGGCGAACGCCTGACCACCAAGGCCGAGTTTGCCGAAGTGTTGCACCACGGGGTCAGCATTCTGCAACCCGCTTTGGGACGGTCCGGGGGCATCTGGGAGGGGAAAAAGATCGCCGCGTTGGCCGAAACATATAATGCGCAGGTCGCGCCGCATCTGTATGCAGGGCCTGTCGAGTGGGCGGCAAATATCCAACTGGCGGCGTCGATCCCCAATATCCTGATGGCCGAAACCATCGAAACGCCGTTTCACAGCGCGTTGATCAAGAACACGATCCAGGTCGAAGGCGGGTATATCGAACTGCCCAAAGGGCCGGGCTTGGGCATTGATTTTGACGAGGCGCTGGCCCGCGCCCATCCGTTGACCGATACCGGGCTGCATTTGCAAATGCAGGAAGGGCCGATCAGCTATCACGAGGTCAACAACTTTGCCGGGGGTGCGCCGGTCAAGGCCTAGGGGCTTTTCATTCGGTTGCCGCCCCGCTATCCATGAACTACGTTCAAGGAGAAGCCCATGGCCGGAATCGTGGAAAAGCGTCGCAGCGCCTTGCGGATTCGATTGATCGATATCGCCGAGGCGACGATCACCGCCGATGGGTTAGGGGCCTTGCGTGCCCGCGATCTGGCGGCGCAGGCGGGATGCGCGGTGGGCGCGATCTATAACGTTTTCGGCGATCTGACCGACCTTGTGCTGGCGGTGAATGCGCGGACTTTCGAGGCATTGGGTGCGGCGGTGAGCGAGGCATTGGCCGAGGCACCGGCTGACCCGGTCGAACAGCTCGTCGCCATGTCGGGGGCCTATCACCGCTTTGCCGCCGCCAATCTCAACGGCTGGCAGGCGCTGTTCGATGTCGATCGGCCCGCAGGACAGGACGCGCCCGACTGGTATCTGTCGGAAATGGCCCGCCTGCTGGCCTATATCGACACGCCGCTGGCGTCGATCTTTCCAGGTATGGGGGCGCAGGACCGCGCGTTGATGACGCGGGCCTTGTTTTCTTCGGTCCACGGTATCGTCCTGCTGGGGCTGGACCGGGCCAGTTCGGGCGTTCCTGCCGAACAGATCGACCATATGATCGGGCTGCTGTTGCGCCAGCTAACAGAGAAACAATCAGTTTCCTGAACATCGTTCATTTTTACTTGAACATCGTTCATACACTTGTTATGTCTACTGGATGAACAGTGTTCACGAAAGGAACCGACGATGTTCAAGACCCTCGCGACCCTTATCACCGGGGCCAATGCCCGCGCCGAGGACCGTGTGCGCGATGCATTCGCCATCGAGTTGATCGACCAGAAGATCCGCGAGGCCGACGCCAGCCTCAAGGCCGCCAAGGCGACGCTCGCCAGTCTGATTCAGCGCCAGCGCAGCGAAGAACGCCAGAAACAGGCGCTTGATATCCGCATCGCCGACATGTTGGCCCGCGCGCAGGATGCCTTGGACAATGATCGCGAGGATATGGCGACCGAAGCCGCCCGCGCCATCGCGCAGATGGAAAACGAGGCGACAATAAGGGCCGAAACCCTGAACCGGCTCGATCACAAGGTCATGCGCCTGCGCACGTCCATCGAGGCGGGCCATCGCCGGATCATCGACCTGAAACAGGGTGCCATTCAGGCCCGTGCGGTGCGCCGCGAACAGGATATTCAGGTGCGATTGAATTCGACCAATCGCGGATCGGCGTCGGTCGAAGAAGCCGAAGAACTGATCGCCCGCGTGCTGGGCCGCGACGACCCGTTCGAACAGTCGGAAATTCTGCGCGATATCGACCGCGACCTGACCCACGACACCCTTGCCGACGCCATGTCGGATCAGGGTTTCGGCCCTGCCACCCGGACCACAGCGAATGATGTGCTGGCCCGGCTGAAAGCCAAAGCGCGATAACCTTAACCCCATCAAAGGACTATGAAAATGAACCCCACCCGTTCCGATAACACCGTCATCATGCTTTTCAACCTTGCCGGTGTCTGTGTCGCCCTCGTCATGCTGACATTGTCGCTGTACATGTCGCCCGACGTGCCGCTGTCGACCAAGGGTTACTGGGCCATCGGCGTGCTGATGCTGTGCATGGCGCTGGTCAATTTCGTCAAATACCGGTTCGACGATCGCCTGTCCGAAGACCGCATCCAGCGGCTTGAGGATGCCCGCAACGAAAAGATGCTGTCAGAATACGTCGAAAAGAACTAAGCGCACCGGATGCCTCGCCCCTTTAACAGGCGGGGCATCCCCCTTTTCAATTCCGCAGGGCCGCGTCAGGGTAAAACGATGAACCGCCTTCTTACCAGTTTCGCAGCCGAAATCGCCGGACAGGCGATCCGGCTGTTTGCCCGTTTCATCACCGCCGTGCGGGCCGACTGGCAGGGCATCGAACCGGTGCCGCGCCAGCGCGTCTATTTTGCCAACCACACGAGCAACGGTGACATGCCGATGATCTGGTCGGTTCTGCCGCCTGCCCTGCGCCGCCAGACAAGGCCCGTTGCCGCCGCTGACTATTGGCTGACCAGTAAATTGCGTACCTTTGCTGGCCGCGACATCTTCAAGGCGGTGCTGATCGACCGCCGCCCCGAAGTGAACGACAACCCGATGGAAAAGATCATCGCGGCCATCGACGAGGGGTCTTCGCTGATCATTTTTCCCGAGGGCAAGCGCAATATGGGCGATGACCTGCTACTGCCGTTCAAGGCCGGCATCTACAATATCGGCAAGGCGCGCCCCGATGTCGATCTGGTGCCCACATGGGTCGCCAACCTGAATACCATCATGCCCAAGGGCGAGGTGATCCCGCTGCCACTGATCTGCACGGTGACGTTCGGCGCCCCATTGCATGTGGACGCTGACGAAAACAAGGACGCGTTTCTGGCCCGCGCCAGTGCCTCCTTGGCCGCCCTTGCGCCAAAGGTGGCGACATGACCGAGACCACGCTTGACCTCATCATGCTGTCGCTGATCGGCTGTGGCATCCTTGTGGTGCTGACCCTCGTTGGCGAATTCCTGAGGGCCCGCCAGCCTGCCGACACCGTCAACCCGGTGCTGGAAACCTACATGCTGCGGGTTCAAAGCTGGTGGGGCATGGTGATCTTGCTGTCGCTCGCGCTGATTATCGGGCGGCTGGGGGTCGTGCTGCTGTTCGCCTTTGCATCATTCGCCGCCCTGCGCGAATTCCTGACCCTGACAGACAAGGTCAAGGCGGATCACTGGGCACTGGCGCTGGCGTTTTTCGTCGTTCTGCCCCTGCAGTATCTGTTCGTCGGCATGGGGTGGGAGGGGATCCTGACTGTGTTCATCCCGGTTTATGCCTTCCTGCTGCTGCCCATCGTGTCGGCCCTGCGCGGCGATGCGAAACGGTTCCTGATCCGGGTTGCCGAAACCCAGTGGGCGCTGATGATCACCGTGTTCTGTGTCAGCCATGTGCCGGCGTTGATAACGTTGCAAATCCCTGGCTACGGCGACCGCGCGGTGCTGCTGATCGCGTTTCTGGTGATCGTCGTGCAATGCGGCGACCTGCTGGAATACTTTTTCGGCCGCCAGATCGGGCGCACCAAAGTCGCCCCCGGCCTGTCGCCTAAAACGCTTGAGGGGATGATCTGCGGCGTCGGCTGCGCGATGCTGATCGGTGCCCTGCTGGCGTGGTTGACCCCCTTTGGCATCCTGCCCGCGATGGCGATGGCAGGAGTGGCGTCGCTGGTGGGGATGGGCGGCAATATCGTGTTTGCCGCGATCAAGCGGGACCGGGGGGTCAAGGATTGGTCGCACCTGATCCCGGGTCAGGGCGGGTTTGTAGACCAGTTGGATTCGGTCGTGTTCGCCGCGCCGGTGTTCTACCACCTTGCCCGGTTCTTCTGGACCTGAAGCGCTTTGCGTTTGACCGGAACCTGTTTCAGATAGAACGCAAAACGCGTCAGTCCGGGTCGGCGATCACGTCCTGCCGCTGTTGACCCAACCCGGCGATACCCAGTTCGACCACGTCGCCGGGTTTCAGGAACACAGGTGGCTTTTGCCCCATGCCGACGCCCGGCGGGGTGCCTGTCGAAATCACGTCACCCGGATGCAGAGTCATGAACTGGCTGAGGTAGCTGACCAGATGCGCCACACCGTAAACCATCGTGCGCGTCGATCCATCCTGCTTTTTCTCGCCATTCACCGTGAGCCACATATCCAGCGCCTGCGGGTCCGCCACGGCGTCACGCGTGACCAGAAACGGGCCCAACTGGCCGAAGTTGTCGCAGCTCTTGCCCTTGGTCCACTGCCCTGACCTTTCGGTCTGAAATGCCCGTTCCGACACGTCGTTGGTCACGGCATAGCCCGCGACATGGGCCATCGCTTCCGCTTCGGTCACGTATTTGGTGCGGCTGCCGATGATGACGGCCAGCTCGACCTCCCAATCGGTCTTTTGTGATCCGCGCGGGATGATGATCGGGTCGTTGGGGCCGCACAGGGCACTGGTTGCCTTCATGAAGATGATCGGTTCGGGGGGCACTTTCATGCCCGTCTCGGCGGCGTGGTCGGAATAGTTCAGGCCGATGCAGATGACCTTGCCAGTTCCGGCGACACAAGCGCCAAGGCGGGGGCCCTTCGGAACTACCGGCAGGGTGGTGGGGTCGACCTTACGCAGCGCGTCCAGCCCCGCATCCGACAGCACGTCGCCGCCGATATCGGCCACGATGCCCGACAGATCGCGCATCGTGCCGTCATCCGCCAAAAGCCCCGGTTTTTCGTGGCCCAGAGGACCAAAACGCAGCAGTTTCATCGTGCTATCCCCTATACATTCGACAACCCGCCGTCGATCACATGCGCGACGCCGGTGGTATATCTGCTTTCATCCGACGCCAGATAGACGACCAGCGCGGCAATTTCTTCGGCCTTGCCGATCCGGCCCATTGGCTGGCGGGCGATGAAGGCCTTGCGCGCCACGTCATAGTCGCCGGTCGCCTGCAACCGCCCTTCGAGCGACGGACTTTCCACCGTGCCCGGACAGATCGCGTTGCAGCGGATGCCTTGGGTGATGAAATCGGCGGCGACCGATTTGGTCAGGCCGATCACAGCGGCCTTGGACGCGCCATAGGCGAACCGGTTCGGGATCGCGACGACAGAGGATACGACCGAGGCCATGTTGATGATCGACCCGCCCCCGTTGCCGATCATCCCCGGCAGGAAGGCGCGGATCATCCGGAACATGGCCGTGGCATTCAGCGTCATGCTGAAATCCCAGTCCTTCGGGTCGCAGTCAAGGATCGTGCCGTGGGCCACATAGCCTGCGCAGTTGAACAGCACGTCCGGTGGTCCAACCCTAGCCAAGGCTGCAGCGACCGAGGCATCATCGGTCACGTCGAGCGCGAAGGTCTCGACGCCCGTCAGGTCCGACAGTTTGGCCGCATCGACATCGGTGGCAAAGACGCGCGCGCCTTCGGCCTGCATCGCAAGGGCAGAAGCTCGCCCGATCCCCTGCCCCGCCGCCGTCACCAGAGCGGTCTTGCCGTCCAATCGCCCCATTGCGTCCCCCCACTTTGATCCAAGGCATAAGCAACGACGCGGCGGGCTGCAACCGCCCCAAGCGCCGATCCGTGAAAAGGCCTCGCCATCGTCACCGGTGCGCGGCCTGATCTTTACCTTCGGGTCGGCCCTGCTGCGTATCTGCGGCAGGTCGCGACGCATCTGGTTTCAATCTGGCACGGCGATCGCGGCCATCCAATCCGTTGCACGGACAGGCAATCTTTCTCAGGTGGCCCCGGTCCGTTTGTGCCGGTTGGGATAGTTGATCGGCTGCGGGTAGATGCCCAATCCGTTCATCAGAGCCAAACGAAACGCAAATCCCTTAACTTTGCGGGGGCCCGACAACGACCGTTCGATCCTGATCGACCGGAAAGAAACAGGCCGCATCGTGGCCCTGCGCCTGCATCGTCGGACGTTCGGCGCGGCATTTGTCCTGCACCTTCCAGCACCGCGGCGCAAATGCGCAGCCATTGGGGATCGAGAGGGGCGAGGGCAATTCGCCGACAAGCTTGATCCGTTCCTTGTGCGCCGTCGGATCGGCACGTGGCGTCGCCGACAACAGGGCAAGCGTATAGGGATGTTTGGGTGCGGCAAAAATCGCGTCTTTCGGGCCGCGTTCAACCGCGCGGCCCAGATACATGACGATCACGTCGTCAGCGACATGGCGCACCACCGACAGATCGTGACTGATGAACAGGTAGGCCAGTTGCAAACGATCCTGCAATTCGGTCAGCAGGTTCAGAATCGCGCTTTGAATCGACAGGTCGAGCGCGGAAACGGGTTCGTCAAGCACCAGCACGCGCGGGTCCAGCATCAAGGCACGCGCCACGGCGATCCGCTGCCGCTGGCCGCCGGAGAACATATGCGGATATCGGTCGAAATGTTCGGGGCGCAGGCCGACCAGTTTCAGCATGTCGCGCGCCTTGACCTCGCGGTCGGCACGGGGCAAGTCGGGTTTGTTGATGACCAGCGGTTCCTGTAGAATCGCCCCGATCCGATGACGCGGGTTCAACGACCCGTAGGGATCCTGAAACACGATCTGGACCGACTGGCGCAGATCAGCCCAATCGGCGGGCAGCATCGGTTTGCCATCAAGGGTCAGTGCCCCGGCAGTCGGTTCCTCGATCATTGCGACCATGCGGGCCAGCGTCGATTTCCCGCAGCCGCTTTCGCCGACGACGGCGAGAGTCTTGCCCGCCTCCAGCGTGAAGTCCAGCCCGGCGACTGCCTTGAGTTTGCGTGCCGGGCGGAACAGACCACTGCTGACGTTGTAATGGCGTTCCAACGCCTTTGCTTCGATCACGGGAGCGGTCACGATGCGACCCTTTCAGCGGCGTTCAGCGGGTAATGGCACAAGGCCTGCCCCAGATCGGCGCTGCACGGCACCGGCGGTATCGTTCTGCATCTGTCATCGGCGAATTTGCAGCGAGGCGAAAACAGGCACCCAGCGGGGCGGTCGAACTGTCCCGGCACAACACCCGGAATCGTCGGTAACAGGCGTTCGGTTGCGCGTTCGGGCAGCGCATCCAGCAGGGCGGCGGTATAAGGATGGTGCGGCGTCGCGAACAAGGGGCCGACGGCCTGTTCTTCGATCTTTTGGCCGGCGTATTGCACGCTGACCCGTTCGGCGGTTTCGGCGACGACGCCCATGTCATGCGTGATCAGGACCAGCCCCATGCCGGTCTCTTTGCGCAAGCCAGCCAGCAGATCGAGGATTTGGGCCTGAATGGTCACGTCCAGCGCGGTCGTCGGTTCGTCCGCGATCAGCAGCTTGGGTTTGCAGGCGATGGCCATTGCGATCATCACGCGCTGATTCATGCCGCCCGAGAGTTGATGAGGAAACGCCGACAGCCGCTTTTCCGGGTCGGGGATGCCGACTTGTTCGAACAATTCCACAGCCCTTTTGCGCCGATCCGCGGCGTTCAGCCCAAGATGGATCCGCAGCACCTCTTTGATCTGCCAGCCGACGGTAAAGCAGGGGTTCAGCGACGACATCGGTTCCTGAAAGATCATCGCAAGGTCTTTGCCGACGATCCGCCGCCGCCCTGCAGCACCGATCGTCAGCAGGTCTTGACCATCGAACGTCATCTCGTCCGCCGTCACGGTCGCGGTCCACGGCAGCAAGCCCATCAGCGCCAGCATCGACACCGATTTGCCCGACCCGCTTTCCCCGACGATGGCAAGGATTTCGCCGGTATCGACGTCCTGATCGACGGCATCGACCGCACGAAACTGGCCGGACGCGGTGGCGAAATCAACAGAAAGGTTGCGGATGCGCAGCAGCGACATGCCCTAACTCCGCTTCAGCTTGGGGTCGAGCGCGTCGCGCAACCCGTCGCCCATCAGGTTGATCGCCAGCACCGTGACGAGGATCGCCAGCCCCGGAAACGTCACGACCCACCATGCCCGCAGGATGAATTCGCGCGCTTCGGCTAGCATGGTGCCCCATTCAGGGGTCGGTGGCTGCGCGCCCATACCCAGAAAGCCCAAGGCTGCGGCATCAAGGATCGCTGTCGAAAACGACAGTGCAGCCTGCACGATGATCGGGGCCAGACAGTTGG
>JBBSBK010000086.1:0-16207 GCA_038251315.1 Rhodobacterales bacterium | reverse complement strand
GCTGCGCCGCCGTCGCAGGCGCCATCACCCCGGTCCCCGGCGGCGTCGGCCCGATGACCATCGCCTGCCTGCTGGCCAACACGGTGACCGCCTGCTGCCGCGCCAGCGGGCTCGACGAACCCCAGGGGCTGACGGCGTGAAGGACATGGCGATCAAGGATCATCGCCTGATCGACGGGCGCAAGGTCCGCGACCGGATCATCGACGCGGTACGCACCGGCTTTGCTGCCGAGGCGCGCAGCGCGATCGTCGGGCGTCTGGTGTCGATCTGCATCGGCGATACCCCGGCGGTCGCCGTCTATGTCCGTAATCAGGCGCGCGGCGCGGCTGAGGCCGGTCTGCGGTTTGAGGCGCAGATCTGGTCCGATGACATCACCCAAGACGAGTGCAAGGCGCGGATCATCGCGATGAACGACGACCCCGATGTGCTCGGGATCATCATGCAACGCCCGGTGCCGCCGCAGATCCACATCCGGTCGCTGCAATCGGCGATCCATCCGCTGAAGGATGTCGAGGGGATGAACCCGGCCTCGATCGGCAACATCGTCTATTCCGATGTGGCGCTGTCGCCCTGCACCGCCGCAGCCTCGGTTGAACTGATCCGCGAGACCGGGCTGACCATGGAGGGGCTCGAAGTGGTGATGATCGGCCATTCCGAAATTGTCGGCAAACCGACGGCGTTCCTGCTGATGGCCGAAGGCGCGACGGTGACCGTCTGCCACCACATGACCCGGTCGGTGGCGATGCATTCGCGCCGCGCCGATGTCGTCGTCGTCGCGGTGGGCAAGCCGAATTTCCTGAAACCCGACATGATCCGGCCCGGTGCCGTTGTGATCGACATCGGCATCAACCAGATCACCGACGCGGACGGCACGACGCGGATCGTCGGCGATGCGGATACCGCTGCAGTATTGGAGGTGGCCGGTTGGATCAGCCCGGTGCCCGGCGGCGTCGGCCCGGTCACGGTTGCCATTCTGATGCGCAATGCGCTGGCCGCGTTTCGCAAGCAACGGCAAGCGGGCTGGATCGGCTAACGCGTTTTGCGTTTTATCTGAAACAGAGGTATCGCAAATCGCGTTCGACCGAAGGGAGAGGCAGCGAATTGCGATTCCGATCAAACGCAAAACGCTTTGGGAGAACGACATGGTTCATCGAATGATCGACACGGTCGGCGGTGAAGCGGGCCTCGGCAAACTGGTCAACGATTTTTATGATCTGATCGAAACCATCCCCCAGGGTGCGACCATCAAAAAGCTGCACCTGCGCGGTCACGGTCTGGCCCATGTGCGCGAGGAACAGTTCAATTTCATGAGCGGTTTCTTGGGCGGCCGACGCTATTACGAGGAAAAGCATGGCCACATGGACCTGCGCCGGATGCATGCCCACGTCCCGATCTCGACCACTGACGCGAACGATTGGCTGCACTGCATGGATCGGGCGCTGGCCATGAACGACCTTGACGGACCGGATATCGACCGTTTGCGCATGATCCTGCGACGGATTTGCCTGATGCTGGTCAACGATCTGGCCGACGGGGGTTTACCGGCGGGGCCGCTGCAAGGTGCAGTCGGTCCCGCCTGAGCCGTTCGGGATCGTTTACGCCGCGGACATCCTTGGCGCGACGACCTGTTCCATCAGGGTATTATCCCAGGGACCGTCCACCACGAAATGCGCGATTGCGCCCAAAAGGGCGGCTTCGATCAGGTTGTGATTGACGTAGGCATAGACGCCCGGTTGCTCGAACGTGTACATCGCCGCACCCGCGCTGCCGCCACGGATGAACCAGGTTTCCAGCCCGGTCTGCGGTGGGTTGTTGAAGGCCCCGGTTTCCCAGACAAAGTTTCCGTGCCCGCCGATCAGGTGTGGCCGCGAATCCCGGTTAGCCTGATTATGGATCATCAGCACCGTCTTGCCGACCTCGGAGTGAAAGGCGTTCGTGCCGGTCAATGCCCCGACAGAGCCGTTGAAGACAACGTGCGTCGGCACCAGTCCCCGCATCGCATCAAGCGATTCGGCATAGTCGTCGCCGGCGTTGGCATAGGTCTTGAATATGCCACCGGAATCTTGCGGCAGATAAAAGTCCTGTTCGCCGATATAGGCGATCTGGTCATAGACCAGCGAATTGCCGTCGCCATCCTTCAGCCCGTCGCGCGGCAGCACCATGACTGCGCCGTTCATTCCGTGACAGACGTGATAGGGGATCATCGCGCCGCCGGGGGCGCAGTGATAGGTGAACACACCGGGCTTGGTCGCCTTCCAGCGCAGCACGGTTTCTTCGCCCGGATAGATATGGGTCAGCGCACCGCCACCCAGCGCCCCGGTCGAGGCGTGGAAGTCGATATTGTGTTCGAGCGTGTTCCGCTCGAGGCTTTTCAGGGTCAGTTCCACATAATCATCCTGGTGGACGATGATCAGCGGGCCGGGCACCGACCCATTGTAGGTCATCGCCCAGATCGAGGCGCCAGTATCCTGGTCGACCACCATCAGCCGTTCATCGACGACGAGTTCGATTTCGATGATCTTTGGCGCGCCTTGGGCGATCTGATCGTGCACAGGCGCAAACGGCGGGCGGACAAGTGTCTGCTTGACGCGCTCATAGCCTGAAACGTCGGCCGGCACAGCCTTCGCAATCTGTTGTTCCTGAACCCGCAGCACCTCGGCATCCGGCATCCGGATGCTCGGTGGGGTGAAAGCGCGGCGGGCCGGTGCCGCCATGGCGAGCGATCCGGTCAGGGCAGCTGCACCCGCCAGAGCGGACCCGCGCAGCACGTTGCGGCGGCTGGTTTTCAGTGGGGGTGTCTTGTCGGAATGAAGCATCGGAGCCTCCTTGGTTTCAAGGTTTCTGATAGCGGCGGGCCTGCCGGTCGGCTGGCCCGCCTGAACGACGTCAGTTGTTCTCAAGTTCAGCAGTGAACCGCTCTTTGGCGCGGTTCGGCAGCCGGCCTTCGAGGTATCCGTCCGGGATAGCGACGTCGTCACCGACGGCGATGATCATCACCATGCCCATGGCAAAGTGCGGGTTGCATTTCACCGCATACATGCCATCGACATCGAGGGTGACCTCGATTTCCTCGTTGGTCTTTCCGGTGAACGCCTCGGCACCCTCCGGGATCATTTCGGGGATCGCTTCGGCGTTATGGCCCCGGTCGGTGGCCACGAATTTCACGGTGTCACCGTTGGCGATCCGCAGATACGCCGGTTCGAAAACCATGGTGCCTGCCTCTCCGCGGTTGAGCATCTGAACCTCGTAGGTCTCTGCGGTGGCAGCAGCCGCCAGCAGCGTCCCCGCGACCAGACCAAGTGCAAGTTGTTTGAACATTGCTTTTTTTCCTTTTTCATTCGATTTCTATGTTGATCTTACGCCCATATGGCAGACCAGACTTTGCGCTAGCGCAAACTTTTCACACTAAAATTGTCAGCTATTAGGTCGAGATCGCGGTGCCACGATGCTGCAAGACGGCCACGTGCGTTTTCCGGTCGAGGTTTCCGTTCACGACATGTATGGTTGTGGCGCAATTCGATCCGCCGATTTGACTGATCCGGCACCAACAAAGGACGGCTCACATGCGACAGGACATCCACAACGCCCAGATTCCCGTCCTGTGCCAGGCCTGCGAAGCACGCCACAAGGGTATCTGCGGCGCCCTGGAACCAGCGCAGCTTTTGCAGATCGGGCGTCAGGCTGGTCGTCGCGAAGTGCCACCGGGAACCGAACTTGTCGTCCCCGGGGTGCATTCGGACGGATTCGCAAATATTCTGAGCGGGGTGGTCAAGCTGACCAAACTGCTGCCTGACGGACGCCAGCAGATTGTCGGGCTTCAGTTTGCACCGGACTTTATCGGCCGCCCTTTTGCCGACCACAGCGATGTGGGTGCCGAAGCGGCCAGCACTGTACGCATCTGCGCTTTTCCCCGCTCTGCCCTCGAGGAATTGACCCGCCGGTCGCCCGCGTTGGAACACCGGCTGCACATGCAGGCACTGCGCGAACTGGATGACGCGCGTGAGTGGATGATGATTCTTGGCCAAAAGTCGGCCGCGGAAAAGGTCGCCTCGTTTCTGTTGCTTCTGGCGCGGCACTTCGACCCGACCAGCGATGTCGATTCACAGGTGTTCGACATTGCCCTCAAGCGGGCTGACATCGCGGATTTCCTTGGTCTGACCATCGAGACAGTCAGTCGGCAGCTCACCCATCTGCGCAAGGCCGGGGTCATCACGATCCGGAAAAACCGCGAGGTCATGGTCTGCGATGTCGGCAAGCTCGAATCGGCGTCAGGTGGCTGAGGTGTCGATTCGACGACAGAGCGGCAGCATATGATCCCGCTCGAACGCCATGTGCCGCTGCACTGACACAAAAAGGCAGCGCAGCATATAGCCGACCAGTTCGGATTCTGTGCGGGTCTTTCTCGTAATGATGGCGTTGACCGCGTCGCGCACCTCAGCGGCAAGATCCTCGTCCTCAAGATGCTCTTTGCGCAAACGGTCAAGGATCGGTGTTTCTGGTGTCCCCATGATCATCAGAACCGGAAAAATCCGCGTCTCTTCGATCTGGTGGCAACTTTTCAGCGTCGGTACCAGCCGGTCGGCAAGAATTTTGGCCGCGTAGGTGTCGATCCGCGCCGGCAGGCTGTCGGCCAGCCATTCGAGCCGCTCGCAAAGGTCGATCTGTTGGCTGAGACAGTGTTCCAGACGCCAGGAATTGCCTGAACCGCTGCCTGGTTCGCCTGGTGGCGGTTGCACAGCCTAGTCTCCTCGGGGTTTGGCGGACGGCGCGTGTCCGAACTGAATGCGTAGCGATAAAAACCGCAAACTCATTGATGTCGATCAAGTTCGGAGCGGTATCACCGTGGCAAATTCCAAAGCAGAAGCCGCCAGATCCTTGGCGGGCAACGGTACAACTGCGCGCAGGAATACGTCGAATGTCTAAGGTCGCATCGCATTGGCATCTGTCGTGACGGCGGCTCTCGGCCTTCTCGACAGCGGCCAGATCCGCGCCGCGGTGCGGATGACTGCCGACGGGCGGGGCAGGTTCGTTCTTTCACTGCCCGGTATTCGTTGCGGCGGTTGCGTCGCGTCGATCGAGCAGGCGCTGAACGACCGCGATGATGTGGCAGCGGCGCGGGTCAATCTGACCCTGCGGCAGGTCAGCGTGACCCTTGTGGCCGCCGACAGCGATCCGGTGCCGATCATCGACGCCTTGGGGCGTCTGGGATACACGGCGGCCCCCGCCGACACCGCCGACGCAGCTGATGCGCCGGACGATCGGATCGGGCGGGGGTTGTTGCG
Source organism: Rhodobacterales bacterium (assembly GCA_038251315.1). Classification (GTDB taxonomy): domain Bacteria; phylum Pseudomonadota; class Alphaproteobacteria; order Rhodobacterales; family Rhodobacteraceae; genus JBBKXP01. Next base: position 10,925 of record JBBSBK010000086.1, on the reverse strand, counting down.
CGCCATCGCCGTTGCCGGATTCGGGGCGGCGAACATCATGCTGTTGTCGGTCGGCGTCTGGGCCGGGGCAGAGGGGCAGACGCGCGAAACATTTCACATCATTTCGGCGCTGATCGCCGTGCCTGTGGTCGCTTATGCCGGGCAACCGTTCTTTGGGTCGGCCATCAACGCCCTGCGTGCCGGGCGGATGAACATGGATGTGCCGATTGCCGTAGCGGTCGTGCTGGCCCTGACGCTCAGCCTGTTCGAGACGCTGCAGGGCGGCGCGCATGTGTTTTTTGACGCCGCCGTGACCTTGTTGTTCTTCCTGCTGGCGGGGCGGTATCTGGATCACCTGATGCGGATGCGCGCGCGCAGCGCCGTCGCCGGTCTGGCCCGGTTGTCGCCGCGCGGTGCAATGGTGCAGCAGGCAGATGGCACCTCGGCCTATGTCGGGCTTGAATGCGTCACGCCGGGAACCGTCCTGTCGATCGCGACAGCCGAGCGTGTTCCGGTCGATGTGCGCATTGTCGAGGGGCACACCGACATCGACAGGTCGCTGGTGACGGGCGAATCGCTCCCCGTTCCGGCAGGGCCGGGTGACACGCTGGAGGCAGGAACCCTGAACCTGACGGGCCTGATCGCCGCCGAGGCCCTGCGGTCGGCGGACGACTCTTTCCTCGCGCAGATGATGCGGATGCAGCAGGGCGCAGAAGCCGGGCGCAGTCATTATGTACGCATCGCCGACCGGGCGGCCCGGCTTTATGCGCCCGTTGTGCATGTCCTGGCATTGGCGACGTTCGTCGCCTGGATCGTGGCCACGCGCGGCGATTGGCAGACGTCGGCCTTCGTGGCGATCAGCGTCCTGATCATCACCTGTCCCTGTGCGCTTGGCCTCGCGGTTCCGGTGGCACATGTCGTGGCGGCGGGGCGGCTGATGCGGCTGGGAATCCTGATGAAGGACGGTTCGGCGCTGGAACGTCTTGCCGAGATCGACCGCGTCGTGTTCGACAAGACCGGAACGCTGACGACCCAGTCGCCAAGGGTCATGGGCGGTGGCGGGACTGTGTCAGATCGGGCAGCGGCGCGGGCCTTGGCGTTGCAATCGACCCATCCCGCTGCGCGCGCCATTGCTGCGCACCTGACCGAAATGGCGGCGGCGGTGCAGGATGTGACCGAACTGCCCGGTTTCGGGATCGAAGGCACCGTTGACGGGCGCCGCATCCGTCTGGGCCGCGCCGACTGGGTCGGTGAAATCGCAGCTGTCGCGCCCGGCACGCCCGGCCCCATCTTTGCCATCGCCGGCGGTGACGTCATCCTGTTCGACCTTGCTGAAACCCTTCGACCGGCTTCACACACAGCGGTTGCCGACCTTCAGGCCGCCGGGCTTGGCGTATCGATGCTGTCGGGCGATGCAGCAGACCGGGCCTGGCGGGTCGCGGGCGATCTTGGGATTCACGATGTCCGCCCCGGTGCGACCCCCGCCGACAAGATCGCCGTTCTGGATGACATGCGGCGCGAAGGCCACCGCTGTCTGATGGTCGGCGACGGTCTGAACGATGCGGCGGCGCTCGCGACCGCGCATGTGTCGATGGCCCCATCCAGTGCGTCCGACGCAGGCCGGACCGCTGCGGATTTCGTCTTTCTGCGCGACGGGCTCGATAGCGTCCCCGCCGCCCTTCACGTGGCACGCGCCACTGCATCGATCGTGCGGCAGAACTTTGCGCTGGCCGTCGGTTATAACTGCATCGCGATTCCACTGGCAATGGCCGGCCTTGTGACGCCGCTTATTGCCGCGTTGGCGATGTCGGGGTCATCCATCCTCGTGATCGGCAATGCCCTGCGCCTGAACCGCAGCGGCGCAGCCCGCCCAGTGGCGTGGCGTCAGGCCAGCATGGAGCAGGTGCCGGTATGACCATTCTCGCGATCCTCATCCCGGTGACGCTCTGCATGGGCGTGATCGGACTTGCCGCCTTTTTCTGGAGCCTGCGCAGCGGTCAGTACGAAGACCTTGCCGGCGATGCGGAACGCATCCTGTTTGACGCCAACGACACGCCACTGAAGTCCGTGAAGCGCGGACGTGTCGATACACCCAAGGAGACGACGCCATGATGTCCAATCTGACCTCGGCAGAACGTGTGATGGCCATGCTGATTACCGGTGCGGGCGTGCTGGTCGGTTTGATCATGGCGGCTGCCGGGCACGGCGATGCCTTTGGCGCGCACGGTTGGGTCATCCTGATTTTCTCTGCGGTGCTTTTCTTTTTCGTCGCGCAGGCACTCTACGATCCCGAACCGACGGAGGACCGGTCGACGGCCTATTACGACGATCCGACCAAGGTTGGCATCATCCTCTCGCTTTGCTGGGCGGTCATCGGGATGGCGATGGGCCTTTGGGTCGCGTCCCTGCTGGCCTGGCCCGATTTGCGCTTTGACGCAGCATGGTCGAGCTTTGGACGATTGCGTCCGGTCCACACTTCGGGCGTGATATTCGGTTTCGGCGGCAATGTGCTGATTGCGACGTCGTTCCACATCATGCAGCGCACCTGCCGGGCGCGGATGCCGAACCAGATTTTACCGTGGTTCGTGCTGTTGGGGTTCAACCTGTTCTGCGTCGTCGCTGCCAGCGGCTATCTGATGGGGATCACCCAATCCAAGGAATATGCCGAACCCGAATGGTATGCCGACATCTGGCTGGTCGTCGTCTGGGTTGCCTATTTCACCCTGTATATCCGCACGCTTGCACGGCGGAACGAGCCGCATATCTACGTCGCCAACTGGTACTACCTTGCCTTTATCCTTGTGGTAGCGGTGTTGCACATCGTCAACAACCTTGCGGTGCCCGGGTCGTGGACGGGGGCCAAGAGCTATTCGGCCTTTGCCGGGGTGCAGGATGCGATGACGCAGTGGTGGTATGGCCACAACGCGGTGGCATTTTTCCTGACCTCCGGTTTCCTTGGGATGCTTTATTACTTCCTGCCCAAACGGGCGGAACGGCCGATCTATTCCTACCGCCTGTCGATCCTGTCGTTCTGGGGGATCACCTTTTTCTACATCTGGGCGGGATCGCATCACCTGCATTACACTGCCCTGCCACAATGGGTGCAAACGCTGGGTATGACCTTTTCGATCATGCTGTTGGTGCCAAGTTGGGCCAGCGCCGGGAACGCGCTGATGACGCTGAACGGTGCCTGGCACAAGGTGCGCGACGACGCGACCCTGCGCTTCATGATGACGGCGGTCGTGTTCTACGGTCTGTCGACGTTCGAGGGGTCATTCATGGCGATCCGACCTGTCAACGCGCTGTCGCACTACACCGACTGGACCATCGGGCACGTTCATGCCGGCGCGATGGGCTGGGTCGCGCTGATCTCGTTTGGGTCAATCTATGCGTTGACCCCGGTGTTGTGGCGGCGCGAGACGATGTATTCGTGGAAAGCGGTCGAATGGCACTACTGGCTCGCCCTGTCGGGCACCGTCGTTTACGTCTTTGCGATGTGGAACAGCGGCATCATTCAGGGGCTGATGTGGCGCACCTATACGGAGAGCGGGACGCTGCGCTATTCCTTCGTCGACTCGCTGATCGCGATGCATCCATACTATATCGCCCGCGCGTTCGGCGGCCTGCTGTTCCTTGCAGGGGCCTGCATCGGGCTGTGGAACGTGGTGATGACGGTCCGCCGCGTGCCGCGTCTGACGCCGGAACTGGATTACCCCACCAATTCCGAAGCGATGGAGCCGGCCGTGCCGGTCGCGGAGTAGCGTCATGTTGAAAACCCTTCTCAAACCCTTCGCCCGGTTCTTTGAATTTCATGCGCGCACCCATTACCGGGCCGAACGTCATTCGATGGCGCTGACCTTTGGGATCATCCTGGCGGCAGGCGTCGGCGGATTCGTCGAAATCGCGCCGCTGTTCACGATCGACGAGACCGTGGAAACCGACCCGAACATGCGCGTTTATACCCCGCTCGAGCAGGCCGGGCGCGACATCTACATCCGCGAAGGCTGCTATCTGTGCCACAGCCAGATGATTCGCACCCTGCGCGACGAGGTCGAACGTTACGGGCCCTATTCGCTGGCGGTCGAGTCGCAATACGATCACCCGATGCTTTGGGGGTCGAAACGGACCGGCCCTGACCTCGCGCGGCTGGGCGACAAGTATTCCGACGACTGGCAGGTGCGCCATCTGGTGAACCCGCGCGATCTGGTGCCGGAATCGGTGATGCCGCAATACGCGTTCCTGCGCGACGCCGAACTGGAAACGGACAGCCTGCCGGGTCGGCTTGCTGCGCTGCGCGCGGTCGGTGTACCCTATACCGACGAGATGATCGCGAATGCCAGCGGTGACGCCCGCGGTCAGGCCCTGCCGGATACCCCACAGTCCGATGGTGTTGTCGACCGCTATGGCGACGCGACGGCGGTGCGGACCTTCGATGGGCGCAGCGATCGTCTGACCGAGATGGATGCGCTGGTCGCCTATCTGCAAATCCTGGGCAAGCTGACCGATCTGCCCGCCCAAATCCAACCCGTGGCACAGGAGTAACCAATGGACATCTCGCATGAATGGTTCGTCGGACTGGCGAAATCCTTTGGTCTTTTCTACCTTGTCGCGCTGTCGATCGGGATCACGGTCTATGCGTTCTGGCCATCGCTGGGCAACCGTTTCGACAAAGCCGCCAAAAGCATCCTCGACGACGAGGATGGGCCCTGCCAGGAGGACCGCCCATGTCGGTAAAGGAACGCGATCCGCTGACCGGCCACGCGACGACCGGGCACGAATGGAACGGCATCACCGAACTGAACACCCGCGTACCGCGGGCGGTCTGGTTCTTTATCATCGTCACCCACCTCTGGGCTCTGACCATCTGGATCCTGTTGCCGACCTGGCCGCTGGTCACGACCTATACCAAGGGCGTGCTGGGGATCGATGAACACGCGGCATTGGCGGAAAAGATCGAGGTCGCAAATATGGATCGGGCCGATTGGGCGGGGCGCGTCGCGACAATGCCGACGGCAGACATCCTGAACGACACCGAATTGATGGTGCGGGTGACCGGAACCGCGCACCAGTTGTTTGGCGACAACTGCGCGGGTTGTCACGGGCGATACGCCAATGGCGGCGTCGGGTTTCCCAGCCTGATCGACAGCGCCTGGCTGTGGGGCGGCGACGCGGATGCGATCATGGAGACGCTGCGCGTCGGCATCAATTCGACCCATCCCGATACACGCTGGGCGCAGATGCTGGCCTTTGGCCGCGAAGGCATCCTGACGAGGGACGAGATATTTACCGTTGTTGATTATGTGCAATCGCTGTCGGGCGCCGTGTCCGACCCGCCGATCCCGGCCGACAGATTGGCCGCCGGTGCCGAAATCTTTGCCAACAATTGTTCAAGCTGCCATGGCGAAAACGCCAAAGGAAACATCGAACTTGGTGCGCCGAACCTGACTGACGATTTCTGGATCTACGGTGGCGACGACGCGACGATGTTCAGAACGATCTGGGGCGGCCGGCAGGGCTGGATGCCCGCCTGGGAGGGTCGCCTGTCCGAGACGGAACGAAAGATACTCGCGGTTTACCTGCTGCAACTGGGTCAGGAGAATGTAAAGTGATGACTTTGTCCTCCAATCGTTACTGGTCCGGCCCGCGCCTGTTCGCGCTGGGGGCAAGCGCCTGCGTTCTGATTGTCTTCATCGGCGCAAACGCGCATCTGATTGCAGTTTCGTTCGCATCGAACCCCGACTGCGTCCTGCAATCTCAAACCGAAGGCGTCGCGTCCCTGCGTGCGGCGAAACCATCATGCTGAGCGATCGCCCGAACCCCCCCGACGTTCTGGCGCCGCCAGACAACCCTCATGCCGGCGGAGTGATCCCCAAGGTCGTCCCGCCATTGCCGCACGAAAATATGCGGGCCCGCAATCTGCCGTGGCAAACCGCGTTCCACTGGCTGCGTCGCGGCTGGGACGATACGTGGACCAATCCGGTTCCCAGCCTGCTTTACGGGCTTGGAGTCTTTGCAGTCTCGGTTCTGATCGTCTGGATGCTTTTCTGGCTGGGCCTTGACTATGTGCTGTTTCCGGCGCTGGCGGGGTTCATGGTCATTGGCCCGCTGATTGCCAATGGCCTCTACGAAAAAAGCCGCAGGCTTGAAACCGGCCAACGGATCGGCATTTTGCACATGTTGTTCCTTGCGCCCCGATCCGGCCCTCAGGCCCTGTTCATGGGGGTGCTTCTTTTGGGGCTGTTCTTGCTGTGGATGCGGGCGGCGGTGCTGATCTGGGCGCTGTTCTTTGGCCTGGTCCCGTTTCCGGGCACCGACGAGATCCTGCCGATGCTGCTGTTTACCCCTACAGGGTGGGCACTGCTGCTAGTCGGCGGCACAGCGGGCGCAGTGTTCGCGGCGTTTGCCTTTGCGATCAGTGTCTTTGCCGTCCCGATGCTGCTGGCGGAAAAGACCGACGCGCTGTCGGCCCTCGGAATCAGCATGGCGACGGTCTGGAGCAACCTGCGCGTGATGATCGCCTGGGGAGCAATCGTCCTGGGCCTATTCTTGCTGTCCGTCGCGACGGCTTTCATCGGGCTGATCGTGATCTTCCCGCTGCTTGGACACGCGACCTGGCATGCTTATCGCGCCCTGCGTCCCGACGAACGCCAGAATGGCGAGACCGAACGCATGTTCATCCGGCCGGCATAGGGCCAAACGGCGGCAACAAATCGGTCGGGTTGCAACCCGTCATCTTTTCACCCCGCATCTCGCCCGCTATCAACGCGGACATGAGTGTGACCGAGGCCTACGAGGCCGCCATTGCCGCAGGCCGACTGCATCCCGATCCCGCCCAGGCGGCTCTCCTTCCGGCGCTTGACCGCGTCCGCGCCGAACTTGCCGCCCCCCCCAGGAAGCACCTGTTCCGCACAGTCGCAGACCCGGTGCGGGGTCTCTATCTTTGGGGCGGAGTCGGGCGCGGCAAATCCATGCTGATGGACATGCTTTTCGACGCCGTCACCGTTCCCAAAAAGCGCCGCCATTTCCACGCCTTCATGCAGTGGGTCCACACCGAAATGGCCGCCGCCCGCAAGCGCGGCGTCGATGATGCCATTGCGCCTGTTGCCGACAAGCTGGCGGCCGAGGTGCGATTTCTTGCCTTCGACGAGATGCAGATCAGCGACATCACCGATGCAATGATCGTCGGGCGGCTGTTCGAACGGTTGTTCGCTGCCGGGGTGACGGTGGTGACAACATCGAACCGCCCGCCGGATGACTTGTATAAAAACGGCCTGAATCGACAGCTTTTCCTGCCCTTTATCGCCCTGATCAAGGAACGCATCGAGGTCATCGCGCTGGACGGTCCGCAGGACCACCGGCAGGGTCGCCTTGCCGGAACGCGGACCTATTTCACGCCCATCACCGCTGAGGCCCGCGCCGCCATCGCCGCCCTGTGGGACGGGTTCACCCATGGCAAATCCGCCCCGCTGGTCCTGCACGTCAAGGGGCGCGAGGTGACGCTGCCGGGGTTTCACAACAGCGTCGCCCGCGCCACGTTCTACGACCTCTGCGGCCGCCCCCTTGGCCCTGCAGACTACCTCGCGCTGGCCGATGCAGTGCGGGTGCTGTTCATCGAGGATATCCCGAACCTTGGCAGCGAAAACTTCAATGAAGCCAAGCGGTTCGTCACACTGATCGATGCGCTGTACGAGGCCCGCGTACGGCTGATTTGCACCGCCGCCGCCCGCCCCGAAATGCTGTATGTCGAGGGCGAAGGGGCTTTCGAATTCGAACGCACGGCCAGTCGGTTGATTGAAATGCAGACGGAGGGGTGGGGGCCGACTATAGGCCCAAACGCTGTACCACCCTAAATTGATCATTTTCCGGTGGCGGCCTGCGCCCAAAGCGATATTCTGCGTCCCAAACCTCAAAGCCGGGAACCCGACCGATGAAAAACGCTGAAATCGCCAAGCGCCGTGACACGTCCATTGCCCGTGGTGTCGGCATGATGACCCAGATTTACGTCGAAAAGGCGCTGAACGCCGAGGTCTGGGATGTCGAGGGTAACCGTTACATCGACTTTGCCGCTGGGATTGCGGTGGTCAACACCGGGCATCGGCATCCATCGGTCATGGCGGCGGTGCAAAAGCAGTTGGAGAGCTTTACGCATACCTGCCATCAGGTGCTTCCTTACGAAAACTACATCCGGCTGGCCGAACGGCTGAACGCGCTGGTCCCCGGCGATTTCGACAAGCGGACGATGTTCGTCACCACAGGTGCCGAAGCGGTGGAGAACGCGGTTAAAATTGCCCGTTTCCATACCGGGCGGCAGGCCGTCATCGCCTTTGGTGGGGCGTTTCATGGCCGCACGTTCATGGGCATGTCGCTGACCGGCAAGGTGCAGCCCTACAAGGCCGGGTTTGGCACGATGATGCCCGATATCTACCATGTGCCGTTCCCGATCGAACTGCATGGCACATCGGTTGAATCGTCGATGAAGGGGATCACCGCGCTGTTCAAGGCGGACCTGGACCCGGGCCGCGTTGCCGCGATCATTCTGGAACCGGTGCAGGGTGAAGGCGGGTTCTACATGGCCCCGAAAGAGCTGATGCGTGAACTGCGCAAGCTGTGCGACGCGCATGGCATCGTCCTGATCGCCGACGAAGTGCAGACCGGGTTTGCCCGCACCGGCAAGCTGTTCGCGATGGAACATTACGACGTTGCCGCCGACATCACGACGATGGCCAAGGGGTTGGCCGGGGGTCTGCCGCTGGCCGCGTTGACGGGCCGCGCCGAGATCATGGATTCGTGTAATCCCGGCGGGTTGGGCGGCACGTATGGCGGCAATCCCATCGGGATCGCTGCGGCCAATGCGGTGCTGGACGTGATCGAGGAGGAAGACCTGTGCAGCCGCGCCAATGAATTGGGCAGCCGGTTGCGTCAGCGGCTTGAGGGGTTGCGGGCGACGACGCCGCAGATTGCTGACATTCGCGGGCCGGGATTCATGGTGGCGGTCGAATTCAACCTGCCCGACAGCCATACGCCCGACGCCGATTTCACCAACCGGGTCAAGGCCGAGGCGCTGCATCGCGGGCTGGTCCTGCTGACCTGCGGGGTTTATGGCAACGTCATCCGGTTCCTTGCACCGATCACCATTCCCGACGATCAGTTCGCCGAGGCGATGGATATCCTCGAAGCTGCTGTCGAGGCTGCAAAAATCTGATGAGCCACTTTTGCTTCAGCCTGACGGTCTTGCGCCGCCTTGGCCGCTGCAGCCGCATGTAGGAAGATCCGGTCCCCCGTCGCACAACACCCCACATCTGGTCCATTGGGCCGTCTTGCCCATATATGTGGTGTTGCCGCCTGTATAGCCGCAGGGTGATTCGCAGGTCAAAGCAAAAACGAAATGTGGCGCGATTTATCCCGCGGGATGGTTAACGCGCAGCACGTGCCCCGCCAGATAAAGCGACCCGCAGATCAGGATCCGGGCGTTTCGGTCACGCGCCGTGATCTGGCGGACGGCCTCCTCCACCGACGCGGCGACATTTGTGTCCAGCCCGACCGCCGTCGCATGCCGCGCGGTGTCTTCGGCGGGGATCGTGTTCACCTCGTCCGGGATTGATACCGCCGTGAGGCTGAGCGCGACCCCAGCCAGCGGGCGCAGAAATCCTGCGATGTCCTTGGTGTTCAGCATCCCACAGATCAGGTGCGTCGGCCGTTGCCCCTGCTGGCGCAGCGTCAGGGCCAAAGCCTCGCCCGCCGAAGGATTATGCCCGCCGTCGAGCCAGAGTTCGGCGGGACGGGCCAGATCGACCAGAACGCCGGATTTGAGATGTTCCATGCGGGCGGGCCAATAGGCCTGCGTCACCGCCGCCTCGTAAGCCGGCTCGCCCATGTCAAGCGTCCGCAAGACTGCCAGCGCCGCCCCGGCATTCATGATCTGGTGCGGGCCGGGCAGGTTGGGCAGAGGCAGGTCGAGCAACCCGTGTTCGTCTTGGTAGATCAGCCGGTCACCCTCGCGTCCGACGTGCCAGTGTTGGCCGTAGGCGAGCAGGGGGGCAGCCATTTTGCGCGCCTTGGCCTCGATCACGGCCATGCCTTCGTCTTCTTGCGGGCCGACGATGCAGGGCACGCCGCGTTTGATGATGCCCGCCTTGGCGCTGGCAATCTCGGACAGGGTGTTGCCTAGATATTGCTGATGGTCATAGCTGACCGGGGTGATCACGGTCAGCACCGGGTTGGTGAACACGTTGGTCGCGTCGAATTCGCCGCCCAAGCCGACTTCGAGCAGGGTGTAGTCTGCCGGGGTGCGGGCAAAGGCGAGCAGTGCCGCCGCGGTGGTGATTTCGAAATAGGTGATGTTGGTGCCCGCGTTGGCGCGTTCGCATTCGTTTAGAACCGCCGTCAGGTCGGGTTCGGAAATCAACTCGCCGGCCACCCGGATCCGTTCGTGGAACCGCGCGAGATGCGGCGAGGTGTAGGCGTGGACGCGCTTGCCCGCACCCTCAAGCCCGGCGCGGATCATTGCCTGGGTCGAGCCTTTGCCGTTGGTCCCGGCGATGTGGATGATGGGCGGCAGCGATGCTTCTGGCGACCCCAGTTTCGGCAGCAGACCCAGCATCCGGTCCAGCGTCAGGTCGATGACCTTGGGGTGCATCGTCATCATCCGTTTGAGGATGACGTCAGAAGAACGGGTCACTTTTTTGCAACCTCTGGGGTCGGTTCCGTTGAGGCAGGACCGGGTAATTCAGCCGGGGCTGGCGGCGGCAGTTCGCCTGCAACGGCGGGTTCCTTGCGCAACAGCATTCGCAGGATCGTCACCAGTTCGTCGCGCAGTTTCAGGCGCGACGTCACCCGGTCAAGCATCCCGTGGTCCAGCAGATATTCGGCCCTCTGGAATCCCTCGGGCAGTTTTTCGCGGATCGTCTGTTCGATCACCCGCGCCCCGGCAAACCCGATCAGCGCGC
>JBBSBK010000085.1:0-16439 GCA_038251315.1 Rhodobacterales bacterium | reverse complement strand
TCGCGATCCCTTTGCGTTCCCAATCGCCATAGCGCACCGGCTCCGGCCCGTCGCGCCCGCCTTTTTCGGGGGGCAGGTCGGTGGGTTTGGCGGCTTTGCGCCGGGCTTCGGCCTCGGCCAAGGCGCGTTTCGCGGCTTCTGGGATGTCGTCAGGCATGGCGGGCCTTTCTTGTGGCGGCGTATGCTTTGTTATAGGCGGCCCGGACCAAGGCTCAAGAGGGTGCGATGTCTGACGCTGGTCTGCCTGCCCGCCGCGCGGCGCATCATCTGCTGGACCTTGTGATTATCGAAGGTCGGTTATTGCCCGAAGCCTTGGCCGCCGGGGCGCTGGCGCACCTGCCGCCCGAGGATCGTGCACGGGCGCAACGGCTGGCGCTGGATACCCTGCGCGGGATCGACCGGGCCGACCGGATGTTGAAACCGTTTCTGAAGAAATCGCCGCCAGAGACCGTGCGCAATGTGCTGCGACTGGGGCTGGTTGAGATTTGCAATGGCGCGGCGGCGCATGGCGTCGTTAATTCCTGTGTCGAGATCGTCAGCCGGAACAAGCGCACGGCCCCCCTCAAGGGCTTGGTCAACGCCGTTTTGCGCAAGGTCGATCCTGCCGATTGGGCGACCCGCCCGGTGCCACTGCTGCCGGGATGGCTGCGTCAGCCGCTGGTGGCGGCATGGGGCAAGCCTGCCGTTGTCGCGATGGAGGCGGTGCAGTTCGCCGCGCCGCCGTTGGATCTGACGGCCAAGGGTGATCCGGAAAAGGTTGCGCAGGCCACGGGTGGCAAGGTTTTGCCGACGGGTTCTGTGCGGCTGACCGGATCAGTCCAGGTGACGGAATTGCCGGGATATGCCGGTGGTGACTGGTGGGTGCAGGATGCTGCTGCGGCGCTGCCGGTGCGCGTTTTGGCACCGCTGCGGGGGGAGCGGGTGCTGGATTTGTGTGCTGCGCCGGGCGGCAAGACGATGCAACTTGCCGCTGCCGGGGCGCAGGTTATCGCTGTCGATCTGTCCGAAGGGCGGATGGGGCGCGTTGCCGCCAATCTGGCGCGGACCGGGTTGGTTGCCGAAACGGTCGTGGCCGATGTGCTGACCTACGATCAGGCAGGTTTTGATGCGGTTTTGTTGGATGCGCCTTGCTCTGCCACGGGCACACTGCGCCGCCATCCCGACCTGCCCTATGCCAAGGACGGCGCGGAATTCGGGGCGCTGATTGATTTGCAGGCGGCGTTGATCGACCATGCGCTGACCCTGCTGCGTCCCGGTGGGCGGCTGGTGTTCTGCACCTGTTCGCTGCTGCCTGACGAGGGCGAGGTGCAGGCCGAGGAAGCACTTGCGCGCCATCCGGGCCTGACCGTGGATCGCACCGCGCTGGCCATTCCGGGCGTCGATCAGGGCTGGATCACCGACGAGGGCGGGCTGCGCCTTCGCCCGGATTATTGGGCGGATATCGGCGGGATGGACGGGTTCTACATCGTGGCGTTACCAAAGCCTGCGTGACTTGGGCGCGGTTCGCCGGTATCATCGTTGCAACAACAAGATGCGTTCATCCGCGCCAGAGGCAGTTCAGATTTGGCCAGTTTGCAGACATGGCGTGCCACAGGCACCCAATTCATGCATCGCCTGCATGCGCGCCGTGCGTCGTGGGCGCGTCTGCCAACCGGTTTCGTGTCACAGCCCGAACCGCGATCCATTGGCCACTATGCGCGTGGACGGCAGTTGATCGCGGGCAACTTCCTGTTTTCGGGGCATCTGATCGAGGCGCCAGCGACGTCGATCTGGGATGTCGCGCCGTCTGAAACCCCGCACATCATCGCCCAATTGCAAGGCTGCGGCTGGCTGGACGATCTGGCCGCGGTCGGCGACGCGGCCGCGCGGATGCGCGCACAGGATTGGGTCAGCGACTGGGTCTTGCGCTATGGCCGTGGCACAGGCCCGGGCTGGACCCCGGACTTGACCGGCCGTCGCCTGATCCGCTGGATCAACCACGGGTTTTTCCTGCTGCGCGGTACGGAAAAGGCCGCGTCGGAACTGTTCTTTCGCTCGCTTGCGGCGCAGACCCTTTTTCTGGCGCGGCGCTGGAGGTCCGCCAGGCCGGGCTTGCCCCGGTTTGAAGCGCTTACCGGATTGATCTATGCGGGCCTGACGCTTGAAGGGATGCAACAACATGTCGACGTGGCGGTGCGCGCACTGGGCCTCGACTGCGTCAGCCAGATCGACGATCAGGGCGGCATCCCGACCCGCAACCCCGAAGAACTGCTTGAGGTTTTTACGCTGCTGACATGGGCGGCGCAGGCCTTGACCGAGAGCGGGCGGCAACCGCCGGCGGCGCAGGTGGCGGCGATTGGCCGGATCGCGCCGACCTTGCGGGCCTTGCGCCATGCCGATGGCAGTCTGGCGCGGTTTCACGGTGGAGGGCGCGGGCTTGAGGGCCGGCTGGACAATGCGCTGGCGGCGGCAGGCATCCGGGGCCACCGCAAGACCGGGTTGCACATGGGGTTTGCCCGCCTGAGCGCCGGGCGGACCACGGTGATCGTGGATGCGGCTCCGCCGCCCACCGGCCCGGCCTCCGCCGATGCACATGCGTCGACCAATGCGTTCGAACTGACCTCGGGGCGACGACCTTTGATCGTCAACTGCGGCTCGGGGCGCAGTTTTGGTGAAGAATGGCGGCGTGCCGGTCGTGCCACGCCGAGCCATGCGACGCTGTCGTTACTGGATTATTCGTCGTCCCGGCTGGCAGCGCCTGGGCTGATGGCCGGCCCCGAACTGCTCGAAGATGTGCCCGATCTGGTCCCTTGGGAGAAGACTGCACTGGATGACGGCACCCGGTTCGAAGTGGCCCATAACGGCTATCAGCGCACCCACGGGCTGACCCATGCGCGCACGCTGGACCTGACGTTCGACGGGCGCGGACTTGCGGGCGAGGACTTGTTGACGACCCTGTCGGATGGCGACAAGGCGCGGTTTGACCGCGCGTTCGAGGCGCAAAAGCTTGACGGCATTCCTTTTGCGATCCGGTTCCATCTGCATCCCGAGGTCGAGTCGGCGGTGGATCTGGGTGGTGCGGCGGTGTCGTTTGCCCTGAAATCGGGCGAGATCTGGGTTTTTCGGCACGACGGGTCCGCCGAAATGACGCTCGAGCCGTCGGTTTATCTGGAAAACGGGCGATTAAAGCCACGTGCGTCGCAACAGGTGGTTTTATCCGGTCGCGCGATGGCCTATGCGACGCGCGTCCGCTGGTCGCTGGCCAAGGCGCAGGAGACGTCCAATGCTTTGCGTGATCTGGCGCCGGACGATGCGGACGACGAATGATTTGACGAGGCGTTTATGACCAACCTGCAACCCATCCGCCGCGCCCTGCTGTCGGTGTCCGACAAGACCGGGCTGGTCGATCTGGGTCGGGCGTTGGCGGCACGGAGTGTCGTGCTGTTGTCGACGGGCGGGACGTCGGTGGCGCTGCGGCAGGCCGGGCTGGATGTGACCGACGTGGCGGACGTGACCGGGTTTCCCGAAATGATGGACGGAAGGGTCAAAACGCTGCATCCGGGGGTGCATGGCGGATTGCTGGCATTGCGGGATGATCCGGAGCATCTGGCGGCGATGGCGGCGCATGGGATTGCGCCCATCGATCTGCTGGTGGTCAATCTGTATCCGTTCGAGGCGACGGTGGCCAAGGGGGCCGTCTATGCCGATTGCATCGAGAATATCGACATCGGCGGGCCCGCGATGATCCGGGCGGCGGCCAAGAACCATGCGTTTGTTTCTGTGGTCGTGGATGTGGCGGACTATGAGCCGCTGTTGGCAGAACTGGATGCCAATGACGGGCAGACTCGGCTGGCGTTTCGGCAAGTGTTGGCGCAGGCCGCCTATGCCCGGACAGCGGCCTATGATGCCGCTGTGTCCAACTGGATGGCCGGGGCAATTGGCAAGGTCGCGCCGCGTCGGCGTGCTTTTGCGGGGACTTTGGCCCAAACGCTCCGCTACGGCGAAAACCCGCATCAGGCGGCGGCGTTTTATCTCGATGGATCGGGTCGGCCCGGTGTGGCGAGCGCGGTGCAGCATCAGGGCAAGGAACTGTCCTACAACAACATCAACGATACCGATGCGGCGTTCGAGCTGGTCGCGGAATTCGACCCCGCCGATGGGCCGGTCTGCGCGATCATCAAGCATGCCAACCCTTGCGGCGTGGCACGGGGGGCGACGATGCTTGACGCCTATTGCGCGGCGTTCGATTGCGACCGGACGAGTGCGTTTGGCGGGATCATTGCGCTGAATATGCCGTTAGATGAAGCCACGGCGCAGGAGATTACGGGGATATTCACCGAGGTCGTCATCGCGCCGGGGGCCACGGACGCGGCGCGGGCGGTGTTTGCGGCCAAGAAGAACCTGCGCCTGCTGACGACGGAGCGCCTGCCGGACCCCAAGGCGGGATCGCTGACCGTGCGCCAAGTGGCGGGCGGGCTTTTGGTTCAGGACAAGGACAACGGCCATATCGCGGCGGACGATCTGCGGGTCGTGACCAAGAACGCGCCGACCGATGCCCAGTTGGCCGACCTGCTGTTCGCGTGGAAGGTCGCCAAGCACGTGAAATCGAACGCGGTGATTTACGTCAAGGACGGCGCCACCGTGGGTGTCGGTGCGGGGCAGATGAGCCGGGTCGATTCCACCCGGATCGCGGCGCGCAAATCGCAGGATATGGCCGAGGTTTTGGGGCTGGATACGCCGCTGACCAAAGGATCGGTCGTGGCGTCCGATGCGTTCTTCCCCTTTGCCGACGGGTTGCTGACAGCGGCCGAGGCGGGCGCGGTGGCAATCATCCAGCCCGGCGGGTCGATGCGCGACGACGAAGTGATCGCGGCAGCGGATCGGGCTGGCATCGCGATGGTGTTCACCGGCATGCGGCATTTCCGGCATTGAGGACAGCACGATGAGATTGACATACTGGGCAGCATTCTGGGTTTTCCTGATCGACCAGTTAAGCAAGTGGATGGTTGTTCACTGGCTTGATCTGTTCAACCGGCAAAAGATCGACGTCCTGCCACCCTGGCTGACGTTCCAGATGGCATGGAACCGGGGCGTCAATTTCGGGCTGGGGGCCGGGTTCGACATGCGCTGGGTGCTGATCGCGGTGGCGCTGGGGATCAGCGGGTTCGTGTTGTGGTGGGTGCACAGGACCGGCGGCAGCGCTTGGGTCTATCTGTCCGCCGGGGTGCTGGTCGGCGGCGCCTTGGGCAATGTGGTCGACCGGGTGCTGTATGGTGCAGTGGCCGATTTTCTGAACATGTCGTGCTGCGGGATCAACAATCGGTTCTCCTTCAATCTGGCCGATGTGGCGGTGTTTGCCGGGGCCGTGGGCCTCGTTTTTTTTGCGCAGGACAGCAGCAAATCCCGACCAAAGCGCCCGGTGAAACCCCGGCGGAACAAGACCCCGTGACGCGGGCCGCCCCATGGGTTAAACAGGGCCAAGAAACGGCGGAGGCTGATCTATGCGCAGGATAATTCTGACCGCCACGATGGTGCTGACACTCGCATCATGCAGCGGCGATGGCGGGCTGCGTCCACCGCTGGGACGGACCGACGGGCCGGATGAATTTCTGGTGCTGCCGACCCGCCCGCTCGACATTCCGCAGAACCTGGCGGCGCTGCCTGCGCCGACGCCCGGCGGCGCGAATCTGACCGATCCGAACCCCAAGGGCGACGCTGTCGTTGCACTTGGCGGGCAGCCGGGCGGCGCGGGCGGTATCCCGGTCTCCGAAGCGGGCCTGGTCAATACGGCCAGCCGCTACGGCGTCGCTCCCGGCATCCGCGGCACCGTGGTTGCGGAAGACGCGCAGTTCCGGCGCAGCCGGGGCCGGTTCAGCCTGTTCGGCCGAGGCTATTACCGGGCCTATGACAGTCAGAGGTTGGATAACTATGCCGCGTTGCAACGCTATCGCAATGCCGGGGTTCAGGTGCCGTCGGCCCCGCCCGACAATTGATTGGCAACTGATCGACCGCTGACGGCCCTTTCACAACCGCGTTTGTCCGGCTTGCGGGTGCGTTTTTTCGGCGTAGGTTGCGCCCGACAACAGCCCCCGAAAGGTTGCCCATGCACCGCCTGATCGCCGCGTTCGTCCTGATTCTTTCGCCCGTTGCCGCACTGGCCGAGGCGGTAACGACGTTCACCCTTGATAACGGCATGGAGGTGGTTGTGATCGAAGATCACCGCGCTCCGGTCGTCGTTCACATGGTCTGGTACAGGACCGGGTCGGCGGATGAACCGGTGGGCAGTTCGGGTGTCGCGCATTTCCTCGAACACCTCATGTTCAAGGCGACCGAAACCATGGCGTCGGGCGAATTGTCCGATACCGTCGCGGCCAATGGCGGCAGCGACAATGCGTTCACCAGCTACGATTACACCGCCTATTTCCAACGGGTCGCCGCCGACCGTCTGGATTTGATGATGCAGATGGAAGCGGACCGGATGAAGAACCTGCGTCTGACCGAGGCTGACATCGGCACCGAACGCGATGTCATCATCGAAGAACGTAATCAGCGCACCGAAAACAATCCCGGCGCCCTCGCCCGCGAGCAGATGAGTGCGGCGCAATATCTCAACCATCGCTACGGTGTGCCGATCATCGGCTGGATGCACGAGATGGAAACGCTGGACCTTGCCGACGCGCAGGGTTGGTATGACCTATATTATTCGCCCAACAATGCGACCCTGATTGTGGCTGGCGATGTTGACCCGGCCAAAGTGAAAACGCTGGCCGAACAGTATTACGGCGTGATCCCCGCAAACCCCGATCTGCCGGTCCGTGAACGGTCATCAGAACCGCCGCAAACCGCCGCCCGTCGTCTGACCTATGTGGATCCGCGGGTGTCGCAGCCTTATGTCGTGCGCACCTATCTTGCCCCGGAACGCGATCCGGGGGCGCAAGGGGATGCCGCCGCCTTGGTCTATCTGTCGGAGCTGCTGGGGGGGTCGCCGTTTACGTCAGCCCTTGGGGTGGCGTTGCAGTTCGACACCCAGACGGCGGTGTTTGCCGGGGCTGGCTACGATCCGAACGCGCTGGACGATACCACGTTCAGCGTGAACGTGGCACCGTCGCCCGGCGTCTCGCTGTCGGAGGCCGAGGCGGCGAGGGATGCCGCCATCGACAAGTTTCTGGCCGGCGATATCGATCCGGCGCAGATGGACCGGATCCGGGCGCGACTGCGCGCCTCGGAGATCTACGCGAAGGACAATGTGCAGGGGTTGGCGCAGCGTTATGGCGCGGCCCTGTCCGAAGGTCTGACCGTGCAGGACGTGCAGGACTGGCCCGATGTGTTGCAGGCCGTGACTGCGGAGGACGTCAAAGACGTCGCCGCCCGCGTGTTGCAGTTGCGCCAGTCAGTCACCGGCTGGATTGTTTCAACCGAGGAGGAGGCAAAATGATGCGCCTGATCGCCGCCTTTGCCTTGGCCCTTGTTGCCAGTGGTGCCCGTGCCGAAGTCGCCATTCAGGAGATCACCACGCCGGGCGGGATCGACCTGTGGTTGGTCGAGGAACATGCGATTCCGTTCGTGGCGCTGGAAATTTCCATCGACGGCGGTGCGTCGCTGGATGCCCCCGGAAAGCGCGGTGCGATCAACCTGATGACTGCCACTATCGAGGAAGGATCGGGCGACATGGACGCCCGCGCCTTCCAGACGGCGGTCGAGGATCTGGCCGCGTCGTTCAATTTTGACGTTTACGACGATTCGTTTTCGGTATCGGCCAAATTTCTGTCGGAAGACCGCGATGCGGCCGTTGCCCTGTTGCGTCAGGCCTTGCTGCAACCACGTTTCGACCCCGATGCCATCGACCGAGTACGTGGTCAGATCCTGTCGATCATCGCCAGCGATGCCAAGGATCCCGATACCATCGCCGGTGCGGCGATGGACGCGGCGGCCTACGGGACGCATCCCTATGGGTCATCGCTGAACGGCACCATCGACAGCGTCACCGCCCTGACACGTGACGATATTCTGGCCGCTAACCGCGCCGTTCTGGACAAGGGCCGCGCTTATGTCAGCGTCGTCGGCGACATCAGCCCCTCGGATGCGGCGGCGATGGTCGACAGCCTGTTGGGCGATCTGCCCGTCGACGGCCCTGCCTTGCCAGCCGATGTGCCCTTTGGGCTGGCAGGCGGTACGACTGTGATCCCGTTCGATACGCCGCAATCGGTCGCGATCTTCTCCCAGCGCGGGATCAAGCGCGACGACCCGGATTTCTTTGCCGCCTATGTCCTGAACACGATCATCGGCGGACGCGGGCCGGAAAGCCGCCTGATGTCGGAAGTGCGCGAAAAGCGCGGACTGACCTATGGCGTCAGCACCTACCTCGTCCCCAAGGAGCATACGGAATACATCGTCGGTTCGGTCGCGTCGGCAAATGACAAGATGGGCGCGGCGATCGACGTGATCCGCGCGCAGTGGGCCGATCTGGCCGCCAAGGGTGTGACGCAGGAAGAACTGGACGCCGCCAAGACCTATGTGACGGGCGAATATCCCCTGCGGTTCGACGGCAACGGCGAAATTGCCGACATCATGGTCGGGATGCAGATGATCGGCCTGACCCCAGCCTATGTCGTTGACCGCAATGCGTTCATCGAGGCGGTGACGCTGGCCGATGTGAACCGGGTGGCGGCGGAACTGCTGGACCCTGCGGGATTGCATTTTGTGGTCGTCGGGCAGCCGGTGGGCGTGGAAAGCGATTGACGGCGCATTTGGTCGCACCAAATAGCGACCACGCAGGGTAGCCTTTCCGCTGTCAGAATCGCTTGTCTTCATGCTATCCCTAGTGGCATGACATTGCATGGCCCCCAGATAAGCCCGGCCCGCCCGGTGATCCGCCAGCTTGACGCCGGTGCGATCAATCGTATCGCGGCGGGAGAGGTGGTTGAGCGGCCTGCTTCGGCGGTCAAGGAACTGGTGGAAAACGCGCTGGATGCCGGGGCGACCCGTGTCGACATCACGATGGCCGATGGCGGCAAGACCCTTATCCGCGTCACTGACGATGGCTGCGGCATTTCCGCCGATGATCTTCCGCTGGCCCTCGCCCGCCATGCGACGTCGAAAATCGACGGATCGGACCTGCTGAATATCCACACATTTGGGTTTCGCGGTGAGGCGTTGCCATCGCTCGGCGCTGTAGGTCGGCTGACCATCACCAGCCGGGTTCCGGGTGAAACCGGCGCGATGATCCGCGTTTCCGGGGGTGTTTGCGACGCGGTTCGGCCCGCTGCCCTGACCAACGGCACTGTCGTCGAATTGCGCGATCTGTTCTACGCCACCCCCGCCCGCCTGAAATTCCTGCGCACCGACCGGGCCGAGGCGCAGGCGGTCACTGACATCATCAAGCGGCTGGCGATGGCCGAGCCGTTCGTGACCTTTACGTTGCGCGACACCTCGGGCGACGCTGACCGCATGGTGTTTCGCGCCGATGCCGAAACGGGCGATCTGTTCGACGCGCTGCATGGCCGTCTGGCGACGGTGCTGGGCCGCGATTTTGCGGAAAATTCGCTGCCCATCGACGCCCTGCGCGAGGGGTTTCATCTGACCGGATATGCCGCCCTGCCGACCTATTCGCGTGGGTCATCCGTGACCCAGCATCTGTTCGTCAATGGGCGCCCGGTGCGCGACAAACTGCTGATCGGGGCGTTGCGCGGGGCCTATATGGATTTCCTGTCGCGCGACCGACACCCTGCCGCCGCCCTGTTCATCGACTGCGATCCGCAACTGGTCGACGTCAACGTGCATCCGGCGAAATCCGAGGTGCGGTTTCGCGATCCGGCCGTGGTGCGCGGGCTGATCGTCAGCGGTTTGCGGCAGGCCTTGGCGGGGGCGGGGCACCGGGCGTCGACCACGGTGGCGGGGGCGACTTTGGGTGCGATGGTGCCGGAAGGCAGTGCGCGGGTCTATCAGATGGACAGGCCCGGAGCGCGGGCCCTGAGCATGTCATACCGCGCCCAAGCGCCCGCTTTTGCCGAACCGTCGGCCCGGTTCGAGGCGGCGGAGGAGGTGGCGGATGGGTTGCCTTTGGGCGCTGCGCGGGCCCAGGTCCATGAGAATTACATCATTGCCCAGACCAATGCGGGTATCGTTATCGTCGATCAACATGCGGCGCATGAGAGGTTAGTGTATGAGCGGCTGAAACGGCAGATGGCTGACAATGGCGTTGCGGCGCAGGCCCTTTTGATCCCCGAGATAGTCGAGATGGCGGCGGCGGATGCGGCGCGCTTGCTTGATCTGGCGGACGATCTGGCGCGGCTGGGGCTGACCATCGAACCCTTCGGCGGCAATGCGATTGCGGTGCGCGAAACGCCTGCAATTCTGGGCGAGGTCAATGCGGGGCGGATGCTGCGCGATATCCTTGATGAACTGGCCGATCTGGATGACAGCGCCACAGTGCAGGCCCGGATCGAGGCGATATTGTCGCGTGTGGCCTGTCACGGGTCGATCCGGTCAGGGCGTCGGATGGGCGCGCCCGAGATGAACGCGCTGTTGCGCGAGATGGAGGCGACGCCACATTCGGGGCAATGCAACCACGGGCGGCCGACCTATGTGGAACTCAAGCTGGCCGATATCGAACGGCTGTTCGGGCGCAGATGATCACGATTGGTAGCACGGCGTTCGACCTGTCTGATCCGCTGGTGATTGCGGCGCTCGCTGGTGCGGTCGTCGCGCTTTTGGTTATCATCCTGTTGATCGTAGCTGTCCGCCGCATGGGTCGATCGGGTGTTGCGGTCGATTATATGGCTGGCCAGATGGGTCGGCTGGGGCAGGATGTGCAGATCTTGGGGCAGGGCCAAGCACAACTGGCGGGCAATATCCAGACCGTCAGCGATGCGCAGGCGACGGCGCAGGAACGCACGTTGCGCACGATGGAACAGCGGCTGGCCGAGGTGAATGCGCAGGTGGCGGAGCGGTTGGCGGACAATGCGCTGAAATCGGCGCGGTCAATGTCGGACATGCAGGAACGGATGAAAGAAACGCTGACTGGCAGTTCCGAGAAAACCACCCAAAGCTTGACCCAGTTGCAGGAACGTCTGGCCACCATCGACCGCGCCCAGACCAATATCGAAAAGCTGTCGGGCGATGTGCTGTCGTTGCAGGATATCCTGAGCAACAAGCAGCGGCGCGGGATGTTCGGCGAAATCCAACTGACCGATATCGTGTCAAAGGCGCTGCCAGCCGAAAGCTATACGCTGCAGGCGACGCTGTCGAACGGCAAGCGGGCCGATTGTCTGGTGCATCTGCCCAACCCACCGGGGCCGATCGTCATCGACGCCAAATTCCCGTTCGAGGCCTACGAGGCCTACGCCGCCGCCGAGACCAAAGATGCGCAGGCCGTCGCCTTGCGGGGTCTGGGCAACGCTGTGAAGGTGCATATCAAGGCGATTTCCGAGAAATATCTGATCGAGGGCGAAACCGCTGACGGCGCGTTGATGTTTTTGCCGTCCGAGGCGGTTTATGCGGAATTGCATGCCCGCCTGCCCGAGGTTGTCCGTTCCGGGTTCGATGCGCGCGTCTGGATCGTGTCGCCGACGACCTGCATGGCGACGCTGAACACGATGCGGGCGATCCTGAAGGATGCGCGGATGCGCGAACAGGCGGGGGCGATCAGGAAAGAGTTGAACCTGCTGGGCGGCGATGTCGGCCGACTGGTGGACCGGGTCGGCAGTCTTGACCGGCATTTCGGGCAGGCGGCCAAGGATATCGAGGATATCAAGATTTCCGCTGAAAAAGCGGGCAAGCGGGCGCATCGGCTGGATAATTTCGATTTTGCCGAGATTGCGCCGGATGCTGTGGCGCCCCTGATCGGGAAAGACGCTGCCGAGTGATCCAGGTTCTTTGGCCGGAGGATTTCGTCACGATGCCGTGGGCGAATGGGCTGGGCCAGACGGTCGAGATGGTGCGGGTCGACGGCGAGCGCGGTCTGGTGTGGCGACTATCGCGGGCGATGGTTGTCGCGGACGGGCCGTTTTCGGTGTTTCCGGGCGTGGCCCGGAGCCTGACGGTGATCGACGGGCCGGGGTTCGATCTGGTCGCGGCGGCAGGGCGGCTGAAGGCCGATCCACTGGTGCCGGTCGCGTTTGACGGCGGTCTGCTGATACGGGCGGAAAACGTGACGGCCCCCTGCGCCGATTTCAACGTGATGACGGCGGTGGGTTTGCCGCGCCCGATGGTGCGGGTCATCGGGCCGGATACGCTGCGCCCAGACGCGGGAGGGCTGGTCGCCCTTTTTGCAATTACGCCGATGAAGGTGGACCGGGCCGATATATCTGCCGGTGGTCTGATCCTTGCCGACGCACCGCTGACCCTGATCGCAGGAGCGGCCATCGCGGTGACGTTGTTTGCAGGGTCTGCCCCCTTGCGGCTGCCTGCCGTCGGGCGTTAGCCTGCGAAGAACCATGACAAGGGAACGACCGATGCGCCTGACCGGGATTTTGACCGCATTTGCCCTGCTGGGCGTTGGGGCCTGCGCAACGCCCGAGCAAACCGCAACGGAATTCGACAATCAGTCCGCCTATGTCCGCAACCAGTATGCCGAAGCCATCGGCGGCATTCCGTTTCAGCGCGGCACGGTGTCGATTCTGGCGACAGAGCATGGCGAGCTGCGGACCTATAGCCTGACCCCCTGCCAAGGCGGTGTAGCGGTCTGTGCAGGCGGCATGAACGGGCGCGCCGGGCAGTTGACCCGGCTGCGCGATTATCATGTCGTGTCAGAGGCGTATCGCGGTCGCGCGTTTTACCTTGCGGTCAACGGCACGGGGTATCTGCTGGTCAACGGGCAGTTCATTCCGCTGGCTTGGGAGTAGCTATATCCCCAGAAACCGCTGCGCCAAGCGTGGCACCATTGCGTTGAACCGCAGGGGTGCGTCGGTGGCGGCAAGGCAGATGCAGTCGGCGCCCGCTTCGGCGACCGGCTGGTGATTGAGATCCTCGTTTGCCACCTCGACGTCACCGATGCCGAAACGGCTGGTTTCGTCGCGAAACGCGCCTTGCAGCACCAGTGTCAGTTCGGTGCCCCGATGGCCGTGATCGGGCACGGCGGTGCCGCCGGGGATGCGCAGCAGGCGCACCGTTGCGCCGCCGTCGGTCTTTAGCAGCGCCTGCGATACGCCGCCGCCCATCCGCCGCCATTTCACCGCGTCCAGATCGCCGCCGACGTAGTCCTGCAAAGGCGTTGGAAAGATGCCGCCGAGGTGGGGTTTTGCTACCGGCGTCCGGTCGCCCCGCGCAATCAGCGCCAGCGTCGCGGCAAGGCTGTCGTCGGCCATCATGGCGGTTTCGGTCTGCATCACCGCACCGCCAACTGCGTCATAGGCACCAAGTTGGGCACGGCAATCGTCGCAAAGCGACACATGGGTGGCGACGACAAGGCTGAACGCCTCGGGTAGCGTGCCGGTGGCGTAACCCATCAGCAGGGCGTCGGTCAGGTGATGTCGGATATCGGTCATTCTTGTTCTCTTAGTTCATTGCGTGGCGCAGACGGTCGAGCGCCAGTCGGATACGCGATTTGATGGTCCCCAGCGGCAAGCCGGTTTCGGCGGCAATCTCGCTGTGGCTGAGGTCGCCGAAATAGGCGCGTTCGATCAGTTTGCGTTGCTTTTCGGGCAGGGAGGCAAGGGCCTGCGCCAGCTTTTCGGTGTCCTGGGCGAGGGCAAGGGCATCGGCGGGGTCCGGTTCGCCTTCGGGTCCCCAAGGCAGATCCTGGGGTTCGGGGCGCCGCTGTTTGCGGATCTTGTCGATCAGACGGTTGCGGGCGATGGAGAATATCCACGTGGCCACGCTGGCCTTGGTCGGGTCGAACATGTGGGCCTTGTGCCAGAGGGTCGCCATGACCTCTTGGGCGCATTCCTCGGCCAGATCGGGGGCGGCACCGCTGCGCATCAGGAAACCTTTGATCCGCGGCGCGAAGTGGCCGAACAGGGCGGCGAACGCCTGTTGGTCGCGCAGATCGCGGATGGCGGTCATTTCAGCACTCCATGCCAGCCGGTCAGGGGGGGCGGGGGTGGTCACGCTGGCGATCTTTCCGGCACCGGGCAATGCACCTGCAATGCCGCGCCACCCAAGCGTGAACAGGCAGGCGTTGGATTTCGATTGAGGCTGCACATGGGTCAACATATGCAGCATACGCCGATGGGGCGAAAGTGGATCACTGGGCGATGGTCGAAACTAATCATCCGGCTGACACGTTAATGCGTAAGAACAACAAACAAGTTGGTTCGGGAGTCACCATCAAGATGCCATTCAATACCGGGCCGGTTGGCCCAAGCAAGAAGATCGCCGTGATTGGCGCGGGGATCTCGGGGATGGGCGCTGCGCAGATGCTGGCTGACGATCACCATGTCGTTCTGTTCGAGGCTGAAAAGCGGCTGGGCGGACATGCCCGCACGCGGATGGCGGGGGTGCGCAGCGATCAGCCGGTTGATACCGGGTTCATCGTGTTCAACTATGCCAATTATCCGCATCTGGCCGCCCTGTTTGCCGAACTTGACGTGCCCGTCACCCCGTCCAACATGAGCTTTGGTGCGTCGGTCGATGGGGGCCGGATCGAATACGGGCTGGCGTCGCTGTCGGCCATGTTCGCGCAAAAGCGCAATCTGGCAAACCCGTGGTTTCTGCGGATGATGCACGATGTATTGCGGTTCAATTCCCGCGCCGTCGGGGCCGCTGATCATGATGGCATGACCATCGCCGGGCTGTTGGACAAACTTGGTACAGGCAGTTGGTTCCGCGATTATTACCTGCTGCCCCTGTCCGGTGCGATCTGGTCGACGCCGACGGAAAAGATCATGGATTTCCCGGCCCGCGCGATGGTCAATTTCTTTGAAAACCACGCGCTGCTGAATTATTCGGGCCAGCATCAATGGTACACCGTGCAAGGCGGGTCGCAGGCCTATGTGTCGCGTTTGGGTGCGTCGATGCAGGCCAAATGCGTGGAATTGCGTCTTGGTGCGCCGATTGACGCGGTCCGTCGGGGTGTGATGGGGGTCGAGGTCAAGGCGGTTGGCGGCGATTGGGAGCGGTTTGACGAGGTCATATTTGCCACCCATTCCGACGATACCCTGCGCCTGCTGGCCGATCCGTCGCCGCAGGAAAAGGCGGTGCTGGGCGCGATTCGCTATCAGCCCAATGATGTGATCCTGCACTCGGATACGTCGATCATGCCCAAACGCCGCGCCGTCTGGTCGTCCTGGTGCTATGCCGAGGAACGGGGCAAGACCGATTCCCGGATCGACCTGACCTATTGGATGAATTCGCTGCAACCGTGGTTGACCGCCGACCCGATGTTCGTGACCCTGAACACCACGCGCCCGATCAAGCAGGAATTGATCTGGGATCAGGTGACGCTGCGCCATCCGGTCTATGATCTGGGGGCATTTGCGGCGCAGGCGAAGGCGGCGGCGATGAATGGCAGCAACCGGACGTGGTTCTGTGGCGCATGGATGAAGAACGGGTTTCACGAGGATGGACTGGGCAGCGCCTTCGATGTCGTCACGGCGATGCGGTCGTCGCTGAAACTGGCGGCGTGAGCCGGGTCGATCATATCGCTGGCCATACCTGGCACGGACGGCGCGGGGCGACGCGCAATGCGTTCCGCTATTCGATTGATTATGTGTTGGTCGATGCTGAGGCGGCTGGCGATGGCCCCGGCCTGTTCGGACGCAATGGTCGCGGTGTCATGTCGCTTCATGACGTCGATCATGGCGGTGAACCGCACAAAGGGCGCGGTATTGTTTGGGTGCGCGAGGTGTTGGCGCAGCATGGGCTGGACGTGCCGGGTCGCGTCGATCTGCTGGCCCAGCCGCGGGTTCTGGGGCATGTGTTCAATCCGGTCAGTTTCTGGCTTTGCCATGATCCGGCTGGCGTTTTGCGTGTCGTGATTTCCGAAGTTTCCAACACTTTTGGCGACCGTCATTCGTATCTGTGCCACCATGCCGATCTGGCGCCGATCACCGGGGCGGATACGCTGCGCGCGACCAAGATTTTCCATGTGTCGCCGTTTCAGCCGGTCGGTGGTGGTTATGAGTTCCGCTTCGACATCGACGCCGACCATATCGACATCCGCATCGACTATTCGCGCGGCAACGGCGGGCTGGTGGCGACACTGGTGGGGCCGCGCAGGCCGCTGACCAATGCGTCGATCCTGCGTGCCATGCTGCGCCGTCCGTTCGGGTCGCGCCGGGTGCTGGCGCTGATCCATTGGCAGGCGGTCAAGCTGTGGTGGAAGGGAGCGACGTTTCGATCCCGGCCCAAGCCGCCGGTTGACGAGGTATCGCGGTGAAAGCCCCGCGCCTGCCGGCGTTTTCGGCGCTGGCGGCGGTGATTTCGGCGGCGGGCCTGCCGATCTATATCTACGCGCCGACCTATTACGCGCAGACCTATGGCGTCAGCCTGACGACATTGGGTGCGGTTCTGTTCGGGTTACG
>JBBSBK010000084.1:0-16447 GCA_038251315.1 Rhodobacterales bacterium | reverse complement strand
GTGAAGATTAATCAGCATGGTGGCTCCCCGTCCCGAAGTTCCCTCAGAACCGATCTTGCCATGAACAGCGCTGATCGCCGAGGGGAAATGTGATCATCCGGGATGGAACAGGTAGCTGTTTCCGGGCCAACCAATTCGCACCATGCAGCCCAATGACCCACCTGCAAAGCAGTGCTATCAGTTTTTTGAATTTCCGATTGGTACATTGCCTCCCAAAATCCTATGTAGGCGGCTTTCTTCTCAACGAAATTTAGCTCTCGAGATTTGTCGGAGCGAGCGAGAAACCATTGAATGATTACAGTCAACAACGAGCCTAGCCCGACAGCGCCCACAATTCCGAACCAGTCCATCAAGGACCTCAAAAATAGCTGATGTCATTTTGCGTTTACGCAATGAACACAGAACCTGAACCGGGGTGCGCACGCGATTGCTGCGCATTCGCTTTCGCGCAGTCGTTGAACGGCCTGTGGCCGTTCAACGGACGAACTTCTTGAACTTCACCCGCTTCGGCTCGAGCGCATCCGCGCCCAGCCGTCGTTTCTTGTCCTCTTCGTAGTCGGCAAAGTTGCCCTGGAACCATTCCACATGGGCATCGCCTTCGAAGGCGAGGATATGGGTGCAAATGCGGTCGAGGAAGAAGCGGTCGTGGCTGATGACCACGGCGCAGCCGGCGAAATCGACCAGTGCGTCTTCCAGCGCCCGCAGCGTTTCCACGTCCAGATCGTTCGTCGGTTCGTCGAGCAGCAGGACGTTGCCGCCTGATTTCAGGAGTTTGGCCATGTGGACCCGGTTCCGCTCTCCCCCCGACAGCGACCCGACCTTTTTCTGCTGATCGCCGCCCTTGAAGTTGAAGGCCGAGCAGTAGGCGCGCGAGTTCATCGAGGCGTCGCCAAGTTCGATCACTTCCGCGCCGCCGGTGATTTCCTCCCAGACCGTCGCGCCTGCTGCCAAAGCATCGCGCGATTGGTCGACGTAGGACAGTTTCACCGTGTCGCCGTATTCCATCGTGCCGGAATCCGGTTCGGCCTGCCCCGTCAGCATCGAGAACAGCGTCGATTTGCCGGCACCGTTCGGGCCGATGACGCCGACGATGCCGCCGGGGGGCAGATCGAAGCTCAGCCCTTCGATCAACAGTTTGTCGCCCATGTGTTTTTTCAGATCGGCGACCTCGATCACCTTGTTCCCCAGACGCGGGCCGTTGGGGATGATGATCTGGGCGCGGCCCATCTTTTCGCGTTCGGACTGGTTGGCAAGGTCGTTGTAGGCGGAAATCCGGGCCTTGGATTTGGCCTGCCGCGCCTTGGCACCCTGCCGCATCCATTCCAGCTCGCGTTCCAGCGTGCGCTGTTTGGATTTGTCGTCTTTCCCCTCACGCTCCATCCGTTTCGCCTTGGCTTCGAGCCACGAGGAATAATTCCCCTCGTGCGGAATCCCCGACCCGCGGTCGAGTTCCAGAATCCAACTGGTGATCGCATCAAGGAAATAGCGGTCGTGGGTGACGATCAGGATTGTGCCTTTGTAGTCGATCAGGTGGTTTTGCAGCCACGCGATGGTTTCGGCGTCAAGGTGGTTGGTCGGTTCGTCGAGCAGCAGCATGTCGGGGGCGTCGAGCAGGAGTTTGCACAAGGCCACCCGGCGTTTTTCGCCACCAGACAGTGTGGTGACGTCGGCATCGTCGGGCGGGCAGCGCAGCGCCTCCATGCTGACGTCGATCTGGGCGTCGAGGTCCCAGAGGTTCTGGGCGTCGATCTCGTCCTGCAACTGCGCCATCTCGTCGGCGGTTTCGTCGGAATAGTTCATCGCCAGTTCGTTGTAGCGGTCGAGGATTGCCTTTTTCGGCGCGACCCCCAGCATGACGTTTTCGCGCACGGTCAGCGTCGCGTCCAGTTCGGGTTCCTGCGGCAGATAGCCGACGCGGGCGCCTTCGGCGGCCCAGGCCTCGCCCCCGAAATCCTTGTCTTGGCCGGCCATGATCCGCATCAGCGTCGATTTACCGGTGCCGTTGACCCCGACGACGCCGATCTTGACGCCGGGAAGAAAGTTCAGGCGGATGTTTTCAAAGACCTTTTTGCCGCCGGGATAGGTTTTCGATACCCCGTCCATGAAATAGACATACTGATAGCTGGCCATGTGAAACGCTCCGCTGCGGTGATCGCTCTCTTCCTAGTGGCGTTGCGGCAAGGGTTCAATGGCCGGATTGGCGGGCGGGGCGGGCGCCCGACGCCTTGGCGCCGTGACGGGACGCGCGGCGTATTCGGGGCATTGGCGCCGGGCCAGCCATGCCAGCACATCGCCCGGCGGCATCGGTGGGGCGACCAGAAATCCTTGGATAAAGTCACAGCCCAGCGCGCGCAGTTGCAGCGCCTGCCCTTGAGTTTCGACCCCTTCGGCGATGACGTCGAGTTGCAGGTTGCGGCACAGATCGATGATCGACTTGGTGATGATGACGTTGGCGCTGGTATCGGTCAGGTTGCGGATCAGCGACCGATCGATCTTGACTCCGGCGATGGCAAGGCGGGCAAGGTGCAGCAGCCCGGCATGCCCGGTGCCAAAATCGTCAAGGATTGCGGTGAACCCCAGATCGGTCAGTGCATTGATGGCGCGGGCATTCTTGTCGCCGTCGGCCTGGGTGCTGAACAGTGTGGTTTCCAGCACTTCGATGATGAAGGTACGGTTAGGGATGTCGCGGCCGTCGGTCGCGGCGGTCAGGTGTGTTAGAAAATCCGGATGGGTCAGCAGATCGGCCGAGGCGTTCATCGACATCCCTAGCTTGTGTCCGGCTGCCCAGAGCGCGGTCTGCATGGCGGCGGCAGCCTGCATTGCGGCCAGATCGACGGCGACGATCAGACCCAGATCGCGGGCAAGCGGCAGGAATTCGTCGGGAGGAATCGACCCGCGTGTCGGATGGTGCCAGCGGGCGAGGGTTTCGAACCCGACGACGGCGGCGATGCTCTGGTCGAACACCGGCTGAAACACGAAGGTCAGGCCGCCATTGCGAATCGCATCGCCGAGGTCCGAGGCCATGCGCACCTGCCGGGCGTGCAGCCGGTGCAAGGTTTCGTCATAGGATGCGACCCGCCCGCGCCCGGCCTTTTTCACTTCGTAGAGGGCAAAATCGGACTTCTGGAACAGGTCGGTCGGGTCGCGGGTGTCGGGCGCGGCCAGCACCGCGCCGATGCTGACCCGCGTCAACAGTGTTCGGTCCTGCCAGAACAGGGGCTGCGCCACCCGGGCCTGAATGGCGTGACCGATCGCTTCGAGATCGGCGAGGCAGGACAAGCCGGTGCAGACGACGATGAATTCGTCGCCGCCGATTCGCCCGACCATATCGACGTTGCGCACCACGGCACGGGCCGATCTGGCGACGTGGATCAGCATGGCGTCACCGCCGGCATGGCCATGCGTGTCGTTCACGTCCTTGAACCGGTCGAGATCGAGGTGCAGCACCCCGACCCGCCCCGCCCCGCCAGTCGCGAGGGCACCGCGGGCGAACCGTTCAAGCGCGCCCCGGTTGGCGAGATCGGTCAGAGTATCATGGGTCGCGGCATGCTCAAGCTGGGCACGAGTGTCGCGCAACTGCTGTTCGCGGTCGATCTGTTTGGTGACGTCGCGGCAGACGATGATGACAAAGCGGGTGCCGTCGGCGGCCTGATGTTGCGACGCGCTCATCTGGTTCCAGAACAGTTCGCCTGACTTTCGCCGGTTGCGCCGCAGCACAAGATCGCCAAAGTCTTCGACCGGGTCATAACACCAGTCGGTCAGGTCGCGCTGATCGTCCAGCGGCAGACAGAACGACAACGGGTTCCGGCCCAGCATTTCGTCCGGTGTGCGGCCCATGATCCGGCAGTAGGAAGCATTGACCCAAACGATCAACCCGTCCAGCGCGGTGATGATGATCCCGTCGCTGGCGTTTTCGGCGGCAAATCGGAAATGTTCGGTGTCGCTGCCGGACTGGCAGGACGCGACGGGCAAAGCCGCCGCGTCCGACGTCGCCACACCGTGCCGCGACGGCAGGGGCGCCTGTCCATGCAATCTTTTTGCCAACGGAATGTCATTGGCCATGCTTGCCGCCGATCCTGTCCTGTGTTCGAACCCCTGTCGCGCCGAATTTGCCCCGCCAGGGGTTTGCAACGCCTTAATGCAACCCGCGTGAAATCCGCAAAAATTGAAAGGCCAGAGCGGTTGTGCAGTCGCTTTACAACCCGCGCCTCCCGTGGATGATGCCCGCGACAATACTTTGGGGGTTTCGATGACATATATGCCGGCGCAGGATCGTTATTCGCAGATGGTTTACCGTCGCTGCGGCAAATCGGGGTTGAAACTGCCTGCCGTGTCGCTCGGTCTGTGGCACAATTTCGGCGGCGATACCCCGCACGAGACCAAGCGCGCGATCTGCCGCACCGCCTTTGACCACGGCATTACCCACTTTGATCTTGCCAACAATTACGGTCCGCCACCTGGGTCGGCGGAACATGCGTTCGGGTCAATTCTGACCGAGGACTTCAGGGGCCTGCGTGACGAGCTCATCATCAGTTCCAAGGCTGGATACAACATGTGGGACGGCCCCTATGGCGAATGGGGCAGCCGCAAGTATCTCGTGGCGTCCTGCGATCAGTCGCTGAAACGCATGGGGCTCGACTATGTCGATATCTTTTATTCGCACCGCTTCGACCCCGATACGCCGCTCGAGGAAACGATGGGCGCGTTGGACTATATTGTGCGGTCGGGCCGCGCCCTTTATGCCGGAATATCATCCTACAACTCCGAGCGCACGCGCGAGGCTGTTGCCATCCTGAACGATCTCGGCACCCCCTGTCTGATCCATCAGCCAAGTTACAACATGCTGAACCGCTGGGTCGAACGTGATGGCCTGAAGGATACGCTGGCCGAACTGGGCGTCGGATCGATCGCGTTCACCCCCTTGGCCCAGGGGATGCTGACCAAGAAGTATCTGGGCGGCGTCAAGGATGGCCGGGCGGCGCAGGGCAAGTCGCTTGACCCGGCGATGCTGTCGGACAATGCGATGGCGAATATCCGCAAGTTGAACGACTTGGCGGCGGTGCGGGGTCAGACACTGGCCCAGATGGCGATTGCGTGGGTGCTGCGCGACGGCGGGATCACCACGGCGCTGATCGGCGCGTCAAAGCCCGAACAGGTCATCGATTGCGCCGGTGCAGTCGCCAATCTGGAGTTTACCGCCGACGAACGCGCCCTGATCGACCAGTATGCCGACGAGGAAAAGATCAACCTTTGGGCACAGTCGTCCGAGGCGTGAGGCGAAGCATCCGCCGGGGGACGCGATGAAAACAGGGTTACCGGTGGCGGGCGACGGGCAGGTGGTGGGCCTGCTGGGCGGGTCGTTCGATCCGGCCCACTGCGGCCATGTGCATATTACCCGGACCGCGCTGATCCGGTTCGGGCTGGACCGGGTGTGGTGGCTGGTCAGTCCGGGCAATCCGCTCAAACTGCGTGGCCCGGCCCCCTTGGCCGATCGGCTGGCTGGGGCGCGGGCGCTGATGCGGCACCCGCGCGTCACAGTGACAGACATCGAGGCGCGGATCGGCACCCGCCATACCGCCGAGACGCTGGCACATCTGCACGACCTTTACCCGCGCGTCCGCTTTGTCTGGCTGATGGGGGCCGACAATCTGGCGCAGTTTCATCGCTGGCAGGACTGGCGGTCGATCATGGACAACGTGCCGGTCGGCGTTGTTGCCCGCCCCGGCGACCGCATTTCGGCGCGGTTGTCCAAGGCGGCCGAGGTTTATCAGCACTATCGGTTGCCAGCCTACGCATCAGCCCTGTTAGGCCGGATGCCCGCCCCGGCATGGTGTTTCATCAACCTGCCGTTGTCTGATCAGTCGTCCAGCGCGATCCGGGCACAGGGCGGCTGGGGCGGGCCTGCTACATCGTGAAGCCGGAGCCGTTGAAGCGCGCCCGCGAACCGGGCTAGAGAATGGCGATGAGCGCTGTATTCAATCGCCGTGCCGCCCTTGCAGGTCTGTTTTCGTCTGCCGCGACGCTGGCCCTTGCCGAGGCACCGGGACAGTCGCAGCGTCCGCGTGCGCGGGCGTTGCAGACCGTCGCTGCGCCAGCACCTGCGCAGCGCCCCCGGTCGCGCCCGACCACCGCCGATATGGTGGCCGAGGCCGATCTGGGCGGGACGGTCGGGTTTGTTCTTGCCGATCTGCGGGACGGCGCGGTTCTGGATTCCCACGCTGCCGATGTCGCCCTGCCGCCTGCGTCAGTGTTGAAGATGGTGACGACGCTTTATGCCCTCGACGCCTTGGGCCGGGGGTTTCGGTTTGTCACGCGGGTTCTGGCAACCGGTCCGTTGACCGATGGCGTGGTGCAGGGCGATCTGGTGCTTGCGGGGGGTGGCGATCCGCAACTGCTGACCGACGATCTGGTGACGCTAACTGCCGAACTGCGCGCCGCTGGGGTGACGGGGGTTACCGGCCGGTTCCTGATCTGGGAAGGCGCGCTGCCCTATCTGAACGAGCTGGAGCCGGGGCAGTTGGACCATTTCGGTTATAACCCGGCGCTGTCGGGGCTGAACCTGAATTTCAACCGGGTCTATTTTGAATGGAAACGGCAGGACGGCGACTATGCCGTGACGATGGACGCGCGGTCGGACAAGGTGGTGCCACCTGTCAGCATGGCACGGGTCGCCGTGGTGGATCGGTCCGCGCCGCTGTTCACCTACCGCGGTGGGAGCGGGCGCGACGAATGGACAGTGGCGCGGACAGCTTTGGGCGATGCCGGGTCACGTTGGCTGCCCGTGCGGTTTCCGGGAGCCTATGCGGGCGACGTGTTCCGCACGCTGGCGCGCTCGGCAGGAGTGACGCTGCCCGAGGCTGTGGTCGTGGCTGATCTGCCCGACGGCCGCGAGGTCGCCCGGCACAACAGCCCGCCCCTGACCGACATCCTGCAGGATATGCTGAAATATTCGACCAACCTGACCGCCGAGGCGGTCGGCTTGACCGCGACGCAGGCCCGCACCGGGGAGGCGCGCGGGCAGCGCACGTCGGCCTTGGGCATGGCGATCTGGGCGCGGGCCAAGGCCGGGGTGCATATAGTCTGCGCCGATCATTCGGGGTTAAGCGATGTGTCGCATATCTCGGCCGCCGATATGGTACGCCTGCTGACCGCACCGGGGGTGCCGGGGGTGCTGCGCCCGCTGCTGAAACGGATCGCGATGCTGGATGCACGGGGCGATCCGATGCGCGGGTTTGCCGGGGCGGTGGTAGCCAAGACCGGCACGCTGGATTTTGTGACCGCACTGGCGGGCTATGAACGGTCGGCCAGCGGACAGCAGACCGCATTCGCCATCTTTGCCGAAAACCCGGAACGACGGGATGCGGCCAAGGCGCAGGGCGTCGATCAACCCGAGGGTGCAGCAGCATGGAATGCCCGTGGCAAGCATTTGCAGCAGCGGCTTTTGCAGCGCTGGGCGATGCGCTAGGGGATTAAAGCGTCATATGCCGTGCGCGTGCGCCGCGTTCGATTGCGGCGGCGTGAAGCCGGTCGATGTTCAGTTCTTCGCGGATTTCCTCGAGCATCCGCGCCTCGGCTCCCATGATCTGCCCGTCGGCGGCGGCGACATCGCAGGACAGCGCATAGGCGGTTTCGTGCAGCCGGACGGGCAGGGCGTCGCGGATCAGGCCGAACAAGGCGTCCAACCCGTCCTCTTGTTCCAGCAAGTCAAAGACCAGCGTGGTGACGTTGGTCAGCCGGTCGGCGTCATAATCGCCAAAGACTGGCAGATTGTTGATGATGTTGGTGATGCCAAGCAGTTCGGCGGTGCGCATGTCCTCGTCGGATGCTGAAACCGCGATCATCAGGGCGACCAGAGCATCCTGGGCGGTCATCGGGGCATGATCGTTCATCGCGTTTCCTTTGCGTTACAAGCCCCATTTATTGACGACCCCGCAGCGGAGCAATAGGGAGTGCTGATTGACCGCGTCCCCGGCTGCCCCAGCAGCCCGGCAGTCCCAGAAGAAAGCACGATCCCATGTCCGATCTGCGCAATGCCGCGATGACAAGCAAGGCCTGGCCGTTTGAAGAGGCCCGTGCGTTGGCCCAACGTTACGACAAGGCACCGCCGCCCAAGGGGTATGTGCTGTTTGAAACCGGTTACGGCCCGTCCGGTCTGCCCCATATCGGCACCTTTGGTGAAGTGTCGCGCACGACGATGATCCGCCGTGCGTTCGAGGTGATATCGGATATTCCGACCCGCCTGATCTGCTTTTCCGACGATGTCGACGGCATGCGCAAGGTGCCCGACAATGTGCCCCAGCGCGAGATGCTGCTGGAGAACATGCAGCGTCCGCTGACGTCGGTGCCCGATCCGTTTGGCGAATATGACAGCTTCGGGGCGCATAACAACGCTATGCTGCGGCGGTTTCTGGATACCTTCGGGTTTGAATACGAATTCATCTCGGCGACCGAGTTTTATAAGTCCGGGCAATTCGACGACACTTTGCGGCTGTGCGCCGAACGCTATGACGCGATTATGGCGATCATGTTGAAATCATTGCGCGAGGAGCGTCAGCAGACCTATTCGGCGTTTCTGCCGATCCATCCGGAAACCGGGCGGGTTCTGTATGTGCCGATGAAAGAGGTCAATGCGCGCGACCATACGATTACGTTCGACGATGATACGGGCCGCGAATGGACGTTGCCTGTCACGGGCGGCAACGTGAAATTGCAATGGAAGCCGGATTTTGGCGCGCGCTGGGCCGCACTGGGCGTCGATTTCGAGATGTATGGCAAGGATCATTCGACCAATACCCCGATCTATGATGGCATTTGCGAGGTTTTGGGCGGCAAGAAGCCGAACCATTTCAGCTATGAACTGTTTCTGGACGAACAGGGCCAGAAGATTTCCAAGACCAAGGGCAATGGGTTGTCGATCGACGAATGGCTGACCTATGCGGCGTCGGAATCGCTGTCTTATTTCATGTACCAAAAGCCGAAAACTGCAAAGCGGATGCATTTCGATGTGATCCCCAAAGCGGTCGATGAATATCATCAGCAATTGCGGGCCTATGCGACGCAAGATACTGCGGCGCGGCTGAATAATCCGGTGTTTCATATCCACGGCCACAACGTGCCCGCCTCTGATATGGTGGTGCCGTTTGCGATGCTGCTGAACCTTGCCGCCGTGTCGGGGGCCGAGGAAAAGGAAGCGCTGTGGGGGTTCATCCAGCGGTATGCACGGGATGCCACGGCGGCGACCCATCCCGATCTGGACCGCGCGGCGGGGTTCGCGGTGCGCTATTACAATGACTTCGTGAAACCAACGCGGGTGCATCGCGCCCCGACTGACAAGGAACGCGCCGCACTGATGGATCTGGACGGGCGGCTGGCCACATGGGGCGGCGGGCTGGACGCCGAGGCGTTGCAGACGATGGTGTTCGCGGTCGGCACCGATCACGGGTTCGACCCGTTGCGCGACTGGTTCACCGCCCTTTATGAGGTGCTGCTGGGGGCATCGCAGGGGCCACGATTTGGCGGGTTCATCGCGCTATATGGGGTCGATGAAACCATCGCTCTGATCAAGGATGGATTGGCCGGGAAACTCGGAGGCTGACGAGCAGATTGACTGACGCAAGATCGGGGCAGATTATTTCAGACGAGAATCAATCTCGTGGCGGGTTAAAGCGATGCGGGCAGTCGCAATGCGTTTGACGGCGGCGCATCTTTCCAAGGTTCACCGTGATGTAGCCGACACCGGGACACAGCCGGGCGTTTTCCAGCAGACCGATGCCGATTACGCCGACTGGGTCGCTCGCACAATCGCAGCGCAGCCCGAACCTGGCACCCCCATTCGCCTGTTCGCCTATGGGTCGCTCATCTGGAAACCCGAAATTGCCCATGTTGGCGAGACGGTGGCGGTCGCACGGGGCTGGCGCCGGTCATTCTGCCTGCGTCAGACAAGGTTTCGCGGCACACCAGAGAGTCCGGGTTTGATGCTGGCGCTGGATCGGGGCGGCCAGTGCAAGGGCGTCCTTTTCGATTTGCCCGCCGAACCTGTCGCCCCCCAACTTGACGCGCTGTTTCGCCGGGAATTCACGATCAAGCCGATCAACAACATCCCGCGCTGGATCAGGGTCGATACCGACGTCGGTAAAGCCAATGCGCTGGCCTTTGTGATGAACCGTTGTTCGCCGGCCTATGCTGGCCGATTGATGCCCGAAGAAGTGGCGGACGTGCTGGCATGGTCCTGCGGTCCTTTCGGAACGGGGGCAGAGTATCTGCTCAACACGGTTTCCCACCTCGAGGCGCGCGGGCTTCGCGACGCAGGCCTCTGGCGGTTGCAGGCGCTTGTCGCGGACAGGATCGACTCGATCAGTTGACGGAAAATTGAAACTGTTTGTTGTCCGCTCCCGTATCTTAACAATCATAGAGGTGAAGAGGAGGCGATCATGAAACAGCTTTTCGCGGTAATTCTCATGGTTATCGGGCTGACTGGCCCCGCGTCGGCGCAAGACGCTAATGCCATTCAGGGTGTCATCGCCGATCAGTTGGCCGATTTCGTGGCCCGTGATGTCGATGGGGCATGGCAACATGCCAGCCCGATGATCCAAGGCATCTTTGGCACGCCACAGAACTTTGGCACGATGGTCGAACGCGGTTATCCAATGGTTTGGGACAATTCCGACGTCCGGTTCGGTGAATTGCGCGAGGTGGCGGGCAACCTGTGGCAGCGGGTCACCGTGCGCGACGCGGCGGGCAATCTGCACAGCCTTGATTACCAGATGATCGAAACCCCGGACGGCTGGCAGATCAACGGCGTGCAACTGTTGCCGCCCGCCGATATCGGCGTCTGAGGCAACGTCCGACCAAAGCACCGTCACGGTGCGCTTAGCCGCCGTTTACCGAAGAACACTACCCCTTTTGTCCATGCACCGTGCCTTGCGCGGCTGCGATCAGGCATGGCAGGCAACAGCGTCCGGCGCACCCCCATAGGGCAGCAAAGGCCCTGTTTTCCAGCGGAAAAGGGGATTTGATGAACAAGGTTATCACGGACGGGCTGGTGCTGATGCCGCCGCCCTTTGTCAACGGGCTGAATGTCTGGTCGAGCGGTGACGGCACGCCGGGGTCGGATACCTATGCGGTGTCAGGGACCGGCGCCTTCGTGCCCGCCGATCAGGATTTTTCCGGTTGCCTGGAGATCGTGAAAACCCAAAGCGTGACCAAGCTGCGCTACATGGGTGAAACGACCATTTTGCCGGGGTGTTATTTGCGGGTCACGGCGCGCGTCAAGGCGGTGTCGGGCGCGCTGCCCTCGGTGCGCATCGCCGGTTGGGCCGGGGGTGCCGGCAGCGCGCATATCAACGGGCTGGTCGAATTCGGCCCGGCCAAAGCCTTGACCGCCTATGGGCAGGTTGTGGAAGTCAGCGCGATCATCGGTACCGGCAACCGCACCGGGGTCAACATGGTCTGGCGCAACGCACTGTTCGGACACTTTGGCCTTGATCTGACCGGACCGAACGGCGGAGTCGTGCGGATCGACGATATCGTTATTGAGGATATCACCTCGGTTTTTCTGCGCAATCTGCTGGGGCTGGTCGATGTGCGCGACTATGGCGCGATCGGTGACGGTGTCACCAACGACGCCGCCGCGTTCGAGGCCGCAGATGCCGACGCCCAGGGACGCGAGGTGCTGGTGTCAAAAGGGGTTTACCGACTTGCCGGGAACGTCACTATCCAGAACCAGATCAGGTTCGAGGGCACGGTGACGATGCCGGCCGTGAACAGACTGATCCTGCAAAAGAACTTCGATTTTGCCACCTATCTCGATGCGTTCGGCAATGAAGAACTGGCGTTCAAGAAGGCCTTTCAGGCGCTGCTGAACTTCAACGATCACGATTCGCTCGACCTTGGGGGGCGGCGGATCGACCTGACCGCCCCGGTCGACATGCAGGCCGCCGAGGGGTCGCGCACCACATTTGTCAGCCGCCGGGTCATCCGCAACGGACAGATCCAGCCGATCGCGGGGCCTGCCTGGAGCCCGACCGTGGTGACATCGGCGGGCAGCTATGCGGCGGCGTCGCCCAAGACGCTGACCAATGTGCCGAATATCGCCAATATTCCGGTCGGATCGCGGATTAGCGGCAACGGGGTGGGCCGCGAGATTTACGTGACCGCCGTCAATGTTGCCCAGCAGCGGCTGACCCTGTCAAACCCGCTGTTCGGGGCTGCGGGAACGCAGGTTTACACGTTCACCCGCTACAAATACCTGCTCGACTTTTCCGGGTTCGAGCAGCTCAGCCAGTTCATCATCGCCGATGTCGATCTGAACTGCAGCGGGATCGCAAGCGCGATCATGCTGGCCAAGACCGGGGTCATCTTTCACGTCCGCGACTGTTTCATCAACCGGCCCCGCGACCGGGGAATCACATCGATCGGCGAGGGCTGCCAGGGCATGTTGATCGATCGCTGCCAGTTCATCTCGAACGAGGTGGATCTGCCAGTGCAGCAGCGCACTTCGATCGGCTTCAACATCAACGCCAACGACTTGAAACTGCGCGACAACCGGGTGATCCGGTTCAAGCATTTCTGCGTCATCGGCGGGTCGGGGTCGATCATCACCGGCAACCACTGGTTTCATGGCGATAGCGAACCCAACGGCGTACGCGAAGGCGGCATCATCATCGCCCAGTCCAGTTGCCGCAGCATCATCACCGGCAACTATATCGACAACAACTATATTGAATGGACCAACGAATACGATGCCGATCCGAACATGAATTCGGGGTATTCGTTTGGCGGCCTGGCGATCACCGGCAATACGTTCATGTGCAGCGACACCGCCGACTGGTTC
The DNA here is from genome assembly GCA_038251315.1 of Rhodobacterales bacterium. Lineage (GTDB taxonomy): Bacteria > Pseudomonadota > Alphaproteobacteria > Rhodobacterales > Rhodobacteraceae > JBBKXP01. Next base: position 3,615 of record JBBSBK010000084.1, on the reverse strand, counting down.
AACTGGATCGTCATCAAACCGTACGGATCGGGGCATTTTCTGCACGGGTTTTCGGTTGTCAGCAACGTGTTCAAATCGACAGCCGGCAATATCGACCGCGTGGAACACGTGGACACGACCCATGCCGATCTGGACTATGGCCGGATGCGCACCGTCACGTTCGAAGGCAATCACTTCACAGCGGTCAATCAGCCGGTCTACAACCCGGTCGTCATTGCCCACACGCAGGCAAGCGCGGCAACCGACTGGATCGTGGACAGCGCCGATCAGTTGCCGTTCAAAGGGCGGGTCCGTAACGTCGATGCGGTCATGCCTGCAGGCCGGATCGTGAACGCCAACAACGTCGCGGTCTATGAACAGCCCTATGCTGTGCCCGGCAACGGGACCGGGGGCAAGCAGGCGCGGATCGTCTTTGGCACCGCCGTCAAGGGCAGCATCAGGGTGACGCTGCGGGTCGACAACCCGACCTGACCGGCGGCCATAACCACAACTGGAAAGGGGCGCCGCGCGGTGCCCCTTTTTTTTGTCTTGGCTGTGGGCGCGATGCCCTATGATCGCGCCATGACGATTCTGGCGTTGATCCTGTCTGCCCTTCTGCTGGCTCTGGCCGGGCTGCATACCCTGTGGGCGATCGGTTACTGGTTCCCGATCCGTGATGAGGGCGCCTTGGTCAAGGCCGTCATCGGCGGTCGCAGCGTGACCCGGATGCCGGGGCCGATTCCCTGCGCACTGGTCGCGGTCGGGCTGCTTTGGGCCGCAGTCTCCCCTTGGTGGGGCGACGGGATGATGCGGCATCTGTCGATCGGGCTGTTTGCCCTTGTTTTCGGCCTGCGTGGGGGCTTGGCCTACACGCCATTCTGGCGGCGCATCACCCCGCAAGAGCCCTTTGCGACGCTGGATCGCACCCGGTATGGCCCGATGTGCCTTGTCATTGGACTTGGCTTCGTCGCGCTTTGGATCGGGGGCCCGATGTAGGCTGGTGGAGACGATCGGGATCGAACCGACGACCTCGTCGTTGCGAACGACGCGCTCTCCCAACTGAGCTACGTCCCCACGGGCCGCTATCTGGGCTTTCGGGTCAGGGCTGTCAAGCGCAGGCGATACAGGATCAGCGCCGGAATTTCGCGGAGTGCGCCCTTGATCTGGGCCATCGGGCGGCTGCCTTTCAGCGGCGGTGCAGACACCCGTACGTCCAACCCGAACGCCCGCGCCGTCATCCGCGCACGGGGGCCGTGATAGCCATCGGTGACAATGACGACATCGCGGGTTTGCAGCAGGGGCAGGGCGTTGCGGATATTCTCCATTGTGGTGGTCGATGTGTCCTCGGGCGTGATCGCGTCCGCCGGGATCCCTGCGCCGATCAACAGGGCGGTCATCGCCGCCGCCTCGGTCGGCGGATGCTGCCCCATGCCACCGCAGGGGATCAGGTGCGTGACCTTGCCTGCGTGGTAAAGTGTCGCCGCATGCAGCGTCCGCCTGCGCAACGTTGGCGACGGCCCGTTGGCCCAGACGGCGGCACCAAGGATCAGGGCGGTGGTCATACCTGACGTTAGGCGGGATGCTGCGGCATGTTCAACGCCCGTCGCGATAAATTGCCACTGGTCCTTGCACGGCATGTTGCCATCCCCATCTGACTTTGACTGAAACACTTATGTAAGGATGTGACATGCAGTGCCCGATCGACGGAACCACCCTCGTGATTTCTGACCGCAGCGGGGTCGAGATCGATTATTGCCCGCAATGCCGTGGCGTCTGGCTGGACCGGGGCGAATTGGACAAGATCCTCGACCGCGCCGCCGCCCCTGCGCCCACTGGCCGGGATCGCGGGCAGGATCAGGGCGACTATGATCGCGGCCAGGGTGACTATGACCGGGGTCGTGGCGCACCGCGCAAGAAACGCGAAGGCTTTCTGGGCGAATTGTTCGATTTCTGATGGCGACAGGATGCGCCCACCCTACCATCGGGGCGGGTAGCATGAGGGAGAATCACATGGCCAAAACGTCAGCAGACATGGTGGCAGAGGCGAACGCCGTTGTGCCAAAGGTCAGCGTGGCTGAAGCGCGGGCCAAGATCGCCGCCGGCGCGCTGGTCGTCGATGTGCGCGACCCGGCCGAAGTCGCGGCATCGGGCAAGGTGCCCGGTGCGGTGAACGTCCCGCGCGGGATGCTGGAATTCAAGGCGGACGCCGCATCGGCGGCGCATATGGCGGAGTTCGACACGGCCCGCCCGGTGGTCCTCTACTGTGCCGCTGGTGGCCGGGCGGCACTGGCAGGCAAGATGCTGCGCGAGATGGGGTTTTCGGACGTCAGCAACCTTGGCGGGTTCAAGGACTGGGTCGAAGGCGGGGGCGAGGTGGAGAGGTAGGGATGCCAACGGTATCTCGCGCAGAGGGATTTCGTTTCTTCTTTTACTCCAACGAAGGCGACCCGCGCGAACCGCTCCACATTCATGTGATGAAAGGCGGGGCCGAAGCAAAGGTCTGGCTTTCACCCGATGTTGCGGTGGCCGACAGTTCCGGCTTTGACGCGCGGGAATTGCGGCGTATTGTTGCGATCGCGGCTGACCACGCGGCAGAGATAGAAAGGGCCTGGCATGACTATTTCGGCTGAAAGCGTGCGGTTCGACGCGGATCAGATGTGGGTCGGCCTGTCGGATGGCCGGGTGATCGGCGTGCCGCTGGCGTGGTTTCCACGGCTGATGCGGGCGGATGCGGCGGAACGTGAGGCGTTCGAGGTGACGCCGTTCGGGATACATTGGGACGGGCTGGACGAGGATATCTCTGTCGCCGGGCTGTTGGCCGGGCGCGGCGATATGGATGGGGTTGGACGGGTAGCGTGAACGATGGATCGGAACTCGTAGGGTGAGGTTTGACCCCACCGATGGGATGCGGCGTGGTGGTGGGGTGGAACCCCACCCTACGGCTCACTGGCGTTTGAATAATAAGTTTGTCGATACCGCCGAATGATTGCTGATATACTTCTATTTTGCGGCATCGTTTTCGTCGTGTTCGTGTTCCGCACACGGTCGCGCAACTATCGCTTACGCCGCGCAAAATCACGATTGCGCCACGTCCTTGTTGACGGCTCAAACGTGATGTTCTGGGATGGCGAGATTCCAAAGGTCGAGACAATTATCCAAGTCATCGGCGTTTTGCGCGATAAAGGCTTTCAAGCCAACGTAATCTTTGATGCAAATGTGGGTTATAAATTGTCTGGCCGCTATCAGGGTGAGCGCGAAATGGCCCGACTGCTACGCCTGCCGCCCAAGAGCGTTATGGTGGTACCCAAGGGGACACCAGCCGACGAGTATTTGCTGATTGCTGCACGTCAATCCGGTGTCCCGATCGTTACCAATGACCGCTATCGGGATTGGGCGTCACGATTTCCTGAGGTTGAAACACCCGGATATCTGCTCCGCGGCGAGGTGAAGTTGGGGAAGGTCTGGGTAGACACGGCTTGATGCGGTGACTCGAGAGGCGTTTGAACCTATCCCAATTGGAATTCAATGAGATTGGCAAATCAGAATTATTCGGTTATCCGCGTCAAAAGATTCAGACCGCCAACCATATTTTGATATTTCGGTGGCGTGCGTGATTTGACGCAAGGAGCAATAGGT
>JBBSBK010000083.1:0-16985 GCA_038251315.1 Rhodobacterales bacterium | reverse complement strand
CGGCGGAGATCGACAAGGTCGAAGGGTCGCTGAAATCGGCCTTCGATATCCGGTTCGTTTTCAACCAATGGACGCTGGGCGAGTCGTTCTGCACCAAGACCCTTGGGATCCCCGCAGAAAGGCTGAACGACCCGACGTTCGATCTGCTGCGCCACTTGGGGTTTTCCAAAAAAGACATCGACGCGGCCAACGACCACGTCTGCGGGACGATGACGCTGGAAGGCGCGCCGGGGCTGAAAGACGAACACCTGAGCGTGTTCGACTGCGCCAACCCCTGCGGCAAAACCGGCAAGCGGTTCCTGTCGGTCAACAGCCACATCACCATGATGGCAGCCGCGCAATCGTTCATCTCGGGCGCGATTTCCAAAACGATCAACATGCCCAACGATGCGACGATCGAAGACTGCCAAAAGGCCTATGAATTGTCGTGGTCGCTGGGGATCAAGGCGAACGCGCTCTACCGCGACGGGTCTAAGCTATCGCAACCGCTGGCATCGGCCCTGATCGAGGATGACGAGGACGCGGCCGAGATTCTGGCCAGTGGCAACCCGCACGAAAAGGCGATGGTTCTGGCCGAAAAGATCATCGAAAAGGTCATCGTCAAAGAAATCGTCCGCAGCCACCGCGAAAAGATGCCGCAACGGCGCAAGGGTTATACCCAAAAGGCCAACGTCGGCGGCCACAAGGTCTATCTGCGCACCGGCGAATATGAGGACGGCCAGCTTGGCGAGATCTTCATCGACATGCACAAGGAAGGCGCCGGTTTCCGCGCGATGATGAACAATTTTGCCATCGCCGTATCGGTCGGCCTGCAATACGGCGTCCCGCTTGAGGAATTTGTTGATGCGTTCACCTTCACCAAATTCGAACCGGCCGGGATGGTGCAAGGCAACGACAGCATCAAATCGGCGACGTCGATCCTTGATTACATCTTCCGCGAATTGGCCGTGTCGTATCTGGACCGCACCGACCTTGCGCATGTGAAACCCGAAGGTGCGTCGTTCGATGACATCGGGCGGGGCGAAGAGGAAGGCATCCGCAACTTCAATCCGGTCAGCGAAAGCGCCGCGTCGCGGTCGTTGGAAGTGCTCAAACAGATTTCGTCGACCGGATACCTGCGCAAGCGGTTGCCGCATGATCTGCAGGTATTTCAAGGCGGTGGCGCGATGTTCTCATCCGTAGCCGACCCTGTCGCGGTGCTGCAAACGCTTGTCCCTGCGGTGATGTCAGGTGGCGCGGCGACGGCAATGTCGTCGGGGACAATGACCGTTTCAGGCAACCTGACAGCGCGCGACAAGGCCAAGATGCAGGGCTACGAAGGCGAATCCTGCGGTGAATGTGGCAACTACACGCTGGTCCGCAACGGCACCTGCATGAAGTGCAACACCTGCGGGGGAACAAGCGGGTGTAGCTGAGAAATCGAGGGGGTCGGACTCCGTGGTTTTCTTCGAAATCCACTCTGTCCTCCTCATCGAAACGCCGGGCGTTTCGATGTGAACCCTGAGGGGGTGCGCTCCCTCTGGCGACGTTCAGGCCGCAGGCAGAAACCGGGCGGTACAGAGAATGAGCCTGAACGGCGAAACTCGGGGCAGTCTTCGGACTGCCCCCTTTTATGTTGGACACGGTTGCAACGTCGGACGCCGCATTCGCTATGCCGATTTCTCTGTCCTTGGACCGCGAAAGCAGTGTTTTCACGGGGACGGCGAAACTTGGGGAGGGCTTCGGCTCTCCCTTTTTTCTTGGCCGTTACCCCAGACTGCGCAGTAATTCCAACGACGGCTCGCCCGTCACCGCCAGCCCGCGACTGGACTGATACGCACTGATCGCGGCGCGGCTGTTTGCGCCGATCACGCCGTCCGACCCGCCGGTGTCGAACCCCGCCGCCGTCAGGCGCTGTTGCAGGGCGATCCGGTCGTTTTTGGTCAGCCCGGTCGCATCGGGCGGGAAGGAGGCGCGCAGTGGCCCGGCCCCGGCGATCCGGTCTGACAGGTGGCCGACGCCGATCGCATAGGCATCGGAATTGTTGTAACGCTTGATTGCCCGGAAATTCGCGCCGACGCTGAATCGCGGCCCTCCCGGTTGTGGCTGCAACGCGCCGTCAGCCGCCTCGGCGCCCCACCGTTGACCCCGCACCCAGCCGCTTTTCTGCAAATAAGCGGCAGTCGAGGCGAGCGAATCGCTCGGGTCGTCCGACCAGATATCACGTCGCCCGTCACCTGTGAAATCGACGGCAAAGGCCTGATAAGACGTGGGAATGAACTGGGTGTGGCCCATCGCCCCGGCCCAGCTGCCGGTCAGGCGATCCGGCGTGGTGTCACCCGATTGCAGGATCTTGAGTGCTGCCACCAGCTGCTGTTCAAAGAACGCCGCCCGTCGTCCTTCATAGGCGAGGGTCGATGTGGCCGAGATCACGTGCACATCGCCGCGCCGTTCGCCGAACATGCTTTCCAACCCCCAGATCGCCGCAATGATATGGGCATCGACGCCGTAGGTGTTTTCCAGCGCTGTCAGCGTGCCCTCATGGCGGGCAAAGGCGGCGCGCCCCTTGGTGATGCGTTCGTCGGAAGCGGCGATGGCAAGGTAGTCCTCGAGCGTGCGGCTGAATTCGGTCTGGTTGCGGTCGCGGGTGATGCAGCCAGGCAGGAACCCGGCGTTGCGGAACCCCGCCGACAGCGTGGCATCCGACAGGCCCTGCGACCCGGCACGGTTACGAAATGACGCGACCCAGGCATCCCACCCCGGATCGGGGGCAGGCAGCAGATCGGGCGGCAGGCCCTGTGGTGGGTTGGGCCGACCGTCAGCGACCGACAGACGCGGACTCGATGTGCAGGCGGCCAGGCTGAGGGCGGCAAAGCCTTGCCCGAAATGACGTCGAGAAATCTGCATGATGTGGCCCGCCCGGTTATTGTTGTTGACCTAGCATAGCGGGTCTTGAGGCAGGGGCAAAGTGGTTAGGCGGGAATATCAAATCCCGGCACTGCCAGCGTGAAGCCAGCGAAATCGAACCCCGGCGATACCGTACAGCCGACCAGCGTCCAGTCGCCCAAGCTGCGGGCAGACTGCCAATGGTCTTTGGGAACAATACCTTGTGGCCCTTTGTTGTCGCCGATCTTAGGACCGGGAAGGTGCCGCTTGACTGGCCCCTGTGCATCGGCGGCAATCCGCAGTTGTAGCGGCGAACCGGCATAAAAGTGCCATATCTCGACCGCGTCGACGCGGTGCCAGTGGCTGCATTCGCCCGCTTTCAGCAGAAAATAGATGCTGGTGCCGGTTGGCCGCCCCGGCCCGTCGGCCTCCGATGTCTGGCGATACCATCCGCCTTCGGGATGCGGCGCGAGGTTCAGTTCGGCGATGATCTGGTCGGCGATGATCTGGTCGGCGGTCACCGCAGGATCGACCGCCCCGCATATTCCGCCGTTTCACCCAGCATTTCCTCGATCCGGATCAACTGGTTATACTTTGCCAGCCGGTCCGAGCGCGACAGCGATCCGGTCTTGATCTGGCCGCAGTTCGTGGCCACGGCAAGATCGGCGATGGTGGTATCCTCGGTTTCGCCGGACCGGTGCGACATGACGCAGGTATAGCGGGCGCGGTGCGCCATTTCGACGGCTTTCAACGTTTCGGTCAGGGTGCCGATCTGGTTGACCTTGACCAGCAGCGAATTGGCGGTGCCGGTCCTGATCCCTTCGGCCAGTCGTTCGGGGTTGGTCACGAACAGGTCGTCGCCGACGAGTTGCACCTTTTTGCCCAAGACTTCGGTCAGGGTTTTCCAGCCGTCCCAGTCATCTTCCGACATGCCGTCTTCAATGCTGATGATCGGGTAATCGGCGGCCAGTGCCAGCAGGTAGGAAGCGTTTTCGTCCGAGGTCAGCGATTTGCCTTCGCCTTTCATCTCGTACTTGCCGGCGCGGTAATACTCGGTCGCGGCACAGTCGAGCGCGAGGTAGATATCCTCGCCCGGTTTGTAGCCCGCCTTTTCAATGGATCGGAGAATGAAATCAAGCGCCTCGCGGGAAGAGCTGATGTTGGGGGCAAAGCCGCCCTCGTCGCCGATGCCGGTCGCCAGGCCGGCATCGTGCAGTTCCTTTTTCAACGTGTGGAATACCTCCGACCCCATCCGCACCGCCTCGCGGATCGATGTGGCGGCCACCGGCATGATCATGAATTCCTGAATGTCAATCGGGTTATCAGCATGTTCGCCGCCGTTGATGATGTTCATCATCGGCACCGGCAGAACGCGGGCCGAGGTGCCGCCGATGTAGCGATACAATGGCAACGCCGCGAAGTCCGCCGCTGCCTTGGCGACGGCCAGCGACACGCCCAGAATCGCATTCGCCCCCAGACGCGCCTTGTTCGGGGTGCCGTCGAGTTCGATCATCGCCATGTCGATGTCGATCTGTTCGGTGGCGTCATAGCCCAGGATCGCCTCGGCAATTTCGCCGTTGACCGCCGCGACGGCCTCGAGCACGCCTTTGCCCATATAGCGCTTCTTGTCACCGTCCCGCTTTTCCACTGCTTCGTAGGCGCCGGTCGAGGCGCCCGAGGGCACGGCGGCGCGTCCCATCGTGCCGTCGTCGAGGATCACGTCAACCTCGACCGTGGGGTTGCCCCGGCTGTCAAGGATTTCGCGGGCGTGGATGTCGATGATGGCGCTCATGATGGTCCTCGATATGTTAGCGGTAGCAGCGGTTATAGCGCGGCGGCGACCGTGGGGGAAGGGCGGCGCAGGCGGGCCTCGCGCACGAAGGTGTAAAGCCCGGCAGCACAGATGACGGCGGCGCCGACAATCGTGTAAAAATCCAGCGTTTCGCGAAAGATCACCACGCCAACCGTCAGCCCGAACACGATTCGCGAATAGCGGAACGGCGCGACAAAGCCGATCTCGCCAACCCGCATCGCAGCAATGATGCAATAAAGCGCGGGGATCCCGGCGGCGATGGCACCACCGACATACATCGTGGCCTGCGCATCGGCCCGGATGCTGCCCGGCCCGGCGATCAGCAGGGAAATGATCCCGGCGGGAATCGTTGCGAGGAACCCCATGGTCGACAGTTGCAGCGTCGTGAAACCGGCGGGAATCCGCCGCGTCGCCAGATCGCGGGCTGACAGCAGGATCACGCCGGCGACGATGACCAGAGTAGAGGCCTCGAACGCCTCGCCAAACGGGCGCAGCACGATCAGCACACCGATCAGGCCGATCGCGATCGCGGTCCACCTCCGCCAGCCGACAGGTTCGCCGAAAAACAGGGCCGCACCGCAAGTCACGAGCAAAGGCGAGGCCTGCACGATGGTCGAGGCGATGGAAATGGGGACCAGCGACAGGCCGGTGACAAAGAACAGACCAGCCGCGCCTTCCAACAACGCCCGGATGCCGGACGGACCCCGCAACATGCCCGGTGCAATTGGCGGCTGGCCCCGCAGCAAGGCAAAGCCGCCAAATGCAAGCGCGCCGCCAATACCGATCATGATCAGAATCTGGCCGACCGGCATGACGTCAGAGGCCAGTTTGATGAACATGTCCTCAAACGAAAAGCCCAGCATGGCCAGAATCATCAGTCCGGCACCGCGCAGGTTGTCCATGTCAGCGCGCCTTGGTGTCGCGTGGGACGCCGTAAAGTTCGAGCCGGTGACCCATCAGGCGATACCCGAGTTTGGCCGCGATGCGTTCCTGCAAGGCTTCGATTTCGGCGTCGACAAACTCGATCACTTCGCCCGAATGCATGTCGATCAGATGGTCGTGGTGATCGCGGTCTGTGGTCTCGTAACGGGCGCGGCCGTCACCGAATTCGTGCTTTTCCAGAATCCCGGATTCCTCGAACAGCTTGACCGTGCGATAGACCGTCGCCAGTGAAATCCGCGGATCGACGCGCGATGCGCGGTGATACAGTTCCTCGACATCGGGGTGATCGTCGGCGGCTTCAAGCACCCCGGCGATGGTGCGCCGCTGGTCAGTCAGGCGCAGCCCGTTCGCTTCGCACCGCGCAAGGATGGTGTTGGCCATCGGTTTGCCCCCCGGACATTGTGGTCGCCCCTTAGCCCGTCAGAGCCAGCGCCGCCAGCGGAAATAGATGTAAAGCGCCGCGCCAATCGCCACCACTCCAAGGCAGAGCGCGGCAAATGCCATCGGCGAACCAGTGCCGGGCATGCCGCCAAGGTTGACGCCGAACAGGCCGGTCAGAAACCCGAGCGGCAAAAAAATCGCGGCAATCACCGACAGGACATAACCGTTGCGCCCCAGCCGCGCGGTCTGCAGCAGGTCCAGATGGTCCGACAGGGCCGTCAGGCGCTCGCGCACCTCGGCCAGTTCCTCGACCGAGCGGGTGGCCCGGTTGGCGATTTCGGCCAGTGTCGGTCGCAGTGTCACCGGGATCACCGGGCTGTCGCAGGTTGCCAGCGCATGCAGTGCGTCGGTTTGCGGGCCGACATGGCGGCGCAGCTTGATGACATTGCGGCGGCGTTCGGACAGATCGGCTAGGGTTTCGCCGCCATGGTCGTAGATCGCCGCCTCCATCTTGTCGGTTTGCGTTTCCAAGGCCAGCGATACGGTTTCGATCCGCCCGACCAATCCGTCGCACAGATCGGCCAGAAACTGTGCCGGGCTGGCGGGGGCCTGTCCGGCATCGGCATTGGTGCGCAGGTCGTCGACCGCGAAAATCCGCCGCCGCCGCACCGTTACCACCAGCGCCCGCGTCATCCAGACCCGCACCGCCACCATGTCGGCGGCATTGGCCCCCTCGTTCAGGTTGATCCCGCGTAGTGTCGCCAGCAGACCGTCACCCATCGGCACGACGCGGGGCCGGGTTTCAATGGTTTTCAGCGTCGCGGCGGGCAGCGGCGGCAGGTGGGCGTCAAGCCATTCGGTGACGCCCTTGTCGCGCAGGTCGAAATGCAGCCAGCGATAGGCCGCGCCCTTGGTTTCATGGTCGTCGGGGTGTTTGATTTTCGTCGCACTACCATCTGCCAGCACATCGAAGCCGCAGATAAGTTGCAGCCTAGCGGACAAGATTGCCCTCCATCACCAGTACCGCGCTGCCGCTGATCGTCACCGCGTCCGCAGCGGCCCGCGCCCCGATCCGCGACGGGCGGCCCATGTCGTCGCCTTGGCAAATCGTCAGGCTCTGCGGTTGCCCCGTCACCTGCAGCAGCAGCGCCGCAAGGGTCGCGCTGGCGCTGCCGGTGGCGGGGTCTTCGGCGATGTTGTCCAGCGGCGCAAACATTCGTGCGTCAACCTGCGAGCCATCGCGCACATAGGCGAAGATCGCGAAATCAAGGCCGGCCGGATGCAGCACCGCCGCCTTGCGCAAGGACGCCAGATCAGGCTGACAGGCCGACAGCCGGTCGCGCGCGGTCAGTTCCACGATGACAAATGGCAGGCCAAGCGTTGCCTGTACCGGTGGGTGGGTGTCGATGCAAATCGCCTCGGGGTGCAGGCCCAGACAGGCTGCGACAAGCGAGGTTTCGGGGTATGCGAGGGTTTCGAGCGGTTGGCGGATGGTGAATTCCGCGCCCAGCGCATCGACCCTGCAGGGAATCGGCCCGACCCCCAGTTCAAGGATCATCTCGGCGGGAAACCCCAGATCGTGCAGGCAGATCGCGGTGCCAATGGTCGGATGGCCGGCGAAATTGACCTCGGACGTCGGGGTAAAGATGCGCAAGCGGGCGGCATAAGCCGGGTCGGTCGGCGGATAAACGAACGTGACCTCGGAAAAGTTGAACTCGGCGGCAATGGATTGCAATTCGGCATCGGGCAGCCCTGCTGCATCGGGGAAAACGGCAAGCTGATTGCCGCCATAGCGGCGGTCGGTGAACACGTCATAGACGCGATATGCGGTCATTTCGGCAACCCGGGTTCGTGACTGAACCGGGCAGCCAGACGGCCGACCGTCAGCCCCTGCGCGATGATTGAAAAGACGACGACGGTGTAGGTGGCGCTCAGCATCACCGGCTTCCATTCGTTATCTGGCAACCCGAGCGCCAGCGCGACCGAGATTCCGCCCTTGAGCCCGCCCCAGGTCATGATCGAAATCGTCCCGGTGGCGAATCCGCGGAATGGTTTCAGCAGCAGGATCGGTACCGCGACGGCCACCAGCCGGGCAAACAGTGCCAAGGCGACCGCCGCCACTGCGGCCAGGATGTATTGCTGGTCAAACGCCACCGCGAAGACCTCGAACCCGATCAGCAGGAACAGGACAGCGTTCAGGATTTCGTCAATCAGGTTCCAGAATCCGAGGACGTATTGCCGCGTCCGGTCGGACATCGCGTCTCTGGTGCCGACATCGCCGATCAGCAACCCGGCACAGACCGCCATGATCGGGGCAGATACATGCAGGGCGACAGCCAGTTCGTAGCCGCCAAAGGCTAGGCCAAGGGTGATCAACACTTCGAGCCCGTATTCGTCGATCCGGCGCAGCACCCGGAACACCAGCCAGCCCAGAACGACACCCAGGACAGCGCCACCCAGCGCCTCGCGCACAAACAGTTGCGCCGCGCTCTGCCAGCCGCTCGCGTGTTCGTCGCCGTTCGAAAACGCGATGCCGACCAACACCAGATAGACGACATAACCGACGCCGTCGTTGAACAGGCTTTCGCCCGCGATCTTGGTTTCCAGCGATTTCGGCAGATCGACGCTGCGCAGCACACCCAGAACCGCAACCGGATCGGTGGGCGAGATCAGCGCGCCAAACACCAGCGCCACGATCAGCGGCATCCCCGTCAGCCAGCTGAACCCGAATCCGACGATGACGGTAGACAGCGCGACACCAATCGTCGCCATCAGCAGCACGGCAACCCATTCGCGGCGCAGATCGGCCAGATTGACGTGCAGCGCGCCTGCGAACAGCAGTAGACCCAGCATGCCTTCCAGCAGGGCATCGGTAAAATCAATGTCCAGCACCGCGCCCCGCACTGCATCTGCCATCCCTAGCGATGGGACAGCCAGATCGATGCCCATGATGGTGACAGACGCGGCCAGCGACACGACAAGGATGCCGATGCTCGCCGGCAGGCGCAGGAACAGGTAGTTGATCGCGCCGAAGGCACCGGCCAGAACGATCAGCAGCGCGGTGATTTGCAGCAGTGTCATGCAGGCAACGCCACGTCAGCCATCCAGCCGCACCAGGGCATGCCGCTTTTTTCCCGCCGACAGCTTGATCGGGCGCGAAAGTGCCGCGGCATCGATCATCAGGCCGGCGTCGGTCAGTGGTGTGTCATCAAGCCGGGCACCATTGTCGGCAATCAGGCGCTTGGCCTCTTTGCCGCTGGCGGCCAGACCGGCGCGGACGATCAGCTGGACGATGGAAATCCCCCCTGCAAGGTCGCCGGGCGTCAGGCTGACGGTCGGCAGATCATCCCCGACGCCGCCCATCTCAAACACCTCTTTCGATGTCGTTTCAGCGGCTTCGGCGGCGCTCTTGCCGTGCAGCAACGCCGTCACTTCGTTCGCAAGCACGATCTTGGCGGCGTTGATGTCGGACCCGCGGAGTGCGCCGAGACGGTCGCATTCGTCCAGCGGAAGTTCGGTATAAAGCTTGAGGAACCGCCCGGTATCGGCGTCGGTCGTGTTGCGCCAGAATTGCCAGAACGCGTAGGGGCTCAGCAGGTCGGCATCCAGCCAGATCGCCCCCGCCTGCGACTTGCCCATCTTCTTGCCGTCGCTGGTGGTCAAAAGTTGTGATGTCAGCCCATAAATCTCATGATCCAGCACCCGCCGGGTCAGATCGATCCCGTTGACGATATTGCCCCACTGATCGCTGCCGCCCATCTGCAGCAGACAGCCATAGCGGCGATTCAGTTCAAGGAAATCATAGGCTTGCAGAATCATGTAGTTGAATTCGAGGAACGAGAGCGACTGTTCGCGGTCCAGCCGCGATTTCACCGATTCAAATGAAAGCATCCGGTTGATCGAAAAATGCCGCCCGATATCGCGGAGGAAATCAAGGTAGTTCAGCCCGTCCAGCCACTCGGCATTGTTCAGCATCAGCGCCCCGGTCGGGCTGTCGGAATAGTCGATATAGGCGGCGAAAACCTTGCGGATCCCGGCGATATTCAGGTCGATCTGGGCGGGCGACAGCAGCGGACGTTCATCAGCCCGAAACGACGGGTCGCCGACCTTGGTCGTCCCACCACCCATCAGGGTGATCGGTTTGCCGCCACACTTTTGCAGCCAACGCAGCATCATGATCTGGATCAGGCTGCCGACATGCAGCGAACGCGCGGTCGCGTCGAAACCGATATAGGCCGGCACCACACCCCGCGCCATCGCCGCGTCCAGCCCCTGATAATCGGTGCAGTCGGCCAGAAAGCCGCGTTGCATCATCACCGCCATGAATTGGGATTTCGGGTGGTAGGTCATCGGCTTGTCCTTGGTCTGCGCTCGCGACACTCTATAAGGGGCAGGCATGGCAAGGGAAAGACGATGTTGAAAGCCGGATTCGTGACTGCCCTTGGGGCGATGTCGGGCACCTCGCTGGACGGCGTCGATGCCGCAGTCATTGAAACCGATGGTGAGGCGATCCGCGCCTTTGGTCCCAGCGCCTACCGGCCTTATACCGCTCGCGAACAAAAGCTGCTGCGCCGCGCCTTGGGCAAATGGCCGGGCGACAGGGTGGCCAAGGCGGCGCGGCTGGTCGAGGATGCCCATATTGCGACGCTTTCAACCTTTGCGGGCATCGATCTGGTCGGCTTTCACGGTCAGACTCTGGCGCATGAACCAGAGCGGCGCGGCACCCATCAGGCGGGCGACGGTCAGCGGCTGGCGGATGCGCTCGGCCTGCCGGTCGTGTGGGATTTCCGCAGCGCCGATGTGCGGCTTGGCGGGCAGGGGGCACCGCTGGCGCCGTTCTACCATTTCGCCTGCGCCAGGTGGATCGGCGCGACGGCCCCGCTGGCGTTTCTGAACCTTGGCGGAGTCGGCAACATCACATGGGTCGACCCGATCCATGCCCGCCCCGAAGATCCGGGTGCCTTGCTGGCCTTCGATACCGGCCCGGCGAACGCGCCCCTGAACGATCTGTTGATGGCGCGACGCAATCAACCTTTTGACAAGGACGGGGCACTGGCGGCACAAGGAAAGGTGGCGGATGGCGCGCTCGAACTGTTTCTGGACGATGCTTATTTCTACAAGATGCCGCCGAAATCGCTTGATCGGGACGCGTTTGCGCAGATGTTCGACCTCGTGCACGCGCTGAACGATTCCGATGCGGCGGCGACGATGACGGCAATGGCCGCTGCGGCAGTGATGCGGGGGATGGAACATTGTCCTGCGCCCCCGACACGCCTGTTGGTGACGGGTGGCGGGCGGCACAATCCGACGTTGATGGCGATGCTTTCCGCTGGCCTCGATTGCCCTGTCGCTCCGGTAGAAAGTGTCGGACTGGACGGTGACATGCTCGAGGCGCAGGCCTTTGCCTATCTCGCCGTCAGGGTCGCCCGTGGACTGCCGACGTCCTGCCCGACCA
Source organism: Rhodobacterales bacterium (assembly GCA_038251315.1). Taxonomy (GTDB): domain Bacteria; phylum Pseudomonadota; class Alphaproteobacteria; order Rhodobacterales; family Rhodobacteraceae; genus JBBKXP01. The sequence goes on along the minus strand of JBBSBK010000083.1, from coordinate 5,529 downwards.
CCACCGGCGTCGGGGCGGCGGTGGGCGGGGGCATCCTGTCACAGCCTGGCGAAAAACCGTCCTCCCGGCTTCTTCTGGCCAAAAATACCCCCGACAATGGTTCAGACAGCCACGCCGCGCGCCCGCGTATCGGGCATCGCGCGACCCCGTAAGGTGGGTTTTCAACCCACGCCACCAGACCATGAAAATGCCAGATGGACACCTGATCGACGGGCGCTAAACTGTGCGCGACTCACGTCAACAGGTTCCGCTATGCGTTTGCTCATCTTCCTGCTCTGCCTTGCCGCCACGACTGCAACCGCGCAAACGCAACCGGACCGCTGGACCGGGATCTATGGCGGAGCGCAGGTCGCCACGGGCCGGATCGGCAATGCGGCGGGTGACGACGGCACCACGACCTACGGCGTTCACCTCGGGTATCGGCGCGCCTTTGGGCAGGCCCTGATCGGGGCCGAACTCGGCTATGACCAGCTTGACGTGACCGGGCGCCGCGGCAACGACGATCACCTCTCTCGCTTGGGTCTGACGCTGGGGCTGGACCGGGGCCGCTGGGTGCCCTTCGTAACCGTGGGCGGCAGCAGCCTGACCTTCCGCGGCCCCGGCCCGCGCCAATCCAGCGCGGGACAATTCATCGGGCTTGGCAACGCCTATGCGATCGGCGATCACCTGAACCTGTCAGCCACCCTGCGTCACTATGCGTTCAATGATTTCGACCATACCGGAGTCGATCTCCCCATCGACACCCTGTCAACCGAGATCGACTGGCAATTTTAGGCGGGCAGGTGGATCCTGAACCGCTCCCGGATCGCCACGTCGAGCGTCGCATCGAACCGCGCAGGGGCCCGCCGCGCAAGGATCGCGCCGACCTTGGCCGTCGCCGTCGCCAGCAAATCGGGTTTCCCCTTTTCAACCCATTCTTTCGGTGAGAACCGGTTCCCAGTTAGCGGATAGACGTGATCGGACTGCATCCGCGACAGCGTCTGCTCGGCCCCCAGATAATGCCCCGGCCCGCCGATGCAGACCTCGCGGATGGTCTCCAGCGCCAGCGTGTCGTCGTTCACTTCGATCCCGCGCACACAGCGCATCGCCTGCCCCAGCAGGTCATCACCCAGCACAAGCGATTCGTGGCAGAACCCCAGCAGCGACGCATGCATCCCCGCCGCCTCGTAAACCATATTCAGCCCGGCCAGACCAACCATGACGTTGGAACACATCTGTTCCCACCCGGCCTGCATGTCGGGCAGTTTGCTATCGGCGATCCCCGCCGCCGCCCCGCCCGAAAGGCCGTAGAACTGGTGCATCTGGGCGCAACCCGCACTCAGCAGCGCCTGTTCGCCCGACCCGCCTGTCATCGCCCCGGTGCGCAGATCCAACCCGAACGGCCAAGTGCCGAAAATCACCGGATGTCCCGGCGCGATGGCATTGACATAGACGACCCCGGCCAGACATTCGGCCACAGCCTGCACGATGGCCCCGGCGATGGTCGAGGGCGCCGTCGCCCCGGCCATACCTGCGGACAGCAGCAACACGGGCATGCCGCCTGCGATACATTTTTCCATCACCAGACAGGCGTCGGTGGCGAATTTCATCGGCGGGACGACGAAACAATTGGAGTTGGACACGAAGGGGCGCGCTCGCCACTCTGCCTCGCCGCCAGCGATCATGTGCAGCATCGCCAGTGCGTCATCCACGAACCCAGGTTCGGTGAACGACGTGCCGACGTGTTTGGTCGTGCCCGCGCAGCATGCGTAAATGGTGTTCAGGTCCATCTCGCGGTTGTCGGGGATATCGCGGCAGACCATCGGGCGCTGGACGAAGTGGATGTTGTCCAGACTGTCGACGATCCGCGCCGCGTCGTGCAAATCCTGGACTGTGCTTTCGCGGTAGTTGCGCCCGTGGACATCGACCATATGGACCGCAGCCCCCGCAGTGCCGTAATGTACGCGCGTGCCGGTCAGGTGCAGATCATGCGCCGGGTTGCGCCCGTGCAGGGTGATGTCGCGGCTGCATTTGGCCAGCATCGCTTCGACCAAGGCACGCGGAAAGCGTAGGCGCTTGTCTTCGCCATAGATCGCTCCGGCGGCGGTCATCACTGCGACGCCAGAGGGGGGCGCATCGACCAGCCCGATTTCTGCGAGTGCCCGCAATGCGGTTTCATGAATCCGCAGCACGTCTGCTTCGCTCAGCGGTTTGTATTGGCCGCCCGACATGCCCGCCCTGACGGGTCGGATGTTGTCGGGCAGGGCAGATGTGCGGGCGGCGGTGCGGGTTGCGCGTCCACCCATCCGGGCCGGACGGTTGGGCTGCATCGGGGTCGGCAGGGAAACGTCGTCAAAAGTGTCGGACATGGGGGGCTTTCTGGGTCTGGGATACGGGGAGGAGTCGCGGTCAGACCGCGACCGGACGCCCCCGCGCCGCACGTCCCCGCCGCGCCCCGATAGTGCGCAAGACGATTGCCACCTGCCAGCCATCCGAGGCCATGCCGAAACTCCCTGTTACGTGTACTTGGTGACGGTTTGATCAGCCCGGTCTTGTCGATTTGCGACCAAAGGTCGGTTTCGATCATGCCGTTGTCAGAGAATTCTTGCGCCGATCCTTCCGCGTCGCAGGCCAAAACCTGCCGCTGGTCTTGCGGGCGTCAATGGGATCGTGCCGGCGCTCTCGATACGCGGGTCAATCCAGCAATGCGTCGACCTTGGCACCGCTGATCCCATTACCGAGCAAAGCGAACGATCCCGGCCCGAACATTTCTTGCGCCGCATCATGAATCGCCCGGTGCGTCACCCGTGCCAGTGCCGATCCCAGCGACAGCCGTGCTACCCCTGCGGCGGCGAAATCGGCGATACTGTGCGCCGTATATGGCCCGGCGACCAAGACATTGACGGGGCGCGAAACCGTCCGACAGATCTGCGCCACATCGGCCATGCTGGCGGGCAGCGGGGCATAAAGGCAATCCGCCCCGGCATCGGCGAAACCGTTCAGCCGGGCCAGCGCCTCGGCCAGATCGTAGGTGCTCAGCATCAGCCCGTCGGCGCGGGCGGTCAGGACGAAATCGCCGTTGACCGCGCGAGCAGCTGCGGCGGCGGCGCGGATCCGTTCGATCGCCAGTGCCCGGTCATAGGGGGCGTCGGTCGGCAGCACCGTATCCTCGATACAGATGCCCGCCAGCCCGATCTCGGCCGCCAGTCGGACCGTTTCGGCGCAGGTGTCGGGATCGTCGCCGAACCCGTTCTCGAAATCGCCCTGCACCGGAACCTTGACCGCCGCGACCATGCCTTGGGCATGCGCCAGCGCCTCGTCGCGGCTGACCGTGCCGCCATCGGGGCGGCCAAGGGTAAAGGCGTGCGCAGCAGATGATGTGGCAACCGCCTTGGCTCCGAGCGCCGCCAGCATTTTCGCGGATCCGGCATCCCACGCGTTTGCAAGAATGAACGGTTTGCCCGGCACATGCAGGGCGCGAAAAGATTCGGCAGGCGGCATCGGCGGCTCCTGTTCTGGTCGCCCGATCCTAGCAGAGTGGCGCTGCCGTGCCGACCCGAATCCGTCCCCTTCAGTTCGTAATCGCGCGCACCGCTTCCGCCATCTGCGCCGCAGCAAAGACCAGCACCCGTTGCAGGGCAGCCACATAATCGGCATCGGCGATCGTCATGGCAATGCGGATATGCCCGGCGGCGGAGGCCCCGAAACTTTCCCCCGGCATCACAGCGATATGTTGGGCGTCCAGCAGAGCATTGGCAAATTCCTCGCCGGTCAACCCGGTGGCGCGGATGTCGAGCATCGCATACATCGCGCCCTGCGGCGGCGAGATGCGCACGACGTTCTGGGTCGCCACAAGGTCGAGCGTCAGTTGACGGCGGCGGGCAAAGGGGACGGCGACCTCGTTTTCAAGCGACCCGCCCTGCTGCAGCGCGAACAAGGCTGCGTCCTGCACGAACCCGGCGACGCCATAGGTCGTCGTCGTCGCAAGGTCGATCAGGTTGCGGATCACCGGCGCGTCGGCGCAGATCCAGCCGATACGACTGCCGGTCATCGCGTGGCTTTTCGACATCGATCCGATCACCAGCGTCCGTTCGGCCATGCCCGGTAGCGCGCGGGGGCTGATATGGGCGCCGTCCCAAACTTGCGTGTCATAAACCTCGTCCGAGATCAGCCAGAGGTCGTTATCGGTGCAAACCTGCGCGATGCCGTCCAGCGTGGCGCGGGAATAGACGGCGCCTGTTGGGTTGTTGGGGCTGTTGATCAATAGTGACCGGGCACCCTTGGCAGCAGCATCCAGCGCCTTTGCCTGCGGCTGGAACCCGTGGTCGGGGCTGGCGGCGACAGGGACCGGGACAGCGCTCGCCCCCCGGATTACGCCGGGGTAGGTGGCGTAGTAGGGGTCGATGAACAGGGCACGGTCGCCGGGGTCGGTCACAGCCATATGGGCGGCAAACAGGCCGGATTGGCCGCCCGGCGTAATGATGATGTTATCTGCCGTGGTAGGGACGCCAGATTGTCTGGCGATACGTTCCGCCACGGCCACCCGCAAGGCGGCGGTGCCGGGGACCATGGCATAACCGGTATGACCACCGCGCGCCGCGCGGTCCATCGCCGCAAGGATGTCAGGATGAGTGCGGATGTCGTGTTCGCCGATGGTCAGTTCAAGGACCGGAACGCCCGCCGCCTTCATCCGCCGCGCCCGGTAAAACACGTCCCAGCCGTCTGATCCGCCGCCGGTGATATGGGTGATGCGCTGTGATTGATTCATGGCGGGCAGGGGAATACCGGCCGCCGAGGTTTGTCAATCGGCGATCAGCTTGCGCGGGCCAGCGCCTTGGCTGGCCATCCGGTCGGCGGGATTATGCAGGCGGCAGGATGTCAGGCTCAGGCAGCCACAGCCGATGCAGCCGTCCAGCCGGCCACGCAGACGTTCCAGCGCGGCGATGCGGGCGTCGATCTGGTGCCGAAACTTGCGAGAGATGCGGGTCCAGTCGGCCTTGGTCGGGGCCTTGTGGGCGGGCAGGTGGACCATGTGGCTGGCGACCTCGGCCAGTGAAAACCCCGTGCCGGTGGCGGCCATGACGAACGACAACCGCCGGATATCGGCCCGCCCATAGCGGCGATGCCCGCCCGCGTTGCGCAGGGGCTGCACGATCCCGTGGGTTTCGTAGAACCGGATGGCGGACACGGCAAGCCCAGTGCGGGCGGCCAGATCGCCGATCGAAAGGTCGGACATCAGAAACCTCTTGATCTCAAGTGGACTTGAGAAATTAGACAGGGTGAAGGACCGGAATCAAGGAGAATGACGGTGGCAAGACTGGAACATGTGAACGTAACTGTGGCAGACCCCAAGGCGAGTGCGGCGATGCTGGCCGACCTGTTCGACTGGCGGGTCCGGTGGGAAGGGGCGGCGATCAACGGCGGCTATGCGGTGCATGTCGGCAGCACTACCGACTATATCGCGCTTTATACCGGACCGGAGGGCGGCAAGGATCAGCGCCCCGCCGACGACAGTTATCTGCAACGCGGCGGGCTGAACCATATCGGGGT
>JBBSBK010000082.1:0-17020 GCA_038251315.1 Rhodobacterales bacterium | reverse complement strand
GCGCTGGCGGCGGTGATTTCGGCGGCGGGCCTGCCGATCTATATCTACGCGCCGACCTATTACGCGCAGACCTATGGCGTCAGCCTGACGACATTGGGTGCGGTTCTGTTCGGGTTACGCTTGTTCGATGTGGTGCAGGATCCGTTGCTGGGCTGGGTCAGCGAACGGTTGGGCAAGGGCCGGGCTTTGGCGGCGACCTGCGTGGCCGGGGTGCTGGCCTTGTCGATGATCGGGCTGTTCGCGGTGGTGCCGCCCATCGCCCCGATCTGGTGGTTTGCTTTGACAATCACGGGGTTGTTCAGCGCGTTCAGTTTCCTGACGATCAATTTCTACGCCCAAGGGGTTGGCACGGCCAGACTGCTGAAAGGTGGCCATGAACAACTGGCGGCGTGGCGCGAAAGCGGGGCGTTGTTGGGTGTCTGCGTGGCGGCAGTGATGCCCACTTTGTTGGTCGGTGTTGTCGCCGCACCATTCGCCACGTTTGCGTTTGGCTTTGCCGTGGTGACGATGATCGCGGCGCTGGTGTTCTGGCCGGAATGGCGGGAACGGGCACAGGTCGAACCGACGCCGATGGCGGTGATCTGGTCGGACAAGGTGGCGCGGCGGTTGCTGATCCTCGCATTGGTCAACGCGACGCCGCTGGCAGTTTCATCGACGTTGTTTCTGTTCTTTGTGCAGGCCCGCCTTGATGCGCCGGGGTGGGAGGGGCCGCTTCTGGTTCTGTTTTTCCTTGCCGCTGCAGTCTCTGCCCCGGTCTGGAGCGGGCTGGCGCGGCGGTTTGGCCCCAAGCGGGTGTTGTTGGGCGCGATGGTGGTGGCGGTTGTGTCGTTTGCCTTTGTCCTGACGCTGACCACGGGCGATGTGCTGGCGTTCGCCGTCATCTGCGTCGTGTCGGGCGCAACAATTGGGGCGGATTTGACCCTGATGCCGGCGATGTTCGCCCGCCGGATGGCGACAATTTCGCCCAACGGCGGGGCGGGGTTCGGGCTGTGGGGGCTGGTCAACAAATTCACGCTGGCGTTTGCGGCGGTGATCCTGTTGCCGCTGCTGGAACGGTCGGGGTTTGTGGCAGGCGCAACCACGTCGCCACCTGCCGCGTTATGGTTGCTGACGCTGCTGTATGCGCTGGTGCCTGTTGTGCTGAAACTGGTCGCAATCGTCTTGCTGGCCCTCACGAAACTGGAGAAAGAGTGATGGATTTTCACGGCAAACGCTATTGGCTGGTGGGCGCGAGCGAGGGGTTGGGCCGAGCGCTGGCGCATCGGCTACACAAGGCCGGGGCGCATGTGATCGTGTCGGCGCGGTCGCGAGACAGGTTGGATGAACTGGTGACAGAGTTGGGCGAGCGGGCGCAGGCGGTCACAGTTGACGTGGCCGACATCGATGCGATCAAAGCAGCTGTGGCTGAGGTCGGCCAGATCGACGGCATGGTGTACCTCGCGGGGGTCTATTGGCCGATGAAGGCGACCGAATGGGACAACGACAAGGCCGCGATGATGGGCGAGATCAACTATCTGGGGGCGTCCCGCACCGTTGGCGCGGTGATGCCGGGGTTCGTGGCGCAGGGCCACGGGCATATCGTGCTGACCGGGTCGCTGTCGGGGTTCCGGGGTCTGCCGGGCGCGATCGGCTATTCGGCGTCCAAGGCCGGGATCATGGCGCTGGCCGAATCGATGGAGTGTGACCTGCGCGGCGGACCGATTCGGGTGCAGGTTGGCAATCCGGGGTTCATCAAGACGCGGCTGACCGACAAGAACGATTTCAAGATGCCGTTTCTGATGACGCCCGAAGAGGCGGCCGAGGAAATGTTCACGCTGATGAAGTCGACCGCATTCAAACGCAGCTTTCCACGGGTGTTTTCGTGGTTGTTTCGTGGGTCACAGTTTTTGCCCGACTGGGCCTACTACCGTATCTTTGGCGGCTGACCAAAGGTTGCTGTAGATCAAGGCGATGGATCGTGCGACGTGTTGAAGTATGGTCGAGCTTGCATCAGGAGGGCCCGTCATGCTGAACATTTCCCCCGACAAGGTGGCCGAGGTCATCATTCTGGCGCGTGAAATGCGCGACGTGGGCATGCCGCGCGGTGCGGCTGAATTTACCGAATTCATCGAGGCGCTGAACGACGATGAAAAGGCCGCACTGGTCGCGGTATTCTGGATCGGGCGCGGCACATTTGGCCCCGAAGAACTGGACGATGCGGTGCAGATCGCGATGCAAGAGGCGACGACGCCAACGGCGGTTTACCTGAACGGATCGCCGCATCTGGCAGACCATCTGGAAAGCGGGCTGGAGGCGTTGGACATTTCCGCAGGCGACGCCGAAGACGACCTTTACCGTCCGGTGTGAGCGTCGAAGATCGCGCGGGCGCGGCCCCAGACTCCGCTGGTAATGGCGTCGAGCGTCAGCAGGTGGGGGAGGAGTTGGGCGGCAAAATCTTCGCTGCTTTCGCGGGGTAACAGCGACGGCAGGTTGTCGATGGCTGTCACGTCGAGCGGCGGCGTGTCGTGGACGCGCAGCGCCGGGGCGTCCCATGTCGTTGCGCGGTCATAGACCTTGATCGGGGAAAATTCACTGTCGGGGTCGCAGGCGATATCGCCGATCACCGACAGGCGGCGTGGCCCGGTTTTCGCAGATAGCGGCACGAATACGGGTGTGCCGGGGCGGGCGAGGATGCAGTTCAGGAAGATGGCGTGTTGCAGGATTTCGGGGAACGGACCGCCTGATGCGGTTTCGGCCATGTCCCATTTGGTGACGGCGATTCCCAAGGCTTCGTAGAGGTCCGCCGCCCCGGTGCCGACCCGCCCCAAAGCGCCGATGATGAGGGCGTCTGGGGTCTGGTCCAGATTTGAAAGCGCGGCCCGCAGAGTATCCTTTAGGGCGTTGGCGCTGGCAAATGTATTGACTGGCCCGGCGATGCGGCCTTGGGCCCGTGCGATCCACGTCAGCAGCGCCACCGCTGCGCCTGCGTATCCGGCCCAATAGCCAAAGGCGGCGACGCGCCGTCCGGTGTCGTCGGTCAGGTATTCGAGATCATAAAGGCTGCCGCCACCTTTGCGGAACCGCTCCAGCAAGACTTGCCCGGCGGGCTGTCCTTTGTAGGCGTGGCCGAACATGATGTGGCGGTGGGGAAGGGGCGTGCCGTCGTCGGGGAGTTCCTTGAGGCCAAAGATGATCACGTCGGCCGGGGCTGTGGTCCAACTGCCGGGGGCTGCGATGGCGCAGCCTGTGGCGACATAGTCGCCGGTAGGAATTGCCCGGTCAGGGCTATCCTCGACCGATACGGCAAACCCGGCGGCCAGCAGGTCGGCGACCCCGGCGGGGGTGATCCCGACCCGTTGTTCGTGGTCGCGCTGTTCGGCCCGGACCCAGAGGTGGGTCATAGCAGGCCCATCTCGCGGACCGATGCGACCGAGGGGCGGGCGGCAAAGGCAGTGGAAAAGGCGGCGAGTTTGGGGTAGTCGGCGATTGTTACGCCGTCACCTGCCAGCCATGTGGTGATCATGTAAAGGTAGGGGTCGGCAAGGCTAATTTTGTCGCCCAGAACGAAGGGGCCAAAGGCGACGTTGTTTTCAAGGTAAGTGCAACATTCGGCCACGGTGCGCGGGACGTTGGCGCGCATGTCGTCGAACGATGCCTGCTCGGTTGCCCAGCGATGGCCGCGCATCTTGTGCGCATGCGCCGGGTGCGTGGTGCTGGCGAGGTAATACATCACCTCGCGCATTTTCGCCGCTTTGAAGGGATTGGTGGGGATGAGGTGCGCCTCCGGGGCCAGCGCGCCAATATAATCGAGGATTGCGCCGGTTTCGGTCAGCAGACCGTCGGGCGTTTCCAGCGTCGGCACGCGGCCCTTGGGGTTGATCGCAAGGTAGGCGGGTTTCGTCTGCGCCGCCGATTTGAAATCGAGCATGACAGTCTGCCAATCCAACCCGGCCTCCTCAAGCGTCATGGCGACGACAACGGAAATGGTGCCGGGGGCGCAGTGGAGTTTCAGCATGGTGTCGGTTCCGGCTTGGCAAGGCTTTTGTCGCATGCGCGACGGAGTAGTCGGTTGTCGCTGGTTGGGCAATGCCCGATCGGGCGCGGATTGCCCGGATCTGACGGAGCCGTTCAGGTGAAATCCGCTTTGGGCGAAATTTCACCGAGGCGGGAGTATTTTTGGCCAAAAGAAGTTGTGAGGCGCAAATTCCTGACCCACTGTGTGGACCATGCCCACGATGCGCTGGTAAGAGTGCGCAAGCTGGGGGTTGAGCCGGGAGGCATGCAGCAACTGACCATGCGGCGCGGGTCGATTCGGATCAAGTCGCGAGCGGATCGCGCGGTGTCCGAGGACAGGGTATTTCTGATCTCCGCCTTCGACGCAGCGGCGGATCTCCCGGCTCATTCGGCTATCGATGCAACCGGTAAAATCCCTGAATTCAAATTCTCGACCGTGCGGGCGGAAACCGCAGAAAGCCGCGTATCTGCAGGATAAAAATACCGGATTTCGGCCCAGAAATTGTAACATCAATTGTGCGTGATCTACGGAACCCGAAGTTTCAGGCACAAATTCGGCAAAAATCAGGTCGATTTTCGGGAACCTGTTTTTGAATGGAGATTACAATATGAAATCATGATAATTCTGGAAACCGTTTCGGCCATTATCCGCCGATATAAGCAATATCAACAACTTAGAAACCAGCAATTTTTGGCCGATGTTGCGGCGTGATCGGGGATCGGGAACGGCGCAACCTATTCTGGCAAACCACGTTTCCAATCACAGGGCAGAGAATTATCTGACCCAAATCGCAGCGCTGCGCTGCCTATCGATAAGGAACCATACCATGAAAAAATCGAATATCTTTGTCGTCGCCGCCATCGCGTCGATGATCGCCGGCGTCGCTGCGGCCCAGACTGCCACGCTTGGCACCACCGCGACGGGAACCCAGACCGCTGACAGCGTCAGAAACCTGGGCCGTCAAATCCAGGACGAGTCCCGCAGAACGCGGATTGGCAACGAAGGCCGTGAAATCGGTACCTACGGGTCGGTTGCACTGCGTGCCACGTCGCTGGACCGGACCGCCGGTAGCGATGTCGTCACCGTCGGTGTCGGCGCCAACTACGGCTTTTTCGACGGCAAGAACGGGTCTGAGTTCAACCTGTCGTATGTCTATTCGGATTCAAACGATCCGGCCGTGGACAATATCAATACCGTGACCGCCAGCTACGACTATACACGCGATTTTTCCGATCGTCTTTTTGGCTACGCGGCCATCGATATCACATCGGATCAAGAGGCTGACAACACGGTCGTCGGTGACATCAGCAAAGATGCGTTCATTGGCTTCGGTCTCGGCTATCGCATCATCGACACCCCGTCGACGGCGTGGGCGCTTCGCGCCGGACCGGGCTATCGCGCGTTCGAACGGACACCTAACCCGGTAACGGTGCCCGGGTCGTTCGAAAAGATCGACGAAGTTGCCTACAGCGTTGAATCGAACTTTTCCTACAGCTTCAGCGACACTGTTTACGTGAGCAACGATACCACCCTGATTGGGTCGGACGCATTGTCGTCGGTCAAGAACGAACTGGCGCTGAACGTCGCGATGAGCAACGCGCTGTCGCTGCGGACGAGCTATATTTCCAAATTCGACGGACCGGATCTGAATGCGCTCGACAACTCGGAAAACACCTTGGGTCTGTCGGTCGTCTATAACTTCAACTGATCTTTCGGGCTTGCCCCAAAGATCGGCGGGGCGGCGGGGAAACCCTCCGCCCCGTCTGGGTTCGATCTCCCGCGTCGGTCGATGGTTATTGAATAACCGGGCTTGTCGCGCTTAGTTTGTTAAACAAGCAGGATGGGTGGCGACATGCGGCAGGCGATGAGACAGACGACTTTATTGGCGATGAAGCTAATCGTCGGAGCGGGCGCGGCCATGGCCGAGGATGCCGCGCTGATCCTTGGGACTGAACGATATGAACAGTTGCCCCGTGCTTTTCGCGCAGCTTCGGTAACGGCGGGGCAGGCGGACCTCGCCGCCTTGGGTTTTGCGGTGACAGCACTGCCCAACGGTCGCATCGCGCCGACCCTTGCCGCGCTGGTCGATTTTGCCGTGGCCGCGCCGGATGCCGACCGCTTGCTGGTGGTCCTGTCTGGCCGGTTTGCCACCGATGGCCGCAACACCTGGTTTCTGACCGCTGACAGTTCACCGCCGCAGATGTTTGGTGTGGCCGCACAGGGCGTGCTGGTGCAAGCGGTGCTGGATGTGCTGGCCGCCGCCCCCGGTCAGGCTGTGCTGATGCTGGGGGCCGAGGTGGGAGACGATGCCGAATACGATCCCTATCTGCGCGCCGGGATCGGTGATCTGGAGATCCCGCAGGGCGTCACCGTGCTGCGCGGCGAACCCCGCGACATCGCCGATTTCCTGACCGATGAGGTCGTGCGCCCGCAGTCCGATCTGATCGCAGCGGTCAGTGCCAACCGCCGGATCGCTGCGTCAGGCTATGTGCCCGCCGGCCTGACGTTCGCCGCCGACCGGGTTGCCGATGTCCCGGTCATTGTCGATGTCGCGCCGCCGTTTGTCGATACCACCGCCGAAGATACCCTGTGGGAAGGGGCGGTCGCCCTCGATACCATCGATTCCTATCGCAACTACATCGCCCGCTATCCCGGTGGCCGTCATTCCGATCAGGCCGAAACCGCGATTGCCGAAATCATCGCCGAACCCGATCGCACCGCCCGCAAGGCCGAGGATGCTCTGGCCCTGACCCGCGACGCCCGCCGGTCGATCCAGCGCAGCCTCAGCCTGCTGGACTATGACACCCGCGGGATCGACGGCATCTTTGGCCCCGGAAGCCGTCGCGCCATCACCAATTGGCAGCAGACCAACGGCTATCCGCAGACCAGTTATCTGGACGCCGAACAGATCAACCGGCTGGATGCCCAATCAAGCCGCCGTGCCGCCGAGGTCGAGGCCGAGGCCGAACGCCAGCAACAGGCCGCCGCGCGGCTGGATCGTGCCTATTGGGATGAAACCGGCGCGCAAGGCGGCGAGCCGGGCTATCGCGCCTATCTCGAAAAATTCCCGGACGGTCTGTTCGCCGAACTTGCGGGCACCAGGCTGGCCGAGATCGAGGCGCAAAAGCGTGCCGCTGCCCAGGCCGAGGACAGTGCAGCGTGGGATCGTGCCAAGGCCGCGAATACGAGGAATGGCTATCGGGCCTACCTCAGCGCCTTTCCGGACGGCAGTTTCAAGGCCGAGGCCGAGGCGGGCATCGCCGCCCTGGGTGCGGCTGAAAATCAGGCCGGGGCCGATTCCGCCGCAGCAGCAGAAGAAGCTGCGCTGGGCCTGAACCCGATCACCGCCAGCCTGATTGAACAACGCCTGCAACAGTTGGGACTGAACCCCGGCGCGGTCGATGGCCAGTTCGACGCGGCGACGCGCCGGGCCCTGCGTCGCTATCAGACGGCCCGCGATCTGCCCGCGACGGGTTACGTCAGTCAGGCGACCGTCGTGCGCCTGCTGGCCGATGCGATCACGATCCGGGGAAGGTAATTTCACCCGAGAAAAACCCCCTTCCGTCGCGACGGAAGGGGTGCTCCGGGTAAGCCCACCTGCTGCATTGGGGCTTTACTGGGCGGGAACGTAGCGCTCCATCACCATGCGGACGAAACCGTTGGAGTCGCCGTTCACATCCTTGAGGCCAACCAGGTAGGTGCCGGGGTTGACCCTGGCCGTCAACTGGCTGTCAAGGCCGGTGCCAACGTCGTCGTTCTCGCCGATCTTGCGCCCCAGATCGTCGAACATGACCAGAAAGGGGTCGCCGGTCCCGCCTGCCGCAATCGCTTCGATCAGGAGCAGACCGCCCTGAGGCACGTCGATCTTGAACCATGTCGCGCTGCCGCTGTTCTGGGCATCGATCCGCAGGCGTGTTTCCAGCGTGCCCATGTCGGTGACGGGATAGCTGCCATCCAGTGGCGGCGCGGCCTCGCCCCGGCCATAAAGGGCCGCAAGGGCGGCGGCGGGGTCATATTCAGACACTGTCACAGTGATCGGGGCGGTCGTGTCCGACAGCGCCTGCATGGCGATGCAATAGGTTCCGGCAGCCAATGGCGACGACATGTCGATGCGCGAATTCAGCCCATCAAAATCATCGTTCTCGATCAGATAATTGCCCGCCCCGTCGTAAAGGGTGATGAGAGGATCGGCGTTGTCGCTTTCAGCGGTGATCGTGACCGGCTTGTCGGTACCGACGGTGAATCGCCAGAACGGTGTCTGGTCGACCGATCCGCTGACGGTGATCGGGGTGGCGCCGACCTGACCGTCCATCTGGGTGGCCTGCGTGCTGGCATCGCAGACGCCGCCGCCGCCGTTGGTGCCGGGATCGGGGATCGTCACGCCTTGGGTCAGGGCGTCTTGGTCGGTGCGCCCAACCCGGACGAAACCGGTCATCGGCGCGCCGTCGAAGGCCTTCATCGTCAGGCAATAGGTGCCGGGCTGAAGCATGGTTTCAGCGCGCGACGATCCGTCGCCGCCCGAATCGTCGTCCGAGAGGATTATCGTGCCGCTGGCGTCGTATAGGTCGATAAGTGGGTCACCGCCACCGCGCCCAGCGGCCTCGACCCGGACTTGGGTCGGGGCAGAGACGCTGAACAGCGACACATATTGATTGCCGCCCAGAACGAGGGCCATCTGTTCCTGATAAGCAGCGGCAGTGGCAATGTCGGACGTCGCCTCGGCGCCGCCGATCCACTGGCCGTTGACGCCGACGCCGCCGCACAGGTCCTGGGCGAGGGCGGGGAGTGCGCTGCCCAGCAGCAGGCCGGCGGCGAGGGTCAAAGGTGTTTTCAGAATACGCATGTCAAATCTTCCCTGATTGGTGTTCGGCGTTGTGGCGTTTTGGAGTCGGGCGTTTGGATATCGCCAAAGTTAGTCGCAGTCGTGTGCCATGGCTAGGGAAAAGCTGTGCAGGATTTGCCGACTGCCACGCAACGAAAAGGCCGCCCCGGTTGCCCGGCGCGGCCTGTAATCGGTCAAAAGATCAGGCGCGGTTCAGCCCTGACGGGCCTTGAACCGCGGATGGGTCTTGTTGATCACGTAAACGCGGCCCTTGCGGCGAACCACCCGGCAATCCCGGTGGCGCTGCTTGAGCGAGCGGAGCGAGTTGCGACCCTTCATGGTCGTATCCTCATATCGTCGCGGCGCGCAGAGTGCGCCTTGGGTTACAGGGCGGGCTGTCAGGCCCGGTCGAATTCATGGTGGACGATACTGGGATCGAACCAGTGACCCCTTCGATGTCAACGAAGTGCTCTACCGCTGAGCTAATCATCCATGTCCATTCGCGCTACGCCCCGTCCATAATAAACAGGACGCGGGGCGAACCGCGTCAGGTGTGCTGCCTATAAAAGGTGTTGCCGGGGTGATCAAGGGCTTTTGGCAGGAAGCCTTTTCGGTCTATCGTGTCCATGTTCGGGAGGATTGATGCCGCTTACCCCCTATCATCTGAGTGTGCCGGCAGTGCGCACGACGTCGGTCATTTTCGCCTCGCCGCACAGCGGGCGCGATTATCCGGCGGCGTTTCTGGACCGGATCGCGCTGGACGCACTGGAGGTGCGATCTTCCGAGGATGCCTTCGTCGATGATCTGTTCGCCTGTGCCCCGATATTCGGCGCGCCGCTGCTTGCCGCCTTGGCGCCGCGTGCCTTTGTCGATTTGAACCGCGCCCCCGAAGAATTGGATCCTGCCCTGATCGACGGGATCCGGCGGTCAAATCACAACCCGCGGGTCGCCAGCGGGCTGGGGGTCATCCCGCGTGTCGTCGCCAATGGCCGGCCGATCTATGCCGGCAAGCTGCCGCTGGTCGAGGCGCAGGCGCGCCTGAACGGGCATTGGCGGCCCTATCACGACGCCCTGCAAACCCTGGTCGATCAAAGCCATGCGCAGTTCGGCGAGGCGATTCTGATCGACTGCCATTCGATGCCGCACGAGGCGCTGGAAAATGTCGGGCCGGTGGGTGCACCCCGCCCCGATGTGGTGTTGGGCGATCGTTTCGGGGCTGCCGCCGCAGGAGGCGTTGTTGACCGGGTCGAGGCGGCGTTCGCCAGCGCAGGCCTGCGCGTCGTGCGCAACATGCCGTTTGCCGGGGCGTATATCACGCAAGCCTACGGTCGCCCGTCGCGCCGCCAGCATGCGGTGCAGGTCGAGATCGACCGGGCGCTCTATATGAATGAGCGCACTATCGAACCCCGCCCCGATTTCGCCGATTTCCAGCGGTTGCTGGCGGGCATCGTGGCAGAACTTGCCGAGATCGGGCGGGCCGACCTGCGGGTGGCTGCCGAATAAGGGGATGGGCTGAAACCCATGTCAGCGCAGCGCACGGCCCTTGAGGATCGCTTCTTTGCTGACTAAGGTTATGGAAGGAATCGACACGCGGGTGTCGGGCAGAAACCGGAGACGACAATGCGCAACTTTGCTGTGATCCTCCCAATGCTTGGCCTGATGGCCAGTCCCGTGATGGCGCAGGACCGATGGATGTCCGTCCCCGACGCCCCCGCCATGCCGACCCCCGCCAGCCAAGGCATGGCCGAGGTCAACGGTATCAACATGTATTACGCGACATTCGGCGCGGGCGATCCGGTGTTGCTGATCCACGGTGGCCTGGGCCATGCCGATCTGTGGGCCAATCAGGTGGCTGACCTCATGACCGATCATCTGGTCATCGTCGCTGACAGTCGAGGCCACGGTCGGTCGAGCCGCAATGCCGACCCTTTCGGCTACGACCTGATGACCAAGGATTACGTCGCCCTGCTGGATGTTCTGGGGATCACCAAGGTTGACCTGGTCGGTTGGTCCGACGGCGGCATCATCGGGCTGGACATGGCGATGACCCATCCCGAACGCCTGAACGCAGTCTTTGCCCACGCAGCCAATATAACGACCGACGGCGTCGACCCCAGCGTCGCGGAAGATGCGGTGTTCGGGGCGTATATTGGCAAGATGGCCGTGGACTATGCCCGGCTGTCGCCAACTCCGGACCAGTTTGACGCCTTTGTCGCCCAAATTTCCGATATGTGGGCAACCCAGCCGAATTGGTCCGATGCGCAGGTCGCGGCCATTTCAGTTCCTGTCGCCATTGTCGTGGGCGAATATGACGAAGCGATCTTGCGGGCCCATACGGAGCATATGGCTGAGGTCATACCGGGGGCCCAACTGGTCATACTGCCCGGGGTCAGCCATTTTGCCATGCTACAGGCGCCAGACGAATACACCGCAGCGATCCGCGCCTTTATCGACTGACCGGAAAAACTTTGGGTCTTGGACCCAATTACCGAAGCGCCCTCCCTCTGACGATGGCGCCCTTGCCGAACCGGGCGCGGATACTGTCGGCGGCCCATTCGGCTTTCGCCCGTTTGCCTGCGTCAGGGTCGAGCAAATCGCCCTCGCGGTCTGCCCCGGTGGCGCTGCCGATCTCGCTGATCCCGACGCCGATCAGCCGGAAGGGCCCCTGATCGGCGACCTGATCGAAAAGGGCGCGGGCGGTGCGGTAGATCGTGTCGCAGGTTTGGGTCGGGTGGTGCAGAGACTGGCGTTTGCTGATCAGCGAAAAGTTCGCGCGTTTAAGTTTCAGCGCCACTACCCGTCCCGCCTTGTCCTTGGCCTTGGCCCGCCCGCTGACCTGTTCGGCCAGCCGCCAGATGTGCCCGTCAAGGATATCGGGATCGGCGGTATCGTCGTTGAACGTGGTTTCGTTGGACAGCGATTTGACAGGTGCGTTGGCCGACACCCGCCGCGCGTCCTGTCCGCGCGCAAGGTGCCACAGTCGATCACCCATGCTGCCGAACCTGTCGCCCAGATCGCGCCGGTCCCAACGCAGCAGGTCGGTGAATGTGCGGATACCTGCGGCATCAAGGCTTGCCTGCGCCGCAGGGCCGATCCCCCAGATCAGCCGGACGGGCCGGGGCGCCAGAAAATCGATCGTTTCGGCCTGTCCGATGACGGAAAAGCCGCGCGGTTTGTCGAGGTCGGACGCGACCTTGGCGAGGAATTTGTTGTGGGACAGGCCGATCGACCCGGTCAGCCCCAACTCGTCCTGCATCCGTCTTGTCAGCCGTGCCAGCATCACCGCCGGGGGCACGCCGTGCAGTCGGGCGGTCCCGGTCAGGTCCAGAAACGCCTCGTCCAGCGACAGCGGTTCGACCACGGGCGTCAGTTCGTCCATCAATGCCCGCACCGCCCGCGACGCTTCGACGTAGGCGGCCATGCGCGGCTTCACCACGACGGCGTCGGGGCAGAGTTTCAGCGCCTGAAACATCGGCATCGCCGATTTCACGCCCTTGATCCGCGCCACATAGCAGGCCGTCGATACCACACCCCGGTGGCCCCCGCCGATGATGACGGGTTTGTCGGCGAGGCTGGGATTGTCACGCTTCTCCACCGAGGCATAAAAGGCGTCGCAATCCATGTGGGCGATCGACAGGGTCAGTAGCTCGGGATGTGTCGTGACGCGCGGCGACCGGCAGGCCGGGCAACGGGTGCCGGCATCAAAGGTCGTCAGGCAGGCGCGGCAAAGGGCTGGCATGGCCGTGGTATAGCAGGGATTGGATTGTCGCGGAAACCTCGGGTCGTCGATTGACCCTTCAAAAATGACCTGTTGCACGCTATCTGCGTCACGAGACTTTGTAGGACACCGTTTATGCAAATCGAGGACATCGTGACCAATTTTCTGGGCCAGAACCTGTTTCTGCTGCTGCTGGCAGCCTTTATCATCATCACGATCATGGCGGGCGTGCGTATCGTGCCGCAAAGCCAGAAATTCGTGGTCGAACGGTTGGGGCGCCTGCGGGCGGTTCTGGGGCCGGGCATCAATTTTATCGTGCCATTCCTTGATCGCGTGGCGCACCGGATTTCGATCCTGGAACGCCAGTTGCCGTCTATGACGCAAGATGCCATCACGTCCGACAACGTGCTGGTGCAGGTCGAAACGAGCGTTTTCTACCGGATCATCGAACCTGAAAAGACGGTCTATCGGATCCGCGATGTCGATGCCGCCATTGCCACCACCGTTGCCGGGATCGTTCGGTCGGAAATTGGCCGGATGGAGCTTGATCAGGTGCAGGCCAACCGCAGCAGCCTGATTAACGCGGTGCGCGAACAGGTTGCCAATCAGGTCGACGATTGGGGGATCGAGGTGACGCGCGCCGAAATCCTGGACGTCAATCTGGATCAGGCGACCCGTGCGGCGATGTTGCAGCAGCTGAACGCCGAACGGGCGCGGCGGGCGCAAGTGACCGAGGCTGAGGGGAAAAAGCGGGCGGTCGAACTGAGTGCCGACGCCGAGTTGTATGCCGCCGAACAGGTCGCCAAGGCCCGCCGCATCACCGCCGACGCCGAAGCCTATGCGACCGGCGTGGTGGCCGAAGCGATTGCCGTTAACGGGATCGAGGCGGCGCAATACCAGATTGCGTTGGAACAGGTCAAAGCGTTGAATTCATTGGGGAATGGCGCGGGCAAACAGACGATCATCCTGCCCGCAAGTGCGTTGGAGGCGTTTGGCAATGCGTTCAACCTGTTGAAGGGAAAATCCTGATGACCGAACCGCTGTGGCAGTTGTGGTGGGTCTGGATGTCGGCGGCGCTGGTGATGGTAACGCTCGAAGTGTTGGTGCCGGGCTATATTTTTCTTGGCTTTGCCATCGGCGCATTCGCTTTGGGTTTGTTAGTGCTTTTGGGACTGTCCGGGTTGGGCTTGCCTGTTTCGCTGGTGATCTTCGCGGTGTTGTCGCTGCTGGCTTATCTTGGGCTGCGCCGCGTTTTTGGGCTGAAAGAAGGTCAGGTCAAAATCTGGCACCGCGACGTGAACGATTAGGCCAAAAAAAACCCGGTGACAGACGCGTGGTCTGCACCGGGTCAGGTATTGCAGGTCGTAGATGTGGGCCGTCGAGGGACAGTTTGCGGGCCACGGACCTGCGGGGGAAACTGGGGTCAGTTCATCGGCGTGTCGGACATGCGCAGGGCCTGACGCTGAAGACCTGCGATAACTTGCGGCGCATCCATTGATGCGGGGCCGGTCAAGGCACAGGGATAGCGGAATGTGCGGTCGTTGCGGGCAATATCGACCCGCGCCTCGAAAGCGCCGGATTTTGCATTGTAGTGGACGGTGCCGATCTTGATGGTCTGCATGTCAGAACCCTTTCATCTTGCTCGCTTGCAATAGAAACGAGCGGCGTGAAGAAATAGTTCCCGTGTGGTACAGATATTTCGCAGAACCCCCGTTTTCAGGCGTTCGGGCGCATTGCCTGTGGGGCGGACATTTCGGCCCGGATCGCCAGTGCCGCAGCGCGCGGGTCAGCCGCCTGCCAGATCGGCCGCCCGACGACGACATGATCGGCCCCGTTGGCCATCGCCTGTGCCGGGGTCATCACCCGTTTCTGGTCGCCCAGATCGGCGCCTGCCGGACGCACGCCGGGGGTGACGATCAGCTTGCCCACCGATTCCGGCAGGGCACGGATCATCGCCGCCTCATGCGGGGAACAGATAACGCCGTCGGCCCCGGCATCGAACGCAAGCCCGGCGCGTTCCTGCACCAGATCGCCGATATTGCCCGGTTTCATCAACCCGGCATCCAGATCGGCGCGGTCGAGCGAGGTCAGGATCGTCACCGCAAGAATTTTCATCCCGGACCCCGCCGCCCCGTCACGCGCGGCGCGCACCACATGGGGGTCACCATGCACCGTCAGCAGGTCAAGGTTGAACTGCGCCACACCGCGGACCGCTGCCGTCACCGTCGCGCCGATGTCGAAGAATTTCATATCCAGAAAGATGCGCTTGCCCATCGCGTCTTTCAGCTCGTTGGCCAGCGCAAGCCCGCCGCCGGTCAGCATCCCCAGCCCGATCTTGTAAAAACTGACGGTATCGCCAAGGTTTTCGGCCAGTCTCAGCCCCGCAAGCACATCGGGCACGTCAAGGGCGACAATCAGGCGGTCGTCGGCAGGGGTGGTCACTGACGGTGCCTCGCGTGCTGTTTGTCACCTCTTGGTTGGCGCGTCCTTGGCTGTCAAGACGTGGATCTTGCATCGCAAGGCACTGGTTCCCATTTAGTGAGCAAGGCCCATCGGGGGCGTGCCGCAGATGCGGGCGATCCCAATCGGGGTGCTTTATCAAGGAGAGACGACATGAACCTGGAAAAGTTCACCGAACGCTCGCGCGGATTCGTGCAGGCGGCCCAGACCATCGCGATGCGCGAAAGCCATCAGCGGTTGACCCCCGAACACCTTCTCAAGGCCTTGATGGACGACGATCAGGGGTTGGCGGCCAATCTGATTGCCCGGTCCGGTGGTGACGCCGTGCGGGTGCGCGAAGCCGTCGATCTGGCCGTTTCCAAGCAGGCCAAGGTTGGCGGTGGTGACGGGCAGGTCTTTATGGACAGCCTGACCGGCAAGGTGTTGGACGAGGCCGAGACGCTGGCGAAAAAGGCCGGTGACAGTTTCGTGCCGGTTGAACGCATGCTGATGGCGCTGGCGATGGTGAAATCCAAGGCCAAGGACGCGCTGGATGCAGGCAAGGTGACGCCGCAAACGCTGAATTCCGCGATCAATGACATTCGCAAGGGGCGCACTGCGGATTCGGCCAGCGCCGAGGACGGCTATGACGCGCTGAAGAAATACGCCCGCGATCTGACCGAGGCCGCTGAGCAGGGCAAGATCGACCCGATCATTGGCCGTGACGAGGAAATTCGCCGGTCGATGCAGGTGCTGTCGCGTCGCACCAAGAACAACCCGGTACTGATCGGTGAACCCGGTGTCGGCAAGACGGCGATTGCCGAAGGGCTGGCGCTGCGCATCGTCAGCGGTGATGTGCCGGAAAGTTTGCGTAACAAGCGGCTGATGGCGCTCGACATGGGTGCGCTGATCGCCGGGGCCAAGTATCGCGGCGAGTTCGAAGAGCGGCTGAAGGCCGTGTTGAAGGAAATCGAGGATGCGGCGGGCGAGATTATCCTGTTCATCGACGAAATGCACACGCTGGTCGGCGCGGGCAAGGCGGACGGTGCGATGGATGCGGCGAACCTCATCAAACCAGCGCTGGCGCGGGGTGAGTTGCACTGTATCGGTGCGACGACCCTGGATGAATACCGGAAGTATGTGGAAAAGGACGCGGCCCTTGCCCGCCGTTTCCAGCCTATTCTGGTCGAAGAACCCACCGTCGAGGATACCATCAGTATCCTGCGCGGGATCAAGGAAAAGTATGAACTGCACCACGGGGTGCGGATTTCGGATTCGGCGTTGGTCGCGGCGGCGACCCTGTCGCACCGCTATATCACCGACCGGTTTCTGCCCGACAAGGCGATCGACCTGATGGATGAAGCCGCGTCGCGGTTGCGGATGGAGGTGGATTCGAAACCCGAAGCTTTGGATGCGTTGGACCGCGACATCCTGCAAAAGCAGATCGAGGCCGAGGCTCTGAAGAAAGAGGACGATGCGGCGTCCAAGGACCGGCTCGCCAAGATCGAGAAGGAACTGGCCGATGTCATGGAACGGTCGGCCGAGATGACCGCCAAATGGCAGGCCGAGCGAGACAAGCTGGAGGGGTCGCGCAACCTCAAGGAAAAGCTGGATCATGCGCGGGCGCAGTTGGAGATTGCCAAGCGTGAAGGCAACCTCGCCAAGGCGGGCGAGCTGTCTTATGGCGTGATTCCTGACCTCGAACGCAAGCTGGCCGAGGCTGAAACCACGAGCGATCTGATGGTCGAAGAGGCGGTACGCCCCGAACAGATCGCCGAGGTGGTCGAACGCTGGACCGGGATTCCGACCAGCCGGATGCTGGAAGGCGAGCGCGAAAAGCTGCTGCGGATGGAAGAAGAGTTGGGCAAGCGCGTGATCGGCCAGAAATCGGCGGTGCGGGCGGTGTCGAATGCTGTGCGTCGCGCGCGGGCCGGGTTGAACGACGAAGGGCGGCCTTTGGGCAGTTTTCTGTTTCTGGGGCCAACCGGCGTCGGCAAGACCGAACTGACCAAGGCGGTCGCCGAATATCTGTTCGACGACGACAACG